>JAYUBF010000340.1:0-27591 GCA_043741435.1 Myxococcales bacterium
CGACAGGAAATGTTCGGAGTAGAACCGCTCGCGTCGTCGATGACGCTCTGAAAAATTTCAGAATTGCCTGTCGCCTGTTGCCTGTCGCCTGTTTCCGAAACAGACGAATCGCGAAGCGAGATTGATCACTTGGACTTAAGTGATCGGCGATGCTGTTTAGAGCGTGTCGGGCTCGGTGCCGGACGTCGGATATTGCCGCGCGGCCCAGCCGGCGTAGAGCGTGGTCACGATCGGATCTCGACCGTTGGCGAGCGCGGGATCGTGCTGCACGTAGGCCCAGAACGCTTCCCACTTGGCGTGGACCGCGGCCTCGTCGAGGTTGGCCGGAAGATCGCTGATGTTGTAGCCGCGATAGGACAGGTGCGTGGCGGACTTGTCGCTGTGCTCGTAGGCGGCGATCGCGAAGCGTGCGCTGTTGCGATGATCGTTGTGGTCGCGGCCGTAGGCGCCGGTGCGCTCGAGCGTGCGGACGAGCGCCGCATGATCATGGTGCAAGATGCCCGTGAGCACGTCGATGAGCGCTTGCTTGCTGAAGCGGTTGAGCCCATCGACGGTGTTGGCGTGAGAGAGCTCTCCATCCCAGAGACGACTGAGGCTGGCGTGACCGTAGCGATCGGACCCCGCGCCCTCGATGCCATCGGGCACGCCGAGAAAGCTCAGGGAGACGCGCGGTGCTTGCTCGAGCGTGAACGAACGGATCGTGAAGCCATCGATCGTGAGGTCACTGTGCGCCCACTGGTCGGGAACGCCCGCCATCACGGCATAGGCTGCGCGGACCCCGGCTTCGCGCTCGACCACGTACGACTCTTCACGGCCCGCATCACCGGCGGTGAGATATACCGAGCGCATGCAGTGGCCGTGGTCGATGGCCTCGTCGATGTCGGGGTTCATGAACAGCAGATCGTCGTCGGTGTGCGAGACCAGGTTGAGCTCGTGCACCGTGCAAGACGCAGTCGGGATGGTCTCCAACGCGGCCGTCGTGGGCGCGGCGACCGCACCCGTCTCGATGCGCAAGCGACAGCCGGTGAGGAGGGCTGGGATCAGAAAGATCGGCAGGGCAGCCGACAGAGCGCCCAAGAGAACCCGTAAGGGGTCACGCATGTATTTTGGATCAAATTAGCACAATCGCGTTTCTGATCTCAGCCGATGAGTCGCTGAACGTGCTGCATGTCTTTGTCTCCGCGGCCGGACACGTTCACCACCATCACCGTGCCGGGCGGGCTCGTGTGCGCCAACGTCTGTGCGTGTGCGAGCGCGTGGGCCGACTCGAGCGCCGGGATGATGCCTTCGGCGCGGGACAACGCTTGAAACGCGGCGAGCGCTTCGTCGTCCGTCACGCCCACGTAGCGCACGCGGCCGATGCTCTGCAGATACGCGTGCTCGGGCCCGATCCCCGGATAGTCGAGTCCCGCCGAGATGGAGTGCGACTCCTCTATCTGTCCATGCTCGTCTTGCAGCACCAGCGTTCGACAGCCGTGCAGGATCCCCGCGCGACCCTTTTGCAAGGTGGCGCCGTGGGCCTTGGTGTGGAGGCCACGGCCGGCAGGCTCCACGCCGACGAGCTGTACCGCAGCGTCGGGAACGAAGTCGGCGAAGATGCCAATCGCATTCGAGCCACCACCACACGCCGCGAGCACCACGTCGGGCAAGCGCCCTTCTTGGTCCAGAATCTGCGCGCGCGCCTCGCGCCCGATGACGCGCTGGTACTCGCGCACCATGGTCGGATACGGATGCGGGCCGGCAACGGTGCCGAGCAGGTAGTGCGTACCCTCGTAGCTCGCACACCAGTCGCGCAGCGCTTCGTTGATGGCATCTTTGAGCGACGCGGATCCCGCGCTCACCGGCACCACCTCGGCACCGAGGAGCTGCATGCGGAAGACGTTGAGCTGTTGTCGCTCCACGTCTTTCTGTCCCATGTAGATGCGCGTCGGGATCTTGAGGAGCGCACCCGCGAGCGCCGTGGCCACGCCGTGCTGGCCCGCGCCCGTCTCGGCGATGAGCCGCGTCTTGCCCATGCGCCGCGCGAGGAGACCTTGGCCCAGCACCTGATTGGTCTTGTGGGCACCGCCGTGCAAGAGGTCTTCGCGCTTCAGATAGATCTTCGCGTGCGTGTCCGCGCAAAAGTTTCGGCAGCGATAGAGCGGCGTGGGCCGACCGGCGTAGTGCGTGAGCAAGTCGGCGAGCTCGCGTTGGAACGCGGCATCCGCCTGCGCCGCGAGGAATGCCGCCTCCAATTGTTGCAGCGCAGGCATGAGGATCTCGGGGACGAACTGTCCGCCGAATTCGCCGAAGGCGCCGTGTGCGGGAACGAAAGACTCGGGCTCGTTCATGTTCCTCGTAGCGCTGCGAACAGTGCGCGCAGCTTGTCGGGGTCTTTGACGCCGGGCGCAGACTCCACGCCGGAACTCACGTCGAGCAGGCCGGCACCCACGCGATGAGCGAGCGCAACATTACCGGGATTGATGCCGCCAGCGAGGATCGAGCGATCCTTCTGGGGATGATCCGCAAGCAGCGTCCAGTCGAAGGTGCGGCCAGTACCGCCGGCGATTCCGGCGACGTGCGCGTCGAGGAGCAGGCGATCGGCACCGGTCTCCTCGACCCGCGGGATCGCACCGCGCACCCGTATGGCCTTCCACACCTCGCAGCCCGTCGGCAACCGCGGGCGCAGGGCACGGATGAAGGCGGGGGGCTCATCACCGTGCAGCTGCACCGCGTGGAGACCCAAGGTGGCAGCGCGCTCGGCGACGCGCTCGACGCTCGCATCCACGAACACCCCCACGAGAGGCAGAGGCGAATCGACCACGAGCTGCGCGGCCAGCGCATCGTCGACGAAGCGAGCCGACGTCTCCGCGAAGATCATCCCGCCCAGGCTCGCGCCGGCTTTGTACGCGAGGGCGATGGCCTCACGCGAGCGCAACCCACACACCTTCACAACCCCATACACGAGCGTGCGTGCGGCGAGATCGATGCGAGGGTGCTTCATGAGGTGACTTCCGACGAGGAACGCGTCGACGTGCTCCGCCACCGCGTCGATCTCGGACCGGCTGCGAATGCCCGACTCGCACACGATCACGCGATCACGCGGGATGCGCGGTGCGAGGCGCGCGGTGGTGGCGAGGTCGATGCGCAGCGTCTTCAGATCGCGGTTGTTCACGCCGATCACCCGCGCGTCGAGCGCGAGCGCGCGATCGAGCTCTGCTTCGTCGTGGACCTCGGTGAGACAATCCATGAACAACGCACGCGCGGCCGTGGCGCACGCGCGATACGCGGCGTCGTCGAGCACCGAGAGCATCAACAGCACGGCATCGGCCCCGTGGCTGCGTGCTTCGGCGACTTGATACGGATCGACCACGAAGTCCTTGCACAGGATCGGCTGCGGCACGGCGGCACGCACGGTACGCAGGTGATCGAAGCTCCCCCGAAAGTACGGCGTGTCCGTCAGCACCGAGATCGCATCCGCCACGTCGCGATAGGCGTCTGCCACCACGGCCGGATCGAAGTCGGAGCGCAGCACGCCCTCCGACGGAGACGCATGCTTGCACTCGAGCACGAAGCGCAGGCCGGGCTGGCGCAGCGCATCGGCGAAGCGGCGTGACGTGGGCTCGAGGTCACGCTCGAGCAGCGCGAGCGGTCGCTCGTCCATGCGGCGAGCGACGTCCACGCGCTTGGCGGCGACGATCTCGGCGAGCACCGACATCTATGGCTGCTCCTGAGACAACACCGCGAACCGCTCGAGCCGCGACCACGCGGCACCGCTGCGCAAGATCGCGTGCGCTTGCGCGTAGCCGTCGCGATGGCCGTCCACCACGCCCGCAAGGCTCAGCAGCGCAGCCGCGTTCACCGCGACTGCATCGGCGTGGGCTTCGTCTCCCTCGCCGCTCAGGATCGAGCGCAAGAGTCGCGCGTTGTCCTCGGGTGACCCACCGACGATGGCCGACAGGGGCGCCGCGCGCGCGCCAAAGTCTTCCGGTGCGAGCTCTAGGTCGCGCAGGGTGCCGTGGAGCAGCTCGCAGCCTACGGTGAGCCCGTGGAGCGCGATCTCGTCGAGCCCACCGCCGTGCACCACGAGCGCGCGCTCGCAGCCGAGCTGTCGCAATGCCTCCGCCACCAGGCGAACGCGGGTCGCGTCGTACACGCCCACCAACATGATCGGGGGTCGAGCCGGGCTGACCAGGGGTCCCAGCAGGTTGAAGATGCTGCGGGTACCGAGCGCCTTGCGTGCCGGCATCGCGTGACGAATGCCCGGGTGGTAGTGCGGTGCGAACAAGAACGTGACGCCCACCTCGTCGAGACAGCGGCGCGCGAGGAGCGGCGACATGTCGATGCGGACGCCCACGCGCTCGAGCAGATCGGCGGCACCGCAGCGCGACGACACCGAGCGATTGCCATGCTTGGCGACGGGCAATCCCGCCTCTGCGACGATGAAAGCGACTGCGGTGGACACGTTGATGGTCCCGCTTTGGTCACCACCGGTGCCCACCACGTCGGCGAAGCGATAGGGAGGACGCTCGAACGCGAGCGCATGATCGCGCAGCCCGCGCGCGGCGCCGGCGACTTCCTCGGGGCTCTCGCCGATGCGCCGCAGCTCGACCAGGAGCGTCGTGAGCTCGGCTTCATCCACCTCGCCGCGCACGATCGCAGAGAACACGTCGTAGCTGGCGGCCTCGCTCAAGTGCTCGCCTGCCACGAGCGCTGCCACCTCGGCCCTCATCTGCTTGCCGCCTGGGTCGCACGGAGCTCGGCGAGCACGTTGGCCAGCAAGCGACTGCCGTGGGTGGTGAGGACGGACTCGGGGTGAAATTGCAGCCCGATCGCTGCGTGATGTCGGTGGCGAACGGCCATCACCAGGCCGTCCACCTCGGCGCAGCGCTCGAGCTCGTCCGGCAAACGGCGCGCGACCAACGAGTGATAGCGCCCGACGGGAAGCGGGTTCGGGAGTCCGGCGAAGGCGCCGCGCTCGTCGTGGCGCACGTTCGCTTTCTTGCCGTGCACGATGATGCCAGCGCCCGCGACCTCACCGCCGAGCGCCTCGACCAAGGCTTGATGACCGAGGCAGATGCCGAAGAGGGGCACTTTGCCGAGCGCCATGCGAATGAGCGGAATACAACAACCCGCATCCCGAGGTGCACCGGGCCCGGGCGACAGCACGAGGATTCCCTCGTGCGCGCGCCTGAGTGCTTCCTCGGGCGCGACGTCGTTGCGGAGCACCGTCACGTCGTAGCGAAGGCGCCTCAGCTCGTCGACGAGGTTGAAGGTGAACGAATCGAAGTTGTCGATCAGCACGACCTTGCCCGCGCTCTCCAACGCAGGCGGCGCGACGCGACTGCTGGCAGCCTCGGTCGGCCGGGTCCTCGAGCGCGCGAGCGCATTGAGCACGGCCTGCGCCTTGCGCCGGGTCTCCTCGGTCTCGGCGACCGGATCCGAGTCGTGCACCACACCGGCACCGGCGCGTACGTATGCGATCCCATCCACCACCAGCGCCGCACGGATGATGATGGCCGTGTCGAAGCTTCCATCGCCCGCGAGGTAGCCCACCGCACCTCCATACGTCGCACGCTTGGTGAGCTCGCGCTCGCGCAAGAGCTGCATCGCCCGGATCTTCGGCGCCCCGGTGAGCGTGCCCATGTTGAGGCACGCCTGGTATGCGGCGAGCGCGTCCACCTCGGGCCGCAACGTGCCGGTCACCGTGGAGACGAGGTGCATCACGTGCGAGTACCTCACCACGCGTAGCAGCGACGTGACGCTGCGGACCCCGCTGATGCTGACGCGGGCGACGTCGTTGCGCGCGAGATCGACCAGCATCATGTGCTCGGCGATCTCCTTTTCGTCGAGGCGGAGCTCGGCCTCGAGGCGGGCGTCGAGATCGAGGTCTACGGCACCGTCGATCGTGCGACCGCGTGGGCGTGTGCCGGCGATGGGTGAAATCTCGATGCTGCGGGAGGCGCCGGCCACCTTCACCGACGACTCGGGCGACGCACCGAACAGGGTGTAGCGCCCCGCACGTACATAGAACAAGTACGGCGACGGGTTGATCGCGCGCAGCGCACGATAGGCAGCGAGTGGATCGGGGCAGGGCGCGCGGAACGTGCGCGACGCGACGATCTGGAACACGTCGCCCGCCACGATGTTCTGCTTCAGCGTCTGCACCTCCGCGGCGAACTCTGCATCGCTGCGGTCGACTTCCACAGGCTCGGGCGGCACCGGCGATTCGTCGAGGACATAGGTCGTCGCGAGCTCGGGCCGGCCGCACAGCTCCGCGATACGCGCGATCTCCTCGGTGGCTGCATGAAAGCAAGGCTCGGCGTGGTCGCCCGAGAACACGTTGCAGGTGATGCGCACCTGACGGGTGAGGTGATCGATGACGACCAGCGTCTCCGCCAGCTGGAACACGTAATCGGGAAAGCCAAGGGGATCGTGCGCCGCGGCAGGCAACACCTCGACGCTGTCCACGAGGTCGTAGGCGAAGATGCCGGCGAGGTACACACCGTCGGCGCGATCGCCAGCCGAGGCCACCGTGAGGCACCGATGGATCACGCGAAGCGCGTCGAGCACATGCGGAGCCTTGCGACGTTCCTCTTCATCGGGCGCACGCGAAGGCGCGGGATACGCGACGGTGATCACGTCACCGTCACGCGTGGCTTGCAGCGAGCGCGCGATGTGCGGCAACACGCTGCGACCGTTCGGCGTGAGGGCCTGCACGGTGACGGTTCGACCCACGCAGGTGATGCGCAGCGCGCTGCGCGTGACCAGCACGCTCTTCTGGCCAGGCGATAGCCCGGGCTCGGCGGACTCGAGCAAGATCGTATCGGTGCGCGTGCCACCGTCGGTGAGTCGAGCAAACAGCAGAGGCGGATCAGGGAACGCGTCCAGCCGACGCCGCAGCGGGTGCACGCTGCCGGGCGCCCCCGACAGAATGGATGGGATCAAGCGAGGGTCTTTCCTGCGGCCTTCACGAACGGCTCGATCTCGACCATGAGCCGCGCGAACTCGTGTGGGTGCAACGCGTGCGCACCATCGGACAGCGCCTCGCGTGGGTTGTGGTGCACCTCCACCATGATGCCGTCGGCGCCGACGGCCGCGGCCGCGCGCGACATGGGAATGACGAGCTCACGCACGCCGGTACCGTGCGAAGGATCGACCAGCACCGGCAGGTGCGAGCGCTGCTTGATGAAGGCTACGGCATTGAGGTCGAGAGTGTTGCGCGTGGCGGGCTCGAACGTGCGGATCCCGCGCTCGCACAGGATCAGCTGGTCGTTGCCGCTCGCGAGGATGTACTCGGCGGCGAGCAGGAGCTCCTCGATGGTGGCCGACAGACCGCGTTTCAAGATCACCG
Organism: Myxococcales bacterium; assembly: GCA_043741435.1. Classification (GTDB taxonomy): domain Bacteria; phylum Myxococcota_A; class Polyangia; order Palsa-1104; family Palsa-1104; genus JBDTCO01. Next base: position 7,334 of record JAYUBF010000340.1, read on the forward strand.
GTCGCTTCACCTGGCCGACCGCCCGGAGGAGCGCAAAGTTCTGCATGCTGCGCGCGCCGATCTGCAGCACGTCGATCTTGTCGGCCATGCGCTCGACGTCCGCGGTGTCGAGTACCTCGGAGACCACGGGCAACCCGCTCTGGTCGGAGATCTCGCGCAAGAGCTCGATGGCTTCGGGTCCGTGGCCTTGGAAGCTGTAGGGGCTGGTGCGTGGCTTGTACGCGCCGCCACGGATCGCGTGTGCACCACTGGCTTTCACCGCAAAGGCGGCGGCGCGCAACTGCTCGCGGCTCTCGACGGCACACGGCCCGGCGATGACGCCGAAGCGCGATCCGCCGAGACTCAGCGGCCCCACGTTCACCACGGTATCGTGCGGATGCAGCTCGCGCCCGACGAGCTTGTACGGCGTGAGGATGGGCTTCACCGACTCTACGGCGGGATGGCTCTCGAAGTTCGCATCGCGCAGCGCGCGCTCGTCGCCCAGCGCGCCGATGACCACGCGCTCGAGGCCGGGCATGTGGAGCGGCTTCATGCCGCGCGCGGCTATCTTGGCGATAATTTCTTCGGCGTCGGCCGGCGTGGCGGTGGGCTTGAGGACGATGATCATGGGCAGCTCGAGCGAAGAAATCGCCGCCGCCTACGATACACCATCGCGATCGCGGGGACCCCCGTCGCGGTCTCGAGCCACGAAAATCTGAGGGGAGCCTCCTCTCTACGACCATCGACGGTGAGCGCGTTTCCGTCGCTGGTGGGCCACGCCCGGGAGCGGCGAGCGTGACCGCCTCATAGGCCCGGATCTTGCCTATGCTCAGCCGCATGTTCAACACTTCGCGATACGCCTATGCAGTCCTCTTGGTGTCGGCCCTCACCGGATGCAACGACGAACCCGTGCCCCAGGGCCCCGTTCCGAGCGACCTCTCCACGGTCCCGACGCCCGTCGACATGAGCGAGCTCGATCTTGCCACGTCCGCTACTTCGATCGACCTCGCGGTGTTTCGCGCGCACGCGATCGAGCGCTTGCAGTCGCTCGGAGTCACCGACTTTTCGAGTGGCACGATCGTCTTCGTCGATGGAGCCGGCCAGATCGACGTTCCGCCAGCCTTCGACTACGGGCGATTGTACTTCGTCGTCACCGTACCCCCGTCCCTCACCCCCGACCCGGACTACAAGCTCGCCTACTACGCCGCGATGCAAGGCTTCGACTCGATCGTGTTCGTGAAGCCCACGCCGGCGTCCTTCTTGGTTGCGGGCTTGGGCGGCACGGCGACGTTGGACGCCGCGGCTTCGCCAGCGCAGATGCAGGCGCTCACGAACAAGCTGAAGACGGCGCACCCCACGTCTTCCTTCACGTTGCTCGACGCCGTCAAGGTGCTCACCTGGGCCAGCACATCTGCAATCGACAGCACCGCGGTGAGCTCCGAGCTATCGGCGGAGCCCATCGTGAAGGCGGTCGAGGTCGACGGGGAGGTCTACAAGATCGACTTCGAGTTTGCGAAGCCCGTCTCACTGGGCGACGGCAAGGCGTCGAAAGTGGTGGACCTTCTTTCCTACACCAGCGTCACCAAAGCGCTGCGCGCGATGGGCGTTCCATTTACCACCACGCCCCATCTTCCGCCGCCTTTTTGAGACGCGTCACCCGATCCCGTAGCGCTTCGCCTTGTCGCACAACGTGGACTTGGGAATGCCGAGCGCCTGGGCTGCTGCTCGCTTGTTGCCGCCAGCATGCGTGAGCGCGTGCTCGAGGATCGCGCGCTCCAGATCGAGGAAGCGCCCTCCGAGCGCTAGGCTATCGCCGGCGACGACACCGCTTACCGGGAACGCGGGCCGCAGGGCCAGGTCCGCCGCGCTGATCACGGGGCCCGACAGCGCGGCCGCCCGCCGCAGCACGTTGCGCAGCTCGCGTACGTTGCCGGGCCACGCGTGGTGTTGTAACGCCTCGAGCGCGGAATCGTCGAGCCGAGACGCGGCACGATCATCGCGCAGCAACTGCGTCGCGAGCTCGGGAATGTCGCTCGGCCGCGCGCGCAGCGACGGCGTGGTAACGACCGCGCCGTCGAGCCGATAGAACAAATCTTGGCGGAAGGCACCCGTGCGCACGCACGCTTGCAGATCGGCGTGCGTGGCAGCGACCACCCGCACCTCCACCCGCAGCTCGCGCGTGGCACCGACGGCACGCACCGCACCCACCTCGAGGGCCCGCAGCAGCCGCGGCTGCATCGCGAGCGGGAGCTCGCCGATCTCGTCGAGGAACAGCGTGCCACCGTCGGCGTCCTGGAACAGGCCAGCCCGCTTCGCATTCGCGCCGGTGAACGCGCCACGCTCGTGACCGAACAGCTCGCTCTCCACGAGCTCGCTCGAGATGGCGCCGCAGTTGAGCGCGATGAACGAGCCGGTACGCCCGCTCTGATCGTGCAGCGCGCGGGCCACCAGCTCCTTGCCGGTGCCCGTCTCGCCGACCACCAGCACGGGAAGTCCCGTCGGTGCGAGCTTGCCGATGCTCGCCCGCAGCTCGACCATGGGCGCAGAGCTGCCGACCAGCGGCGAGCCGCGGGACGCACGCGTGATCACCCGCAAGCGAGAGCCGCCGATGCCGAGCGTGGAGCCCACTTGCAATGGCGCCTCGGCGACCTTCACGTCGTTCACGTAGGTGCCGTTCTTGGAGTGGAGGTCACGCACGATGTAGCGACGGTTCACGCGCTCCACGACACAATGGCGTCGCGATGCGCATGGGTCTTCGAGCACCACGTGGTTGTCTCGCGACTGCCCGATGGTGAGGCCGTCGCCGAGAGGGACCTCCTGACCGTTGGGCAGTACGAGCACCAACGTGTCTGGCAGCGTGGTGAGGACCGAAGCGGTGGCGGTGCGAATCTGCGGCCAGGCGGTGGTGGTGGACAAGCTGCTCGACATCCGTGGCTCCTGCCGCTGTGGGCAGAAACGATATCGGCGGCGCCGCGCTACAGTTGCTTCCAGATTGCGTTTCCAGGTACACAACCGTCGCAGCCGACCCACGCGGCACCCTGGTCCGTGTGCTCCCGCTTCCAGATCGGTGCGCGGGCCTTCACGGACTCGATGGCCTCGTCGCAAGCCGCGAGCGCCTCGCGTCGGTGTGGCGCACCCGCCGCGATGACCACGGCCAGCGCGCCGAGGGCCAGCTCGCCGATGCGATGCTCGATCGCGAGCTTGACGGAGGGATGTCGCACCACGATCTCGTCGATCACTTCGCGCATCACGCGCTCGGCCATGGGCACGTACGCTTCGTAGTCGAGCCGGGTGACGACGTGACCGCGGCTGGTGCGCCGCACCATGCCGGTGAACGTCGCGACGGCACCGTGCTCGACGCCACTCACCGCTGCGACCACGCGCTCGAGAGACAGTGGCTCATCGCGCACGAACGCGTGCACGCCCACGCCACCCGAGACCGGCGGCAACAACGCGACTTCGTCACCCGGTGAAAGACGCGTTGCTCCGTCCACGAATGCTTGGTTCACCGCGATCCGCAGGTGGTCGGCGAGAGGAACCAGCGCGGGGCAGGCCTCGAGCACCTTGTTCTTGGCCGCCGATGCGCTCGCATCTGCAGGTAATTCGACGATGATTTCCGATTTTCCGGCGCGCTGCCGTGCGGCGGCGAAAAGGAGCACGCGAACCTGCATGAGGGGCACCCTAGCACGGCGAAAAAATGTTGTGGCTCAACTGCGCACAACTTGCCGATAACTCACGAGAGACGCGGTTTTTTGTCCTGTGGATAACTTGCGGTAGCAGGGGAGGGCGAGCTACGCTGACAAAGCTTCGACCGAGGGATAGCCCCCATTGAGACTATAGGAAATGATTAAGCTTTCTGCCGGCCGGATGACCCGAGCCGCAGCGCGAGATCTACTATTCGACGATCGGCCGATCGCCGATCCTCGCGCGGATCTACAAAGCCGGGTGCAAAAGCACATGACCGCGACCGCTCGGGTCGAGGTCCGGCTCACGGATAACCGGTCCACGATGCTCTCGGTTCGCACCGAGCCCGATCGTTTCATCCTGCGCGTCCACCACATGTTCCTGCAGGCCGGCCCGGAGATCGTGGTCGCACTCGCTCGCTACGTGGAGCGTGATGATCGCCGCGCGTCGCTCGCCATCAACCGCTTCATCGATGGCCACGCCACCGCCATCCGCCGGCCGCGACGTACCGCGCCCGTGGTGCGGCCGCTCGAGCCCCGAGGCGAGATCCACGACCTGACCTCGATCTTCCACGAGCTGAACGCACGCTACTTTGCTCGTCGAATCACGGCGCGCATCACCTGGGGCCCTCGGCTACGCCCGCAGCTGCGGGGTCGCCTGCGACGTTCGCTCAAGATGGGTTCGTACTGCGTTGAGGATCGGCTCATCCGCATCCACCCGTCGCTGGACCGCGCGTGCGTGCCGCGAGACTTCCTCGCGTGGATCGTCTACCACGAGATGCTCCACGAGAAGCACGACATGCCGCTCGTGCACGGCCGCCGACAGTTCCACACTCCGGCGTTCCTCGCCGACGAGGCTCGCTTCGCCGGCTACGAGCTCGCGCGGCGTTGGGAGCGCGATCACCTCGATCTCTTGCTCTCGTACTAGGTCCCGGCGTCGGGATCTGGTGCGTTGGTCGCGTTTACACCCGCGTCGGTGTTGATCGAGCCCGGGCAGCAGACGTCGTCGACGTAGCTGCAGCGATTTTCCAGCGTGCCGTTCACTCCGCTGCCCACGCGATCGGGCGGATTGCCGCCCGTGTTGCCGCAGCTGCCACCGACGGTAAGACAGCGCGCGCCGACGCCGTCGCAGGTCTGCGGTTTGCGACCCACGCACTGCGTGCCTGGCAGCTTGCAGTGGCTGGTGGAGTCACAGTACTGGCCGTTCACCGTCGGGACGCGACACAGTGCGGCCGGGTCGATCGGGCCGTTGCTGCTGGCCCGCGCGCACGCGCACGACTCGGTGCCGATGGTGTAGCAGCTCGCAGGTGCGCGGCAGAGCGCCTCGACGGTGCCGAGGTCGGTGAACAGGTCGTCGATGGCACAACCGGTATTGTCGAGCGTGGCGAGCACCACCAACACGACAACCGCGAGCGCCGCGAGCGCCGCGAGCGCTGCCTTGGACGTTGTCGATATGACCTGCGGACGGCTCATCGGAGGGCACCTCCCATACCACACGTTGACGGCCGCGGTATAACGCCTCCATGCGGAAATCCGTGCTGCTGCTCCTCGGGTGCAGCCTCGGGTTCGGCCTCGGGTGCAGCCTCGGGTTCGGCCTCGGGGGGGGCGACTCTGCTGAGCCTCAGCGCCAACACGTGGACCTGAGCCCCCGTCGCCGATGCCGTCTGCGACGACGACTCACCGACGGGAATTGGGGTCAACGTCGCACACGATGATTGGCCACCCAGCCACCACGACGGTAGGCACCGTCGCGCTATGGCGGTGGATCACGCAGATGGTGTCCGAAGATCCCGTCTGGACGAACTTGGCTGCCGCGTAGGGTTACGGCGTGAGGTAGCAGGTCCCGAGCTCGCCGTACTGCTGCCATGCGCAGTCATCCACGAGCACGCACTCGGTCTTGCTGGTGTACGCGTCGCAGTTCGGGAACGGCTCACTTGTGCTCTTGCACTTCATCCCCGTCCAGTAGCATTCGACGTGGTTCGAGCACGCGTTGGTGTCCTTGAAGTCCTTGCAGGTGGCGTCGGCGAGGTCGGGATTGCTGCTCTGCGGGTGGTGGGAGAGGTCGGCCGCGCCTACCGTGCTCAGGTCCGCGGCGATCATCCCCTGATCCACCGTCGGCGCGGCCGCGAGGTCCACGGCGACCATGGTCCCGCCGTCTGCGTTGCCGGCTGATGCGTCACCGGTCAGGAAGGCCGGATTCGGAGTGGTGCAGCCGGCGACGAGCCCGGCGACGACCAGGACCAGGCAGGCGAAGGAACGCAAAAACATCGGAGACCTCTACGGGGGTTACTGAGCTGAAGGCTTCCCCATACCCCAAGTGCGCTCGGCTGGATACCGCCCTACAGGCGCTTTAGGAGCACGCCGTCGTTACCAACGGCATACAGCTCGGACGGGCTCTGCATGTACACGCCCTGCAGTGTGATGTTCACCATCGACATATCGGTTGCCCATGTCGACCCGCCGTTGGTGGTCTTCACGATGGCGCCGTTTTCACCGACGGCGAAGATGGTGGTCCCGAGGCCGTGGACCCGGTTCAGGTTGCCGCTCACGTTGCTGGTCTGCGCCGTCCAAGCGGTCCCGCCGTTCGTGGTGTGGATGATCTTGCCGAACTCACCGACGGCGTAGAGGTCCGTCGCACTCGTGCCCCAGATCGAATAAAGGCTCGTGTTGACGTTGGTGGTGAGCGAGGTGAACGAGGTGCCGCTGTTGATGGTGCGTCGCATCTCCCCGCCGAGGCCGGCGATGTAGACGTTGGTAGCGCCCGAGCCCCACACCGTGTACATGCTGGCGGTCAAGCCGGGCGGAGATACGTCGTTCCATACCGTACCGTTGGTGGAGCGCAACACGGTGCCGTTCGTGCCGACGGCCCACAGGTCGTTCGGGCCCGAGCCCCAGACGCCGAACAGGTTCTCGCTCGTGGGCGTGGTGACGATGTTCCAGTCGGTGCCGTTGGAGGAGTGCAGGATGAGGCCTTCGTCACCGACGGCGTAGATGTCGTTCGACGACGCGGCCCAGAGCCCCGAAATGTTGCTGGTCACGTTCGTGCTCTGCCCGTTCCAGGTCACGCCTGCGTTCGTGCTCTTGATGAGCACCCCGTTGAAGCCGGCCGCATACACGTCGGAGCCGATCGCGAACACGCAGATCAAGCTTTCGCTCGTGCCGCTGTTTTGCGCTTGCCATGTGCCGGTGAGCGAGCCGTCGAGCTTCGTCGTCGCGAAATCGACGCCGCGTAGATCACGGCCCGCAAAGTCGACTGCCCCGAAGTCCCGATTTTCCGTCGTCGATGGCGTGCAAGCGCCTCCGCCCCCGATCACCACCACCATGACCAAGGCGCTGACCGCCACGATGACCTGCGCTGCGCGCGAACCCAACCAACGCCGACCTTCCATGAGGACCTCCAGTCTAAGGCACTACGCGGCACGAGCCTATCACGCCGAAAGACGTCGCCAGCGCTAGCGCACGCGCGCGCGGGCCTGCGACAGCGCTTCGTCCACCATCTTGTCGCGCTCGGCCGGGTCGGCCCAACGCGCCTTGCCCTCGGGCGGCAGCTGATCGATGGGATCGAAATAGGGGAAGTAGCTGCCCGGCTTCACCGACGGTGCGGTGTACACGGAAACGCCGGTGGTGCGGTCATAGTACTCGAAGGAATGACAGTCTCGCTTGCCACCGCCGCCGGGAGCATCGACGACGAACGTGGGGGTGTTGAAGCCGGCGGTGGAGCCGCGCACGTGCTTTTCGAGATCGATGGCGACCTGCACCGTGGTGCGCAGATCCTCCACGCCCTTCACGAGGTCGTGCACGTACACATAGTACGGATGCACGTTCACGTGGCCGAGGCGCTTGACGAGCAGCTTCATGGTCTCGACGGTGTCGTTCACGCCGCGCTGCAGCACCGACTGGTTGCGCACCGTGATGCCGCGCTCCATGAGTCGGTTCATCGCGAGCTCGGTGATGCCAGTGATCTCGTTCGGGTGATTGAAGTGCGTGTGCAGCACCACTTCCTTGTGCGCCTTGCGACCCTTGTCCACGATGCCGGTCAGCGCATCCACCCAGGGATCGTCGGTGAGGACCTTCTGCGGCATCACCGCCGGGCCCTTCGTCGCGAAGCGCAGGCGACGGATGTTCGGCATCGCCAGCAATGCTTCACCGATCTCCGAGATCTGCGTGGCGCGCAGGTTGTACGCATCACCACCGGAGATGACGATGTCCTCGAGCTCGGGGCGCGAAGCGATGTACGCGAACGCCTGCTGCCAGCGCTCTTCGTTCACGCGGAGCTCCACCTTGTCGACGAGATCGGTGTCCACCCCGACGGCATAGCTCCGCGTGCAGAAACGGCAGTACACCGGGCAGGTGGTGAGCGGCAGGAACAGCGCTTTGTCCACGTAGCGATGCGTGAGCCCCGGCGTGGGCGCGTCCTCTTGCTCGTGCAGAGAATCGAGCCCGAGCTTTGGATGATCGGGCAGCAGGCGTGACGCGAGCGGCAAGAACTGGATGCGCAGCGGATCTCGATACGGGTCCGTCCAGTCGATGAGCGACATGAGATACGGCGACACGCGCACCGACATCGGTGCGCGCTGGAAGCCTGCCGTGGCATCGCGGAGGAAGTCGTCGGACGCGATGCCCTTCAGGGCCGCGAGCAACTTGTCGGGGTTCGTGATCGTGTACTTCGACTGCCACTTGTGGTCGAGGAACTCGGCCTCGCTGATGCCCGCGTAGGCAGGGATCTTGTGCCAGAACGGTCCTTGCAGCAGATGTCGATAGCTGAGGCTGCGCTCATCGACCGCGGGCTTGAGCGCGGCCGGTAGCGTTGCCGGGCGAGCCCCGGCGAGCTGAACGAGAGACTCGGTGGGCTTGGCCATCCTCTTTACTTAACATGCGCGCACGACCCGCGACAGGAAGCGCGAGGAGGTCTCGAGGAGGTCTTATGAGGCATCCAGGCACTGTTCGAACGTCGCCGCGCGGAGCGAAGCACTGTGGATGCATCGCCTGGTCGCCCAGCCCTGGATTTGCTAGTCGCTGACCCCACCGCCGCAGTCGTTCTTGAGCGTGGTCTGAGCGATTTCGATCTTCGTCATTCTGCTCAAAAACACACCCCATACGACTTGACGCCATCCCCTTAGAACCACTATTGTTGCGCGGCTAAGGGCCTTTCTTCGCGTACATGTCACAAGTCCGCCATCACGTCATCAAGGAAGCCGGGGAATCCGTCGGCCAGCTCCTTCAGACCGTGTTTCGTGACCACGGCTACCGCCGTGTGCACCTGGTCGTGGCTGCGCCGAAGTCCGACGCGATCGAGGGGAAGATGCCCGCCGTCGGCGTCTACCTCTACAACATCACTGTCGACGAGGAAGGCATCTATTCGAACCACACCGGTCGCATCATCGAGAAGACGGTGGGCGTGGATGGCCGTCCTAAAGAGGTGGCAAAGCGAATGCCGCTGTGGATTCGGCTCGACTACCTCATCACGACCTGGGCGCAGACCCCAGAAGAAGAGCACCTCCTCATGGGCGCCGCGATCAAGGGCCTCATCGAGCACCCGGTCATCCGCGGTGCCGAGCTCAAAGGTGAGAGTTGGCCGGAGGACTCGTATCTTCCGATCATGCTTTCGCAAAAGCTGGACGAAGGCGTGCTTTCCCGCTTCTGGTCGAGCCTCAGCCAGCCGCTCAAGCCGGCCATCCAGTGCTGGACCTCGGTCCCGATTTATCCCGATGGAGAAGTCGAAATTCAAAGGGTTATCGAGCGAGAAGTGCGGTTCTTCGATCTCAATAAAATGGGGGATCCGAAATAAACGGGCACCTCAGGAAACTTTGGGAAACAAGGCGCCGATAACCACCACCGGGTGAAAGGTCTCTGTGGAGATCACTGCATCCGGCACCAGTGTGGCGCTCTGGTGAGTTAGAAGGAGGGGACTGAATATGGCGACGAGCTACCTTTCACCAGGCGTCTATGTCGAAGAAGTCGATCGCGGCACCAAGCCGATCGAAGCGGTGGGAACCAACACCGTTGGTTTCCTTGGCGAGGCCAGCATGGGCCCCGTCAACCAGGCCGTGCTCATCACGAACTGGTCGCAGTTCACGAAGACGTTCGGTGACTTCACGCAGTCCACGCACCTCGCGCATGCCGTCTACGGCTTCTTCAACAACGGCGGCTCGCGCTGCTTCATCGTGAACGTCGGGTCGCCGCAGTCGATGGACCTGACCGAGGGTCAGAAAGCCGCCGACACCACCGCCGTGGTGAAGGAAGGCGAGAAGAAGCAAGAGCGACAAGAGGGAAGAGACAAGCGCGGCGCCAGCAGCGACACGGCATACATCGGACGCGACGGCGGCCCGGGCGCTCGCACCGGCCTCAAGTGCTTCGAGGAAATCGACGAAATCTCCATCGTTGCTGCGCCCGGCCAGACCTCGGCCGCCGTGCAGGACGCGCTGCTGACGCACTGCGAGACCCGCAAGGATCGCTTCGCCATCCTCGACTCGCCGGAGACCATGTCCGGCGGCGTCGACAAGCTGGCCCGTCCGCGCGACTCGAAGTACGGCGGTTACTACTTCCCGTGGATCCAGGTCTACGACCCGGAGCGCGGCAATGTCTTCGTTCCCCCTTCGGGCCACATCGCCGGCGTCTACGCGCGCACCGACAACGAGCGCGGCGTCCACAAGGCGCCCGCCAACGAGATCGTTCGCGGCGCGCTCGGCCTCAAGTACAACGTCTCGAAGGGTGAGCAGGACATCCTCAACCCGAAGGGCGTCAACTGCATTCGCCTGATGCTCGGCGGCGGCATCCGCATCTGGGGCGCCCGTACGCTCTCGTCGGATCCGTCGTGGCGCTACATCAACGTTCGCCGTCTCTTCATCATGGTGGAGACGTCGATCGAGCGCGCCACGCAGTGGGTCGTCTTCGAGCCCAACGACCACCGACTTTGGAAACGCGTCACGAGGACCATCGCGTCGTTCCTCACGCTCGTGTGGCGCAACGGCGCCCTCATGGGTGAGACGCCCGAGAAGGCGTTCTTCGTGAAGTGCGACTCGGAGACCAATCCGCCCGAGGTGATCGACGTGGGTCAGCTCATCGTCGAGATCGGTCTCGCACCGGTGAAGCCGGCCGAGTTCGTCATCTTCCGCATCGGTCAGATGCCGGCCGGTGGCGGCGTGGAAGAATAGGCAAGCAGAAATTCCGAGCGAAGCCCCGCCGGGCTCGCACGACCGTCCGGCGGGGTTCTCGTTCGAAAACGTTCGGCAGCACGAGAGTTCCGCGGCACGAAATTGAGTTTGGCCCCTAGACCCCAAAGCGAGGATGCAACACATGGCGATTACCCAAGACTCTAGAGCGTTCATTGGCGGCAAGTTCGCCGTGGAGCTCGACGGCGGCACTCCGGCCGGCTGGGTGTTCAAAGCCGAAGGCGGTTACGCCAAGGCCGAGGTCATCTTGGAAAAGGTCGGCAACGATCACATCGCCAAGAAGCACGTTGGTGGCGTGTCCTACGAAGAGATCACCGTGTCATGCGGCTCGGGCATGTCGCGCGGCATCTACGACTGGATCAAGAAGAGCTTCGATCACGACTACCAGCGCAAGAACGGCTCGATCATCACGGCCGACTTCAATGCGAACGAGCTCTCGCGCCTCAACTTCCAGAACGCTCTCATTTCGGAGATCGGCTTCCCGGCGCTCGACGCTGGTAACAATAAGGAGCCCTGCAAGATCTCGCTCAAGCTGAAGCCCGAGATCACGCGCTACGTCGCGGGTGGCGGCGCCAAGATCACCGGCGGCGCTTTCAGCAACGATCAGGCCAAGCAGAAGCAGTGGCTCACGTCGAATTTCCGCCTGCGCATCGGCGGGATGGACTGCACGCGGGTGAACAAGATCGAAGCGCTCACCATCAAGCAGAAGAACGTCGATAACCCCTGCGGCGAGCAGCGTGACGCTCAAATCGAGCCCGCCACGCTCGATATCCCGAACCTCGTCATCACGCTACCGGAGTCGCACGCCAGAGAATTCTTCAAGTGGCACGAGGCGTTCGTCATCAAGGGCGAGAACGGCGATGGTCAGGAGCTCACGGGTACCCTCGAGTACCTCACGTCCGACCTCACGCAGGTCTTGTTCACCGTCACGTTCGAGCACCTCGGCATCTTCAAGATCTCGCCGGACGCGAACGAGTCTGGCTCGGAGAACATCCGCCGCGTCAAGGTCGAGATGTACTGCGAGAACATGAAGTTCGACTACTCCGCCAACGCGGTGTGGGCGTAACCAGACGCGGTGCGCGGATCGGCGACGCTGCAGAGATTGCAGGCGGCGCGGTTCGTGTCTCCCGCCCCTAGGACAACATGGCCTTTCAGACCGAATATCCGTTTACGTTGCCTCGCGGCTTCGTCGACCAAGCCGGAACTCTGCACAAGCATGGCGTCATGCGGCTCGCCACCGCCAAGGACGAGATCGCGCCGCTACAGGACTACCGTGTTCAGGGTAACCGCGCGTATCTCGTCATCGTTTTGCTGAGTCGCGTGATCACGAAGCTCGGTGAAGTGAAGTTCATCGACACGGACGTCGTCGAGAACCTGTTCTCCACCGACCTGGCGTATCTGCAGGAGTTTTATCGCAGAATCAACGAAGAGGGCGCTCCCAAAGTCCACGCCAAGTGCCCCTCTTGCGCCAACGAGTTCGACATCGATTTGCTCGGAGGTGATGGCCGCGCTAGCGGTCAGGGGGGATAGCTAGCTACCCCCTGGAGCAGATTTACCAGGAGGTAGCCTATATCGCGTATCATTTTCATTGGTCGCTCGACGACGTCTTGGCGATGGAACATGACGAGCGGCACGTTTGGCTTCGAGAGATTGCGCGCATCAACCGAGAGATCAACGAGGCGCGAAAACGAGGCTGATCACGATTGGCAGCGCCGCCCCATGTAGTTGACCGGCGGCAGGAGAAACACGATGCGGGCGTTTCGCGAGTTGAGGCCACCCGGGGTTTACCCGGCGTTCGAGGAGCCGCGTACGCGGTCGCTCGACGTGGCCAACACGCGCATCGCCGGCTTCGTGGGTCTCGCACAAAAGGGTCCGCTCGACGCCCCGGTCGTCGTGCGCTCCATGGCTGAATACCGCCACCTGTACGGCGTGCTGCCGCTCGGCTACCTCGAGCACGCGGTCGAAGGCTTCTTCGCGAACGGCGGCGACGCTTGCTACATCGTTCGCGTTGCGCATCGCGCGCGCGGTGCCACCGTCGTCGGTCCCGATCATGCGCAGAGCGCAACGTGGCTCGTGGCCGATGGCTGGGGCAAGGCCACGCTCCGCATCGAAGCCCTCAACGAAGGTCGGTGGGGCAACAGCATCTGGGCTCGCGTCGAGCGACATGTTGCTGCGTCGAGCCTACTCACGCTCGACCTCGACGTCGGCTCGGGCGAGGCGCGGCTCAACTCGGTGCGCGGCTTCGAGCGTGGTGCATTGGTGCGCATCCGGAGCCAGGTCGTTCCACCCGCGGGGACCCAGCTGCAGCCGGGCCAAACCACGCACACGGAGGACTTCGTGGTCCTTCACGAGGTCGAGGACCGCATCATCCGTTGGAGCCCCGAGACGCCGGTAAACCATGCATACAAGGCGGCCGGTCCAACTTTCGTCGAGGTCGTCGAATTCGATCTGTTCTGCTCGCTCCGCGATCGCCGCGAGTCGTTCCGCTCGTTGCAATTGTCGCCGCTGTCCCGCAATTACGCGCCGCGTGTCGTCAACCAGACGTCGCAGCTCATCACCATCGCCGATCTGCAATCTCGCTCGCCGTTGCCGCACTGCCTGCCCGCCGACGGACCCGCGGCCCGGCTCGACGGCGGGCGCGACGGCATCGATGCCATCACCGTCGACGACTTCATCGGCGTCGACCAAGGCCCCGAGGCACGCACGGGCCTGCAAGCGCTGGGCGCCGTCGAGCAAGTGGCGTTGATCGCGGTACCCGACGCGATGCTCGCGTTCCGCCAGGGCGGCTCTCAAGCAGCGCTCGGGGTGCAGCGCATCCAGGACGAGATGCTGAACCTGTGCGAGCGCCAGCAAGATCGCTTCGCCATCCTCGATGGTCCGCCCACGCGCGACCTCGGTGAGGTCCGCAAGTGGCGCGCACGCGCGTCCACTTCGTACGGCGCGCTTTATTACCCGTGGATCATCGTCGATCACGACGGCACGCCCACGCTGATCCCGCCGTCGGGCCACATCGCCGGTGTCTACGCCCGTGTCGAGCAAGAGGCCGGGGTGCACAAGGCGCCCGGTAACGAGCTCGTGAAGGGTGCCGTCGCCGTGGCAATCGAGCTGCGGGAAGACGATCTCGGCCAGCTGAACGCCGAAGCAGTGAACGCGTTGCGCTTGTCACCCGGTCGAGGCGTCCGGTTGTGGAGCGCCCGCACGCTGTCCGACGACCCGAACTGGCGCTACGTGAACGTGCGTCGCCTGTTCATCATGCTGCGCAGGGCCATCGAGACCGGCACCCAATGGTCGGTGTTCGAGTCCAACTCGCCGCGCACGTGGGAGACGCTGAGCCGTCAGGTCTCGAGCTTCCTCGAGGAGCTCTGGACGCGCGGCGCGTTCGCGGGCGCATCGGCGGGCGATTCGTTCTACGTCGTGTGCGACGAGACCACCAACACGCCGGAGCGGGTCGATACAGGTCAGCTGGTGATGGAGATCGGCGTGGCACCGGCGCTACCCGCGGAATATTTGATCCTGCACCTAGTGCAAAAGAGCGGCACCGAGGACCGCGCAACCGCGTAGGCGGCGCGCGACCCTCAACGTAGGGCACCACGAGGAGCATGTAGATGGCAAACCCAGGCACTCGAAAAGAAGCCTTTCCCGCGTTCCACTTCGAAGTGGATATCGGGGGCAACGTCTATCCGTTCAAGAGCGTCTCCGGCCTCAGGTCCGAGACGAAGACGGTGGAGATCGAGGAAGGCGGCATGAACGCGTTCACGCACAAGCTCGTTGGCCAAACCACGTTCCCGCCGCTCGTGCTGCGTCAAGGATTTTGCGACGCGAACTCTTTGCTCTATCAGATCTATCTCAACTTCACTGCGAGCACCGTTCCCGAGGGCGGATACATCAACGCGTCCGACTGCAGCATCGTGAAGAAACGCTTCGACGGCTTCATTCGGCAGATCGGCCCGAACGGCACCTCGGCGAAGTGGGTCTTCAAGAAGGCGTGGGTCGCGAAGTGGGAAGGTCCAGATCTCGACGCGAGCCGCAACGAAATATCCATCGAGGCGATCGAGATCGTGCACTCGGGGTTGTATCTGGTCGGGTCGAGCAGCGGAGCAATCGGCGCCGCCGCTTCCGGTAGCACGGTCAAGAGTGGCTTCACCGCGGCCAGCGATTTCTTCGGGAAAAAATAACCACGACCCACCATGAGTGAACCGACCCCCACCCCTTCGACGCTGCGACTGCTCGAGCCGCGTGCCCTCGTGGCCGCAGATCGAATGACGCGCGGCATCGACGAACGCTCGGCGCCAACGTTGCGCTCACTGTCGACGGGAATGGGACGGCTCACGGATCGCGTGTTCGACTTCTGGGTGAGTGGTGGCGGAACGACCCCCATCGCCAAGGCGTCGATGGTGGATCAGCAGCGGCCGGGCTTCAATGCCTCTGGGTACGAGCGCCCGGAAACGGCTGCGACGACTGCCGCACGTCGTGCACCCATATGGCCGACGCGCGGCATCGTGTTGTCCGCGCCGCCAGGCACATCGGCGGGCACGCTCGACGAAGAGCCGCGCGCCAAAGACTTCATCGCGCGTTACGTGGATGCAGCACCGACGGATCCCAGCCCAGCGCGCCAGGCGGACGGCGACCTCGCTGCTACACCCTTCGTCGCGACGTCACCGCGCCCGACCACTGCGTCGGTTGGCGCTTCGGTTCGCGGTATGCCGAGCACGCTCGTCAATCGCCTTGTGGAGCACCTGCATCACGCCGACAGGATGGTGCGTCGTGCCGCGCCAGCGCTCTCGCCACTGCTCGGCTCGTGCTTCGCTGCGGCGACCACCACGCGAGACGTGAGCTCACCTTCGATCGCGTACGTGACCGCGTCGCCCGCGCAAGGTCGCGTGGCAGAGTCAGCACAAGCCGGCGCAGGCTTTCCGAGCCGCGAGACACAGCGGGCGCGCCCCAACACGACGGCTGCCCCGCTGTCGAGCTCGTCGCTGGTCGCTTCGGGGGTCGCTTCGGGGGTCGCTTCGGGCGACCCTTCGCCCGCCGCGCTACCGTCTGCGACCGCGGGCCCGACGTCTGCGACCGCAGACTCGATGTCCTCGCCAGATTGGATGGCGGCCGCGCTGTCGTCACCAGCCTCAATGACTGTCTCGCTGCCTTCGACGGCTTTGCCGGCGGGCTTGCGTGTGGCCTCGCAGGCGGCGAGCCCGTTCGCCCGCGTTGCCCGCTCGTTCGACGGTCCGCTATCGCCGCTGTCGTTGGGCCTGCACTCCGAGCTCTCATTGGCCACTGCCGCACCCGCGGTGCAGCGTTTCGTGGAGCAACTCGCTGGCCCGCGTGCGTTGGCGCAGACCGGTGAGGTCGGAGCAACTCGCTCACCCACTCACTATTCGCGTGAAATGGTCGCGATCGCGGCACCAGCGCAGGCAACCGCCGGGACTCCGGCTCCTCGTCCGCCGGTGCGCGCACCGTCGTTGCCTGGTAGCGCAGCGGTCGCCGCGCTCGTGAGCGCCGGCGGTGCTTCGACGACCGCCCCCTCGGTCGAGATCACTTCGTCGCCCGCGGCAGTGGCTTCGCCGGCCACGTGGATTGGCGAGCGCGACGCGCTGCTCTCGTCGCTCGATCGGGTCTCCGCGACCGAAGCACCCGCGGTGAGCTGGATGCCGGGTCGCCTCGCGCAGAGCGCCGAGCTGTTGGCAACCGTCGCCGAGCGACGCGTTGCACGTCAGCTCGGCCTGCCACCGGTCACGTACGTGCCGTCAGTGCAACGCTCTGCAGATGCGTTTGCACCGGCGTCGTGGGTGCACGCCGCGAGCGTCGGCCAGGTGCAAACGGACGTGGTTGCGCGCGGCGGCTCGCGCGTTTTCGATGCTGCCGGCTTCGCCTGGCCTGCGCTTGCGCCGGCCGCCGCGCCTGCGTCGGCAGCGACTGGGCGTGGCCCGGCCGCGCGCCATGCTGCGTCCATGTCGTACGTCGCGGCCGATGCGCCTTCGCTGACCTCCACCCTCGCGGCCTCTGCAGTAATGGGTGCCGCGAACTTGGCCAGCGCGCTTCCCACGTTCGCGGCGACGGCGCCAGCGCCGATGTCCATCGCGTCGCTCATGGCGTTTGCCGACGCGCAGCTCGGTCCGCGACTCTTGCGGGAAGCGCAACCACTTCCGGTGCAGCTGCCATCGCTCAAGTTCGTGCAAGGTGAGTACGTGCAAGGCGAGTACGTGCGAGAGGCGGACGGCGCGCCGCGACGAGCGGGCGTGGCGCGCACTGCACTCGCAAGTGGGCGTCCGCAGAACGGCCCCGATGCGCAATCGGGCGTGCTTCCTGCCGCGTCGTGGGCGCAGTCCGAGCGCGCGGTCCCTGCGCCCTCGATGCCCTACCTCTCGGCAGTCGGCGCGGAGTGGAGCAGGAGCTCGTCGAGCGTGATGGCGCTCGGTGGTCACATGCAGACCCCGGTGCAGCAGACGTTTGGCCTCGGCCAGCAGGCGCGTCGCAGTGAGCGCTGGGCCGGTGAGGTCGGCGCGCGCGCGGCGTCACTGGCCAGCGACTTCTTGCCGAACTTCGCAGTGGCAGACGCGACCGACAGGCCGTTGGGGATCCCGGTCGGCTCACCCGGAATGCCAGTGCTGTCCACGCCTCCGACGGATCTTGTCAGCGCCACGCGTGGCGGAGGGCACTCCGAGAGTGTCGTGGCGAAAGCGGAGCTCCAACGCGCGGGCATCTCGAGCAGCGAGTGGATGTTGCTGTCCCTGTTTCCTTCGGCGGCCACTGCGCAGGAAGTGGCGCGCTCGGTCTCGTCGCGGAATGCGCCGGACCTGACGTACGCGTCGCTGGTCGAGTCGCCGCTCGCTAGCCCGCGGTCTATCGTTGCCAATGCCGCGTCGACCGCTACGTCGACCGCGCCGCGCGGCATCGGTCTTTCGTCCGGACCCTCCCTACGGACGTGGGTCGAGCGCGGCGCGCTCGGTGTCGACCGTTTCGAGGATGGCGCTTCGGGCTCGTCGTCGTCTTCTTCTTTGTCGTCGACCTCGTTGTCGTCGACCTCGTTGTCGTCGTCCTCGGCGGGGACCGGCACCGCGATGGTCGCCTCCGCGGCGCCTGGAATGTCGTACGTCTCGGCTTCGCCTTCGCCCGCTCGCGCCCAAGGGCGTTCCCCGATGACCGTTTCGCTCCCCGATGGCCGTCGGCCGCGCGGCAATCGCCTGGCGGCGGGGCCGAGCATGCCGATGTTGCACGCCGTTGCGGCAGCGACTGCGGCAGCCGCGCGAGCGAGCAACAACGACGCTGCTCACCAGCGCGTGGAGTCGCCCGACCATGGTCCTCTCTGGGGCCACTTGCCCGGCCCGAAGCCCGCAATGACCACGGTGCTCTCAGCCGAGGGGCCGCGCGCACATCACTCTGCCACGCACGCCGCTGCGCTCGAGCTCGTGACGCCGTACGTCGAAGCCGCG
Organism: Myxococcales bacterium; assembly: GCA_043741435.1. Classification (GTDB taxonomy): domain Bacteria; phylum Myxococcota_A; class Polyangia; order Palsa-1104; family Palsa-1104; genus JBDTCO01. The sequence continues at coordinate 25,598 of JAYUBF010000340.1, forward strand.
CGCCCGCCCGAGCGCAGCATGGCAGCGAGCTTCACCCAGCAGCCTGTTGCACCTGCCGTCGCCGCGACGCCATCCAATTCGGCCACGCAGAGCATGGTCTCGGCTCTGTCGTCCTCAGCGGGCCAATCCGGCGGTGACCGCTTGTCGCTCGCGGACCTCACGCTCATTTCGATCATGTCGGCGGGCGATCAAGTCGCGGCCGCCGATCACCAGGCCTCGGCGCCCCCGGCAGCGGCGGCGACGACGGGGAGCGGCAATGGAATCGGTAACACGGGCGGCGCAGCAAAACCGGATGAAGATGCCGAGGTCGAGCTCATCGCCGACCGCGCGTTCGGGCGCCTGATGGTGGAGATTCGGCAGTATCTCGACAACAAGGGCGAGCCCTGGGAGAGGTAAATGGAATTCGCCAAGGCCGTATTCAAGTCGCTGGAGAAGAACGGCGACAAAGAAGAAGAGAAGTTGATCCTCACGGTCAACTTCAACCCCAAGGAGCTCTCCCTCGAGCGCTCGCAGCAATACTCGCAGGACGAGACCAACAAGAACGCCTCATCGCTCTCTGCCAAAGCGGGGTCCAACCTCACGCTCGGCATGACCTTGTACTTCGACACCTTCGAAGAAGGCGTCTCGGTCCGCACCAAGTACATGGTGAAGCTAGAGTCGCTGATGAAGCGCAAGGAAGAGCCGAAGGCGGCCGACGCGCCCACGCCGGCTGATCCGAAATCTGGCGGCACGGCAGCAGCAAACCCTGCGGGCACTGACGTTACGTGTATAAAACCGAATCCACCGCCCACGTTGATCTTCATCTGGGGCAAGCTCCGCTTTCGCGGCGTCATCGAGTCGCTGTCGCAGAAGTACACGATGTTCCTTCCCGACGGCACCCCAGTGCGCGCCGAGGCAAGCATTCGCATGTCGCAGACTGCGCTCAGCTCCGACGAGCTTTGGACGGACGAGTCGCCGAAGGAAACACCGGACGTCACCGCGCAGCAGGTGAAGGACGGGGGCGCGGCGGCACTCGCCGGCTCGAAACTGCACGACCCGTTCGCGGTGATCGCAGGTGACAGCCTCGACAAAGCCAAAGCAGCGGCGGCGTCGGTGAAGAGCGGGCTCGGCGGGACCACGGCCAACCTGCTCGGTGGCGCAGCACCCGGGATTTTGAACAGCGCTCTGAAGGGCGGTCTCAACGCGGCGCTCGGTGGCGGGTCTGTCCGCAGCGGACTTCTGCAAGGTGGCTTCGCCGGTGCCGGCGATCAGAACTTGTTCGCCAACTCCGCGCTCGGCGCGAACGTCGGTGGTGCCGTCGACAAGCTCGCGACCGGTCAGCAGGTGAACGTGCTCAGCATCGCAGGTGGTGTCGAAGACAGTCGTCTCGGCGGCATCGGCGGCGGTCTCACCGTCGGCGCGCAGATGAACAACGGCAAGCTGGTGGTGGGATCTTCCACGGGCGCTGGTCTCTCGACCTCCGACGGCACGGCGCTCTACGGGACCGTCAAGAACAACACCGTCAGCAGCGATGGTGGGCATGCCTCGACCAGCACCACCGGCCTGGGCGTCGGCGGGTCCGGAAGCCCCGGCGCTCCGAACACCATCGCGCCGGCGACCTTGCTCGATACGACGCGAACATCTGGTGGAGGTGGCGATCCGCTTCCATCGACAGGGGGTACCACCACGCCGACGCCGGGCAGTGGTGGCGGTGGTCGACCCGGGGCCGGGGCCGGTGGCAGCACCGTGACGCCGACACCGACGCCGACGCCGGCACCCATCGTGGTGCCGACCACGCCTACGCCAACCCCGACCACGCCTACGCCGGTCATCAACCCAGGCGGTGGTGGTCGCGGCGGCGCCGGCAGCACGCCTGTTTCACCGACGACCCCAACGTCGCCGCAGCCGATCACCTCGCCGACGACGCCTGCACCGACGACGCCTGCACCGACGACGCCTGCACCGACGACGCCTGCACCGACGACGCCTGCACCGACGACGCCTGCACCGACGAC
>JAYUBF010000341.1:0-9711 GCA_043741435.1 Myxococcales bacterium
AGTGACGGCAGCCAAGGCAGCCACATCGTCAAATCGCCCAATACTGCACGAATTCAGCGACTCGATTGAGAGCCGCCGGCACTTTTTGAGAAGTTACAATGGACGTATCTAACTCACTGAAAGGATAGTGGTATGAAACGATCTCACGCGGCTTCGATGGGATCCACCGCCCGCTCCACCAAGCGTCCGGCCCCGCGACGCAGCCAAAACACATCCCAAAACACGTTGATGGTCATCAAACTGAGCACGACCACTTCTGGGGACAAGCCCATGCGCCGACTCCGCCGCAGCACCACCCTCCCGGGCGCCGCGACCTCACCGACGACGGTGCAGGTGCCGGCTTCGAACGACTCGTTCTCCCCGGCGCTCGACTCCATCGAGATCACACCCACGCCGTCGTTGCGTGTGGTCGAGAAGCCCGAACGCGTCACGCGCTTCGGCGGTGAACGGCACGACGTGCTCGGTCGCTACATGGAAGAGCTGCGTACGTATCCGATCCTCGATCGCGAGAAGGAGCACGAGCTCGCCCTTCACTACGAGAAGACGCAGGATCCCAACGCGGCGCGCAGCCTGATTGGCTCCAACCTGCGCCTCGTAGTGAAGCTCGCTCGTGAGTACCAGGGCGTGACGCAGAACCTGCTCGATCTGGTGCAAGAGGGAAACCTCGGTCTGGTGCGCTCGCTGAAGACGTACGAGCCTGCGCGCGGCATTCGTCTCTCCACGTACGCCTCGTGGTGGATTCGCGCCTTCATCCTCAAATACATCCTCGACAACGCGCGGCTCGTTCGCTTCGGCAAAACGGAGGCGCAGCGGAAGCTGTTCTTCAACTTGCGCAAGGAGCGCGACAAGCTCGAGCAGGCGGGCATCACGCCCGACCCCGAGGTGCTGGCGCAACGGCTGAATGTGCCGGAGCGCGACGTGGTGGCGATGGAGCGTCGTCTGGCGCAGCCGGACTTTTCACTCGACGCGCCGCTGGATCGCGCCGAGGACGATGGTCGTTCCTACATGGATCGTCTCGAGAGCCCGACCAACGAGCGTCCCGACCTATTGGTCGAAGCGAGCGATCACCGCGAGCATCTGCGTCGTACCGTGATGGCGTACGCGTCCACGCTCAACGGTCGTGACCGCGTGATCTTCGATCACCGCCTCCACGCCGACGAGCCGCAGACGTTGCAAAAGCTGGCAGATCGCTTCGGCATCAGCCGCGAGCGCACGCGTCAGCTCGAGCAACGTATCGTGGACGGCCTTCGAGCCTTCGTGAAAAACCAGCTCGACGGCGCGACCCTGGCTGCCATTCCCATCGCAGCGTAGACTTCCGCGCGGTGTCCCCGACCTCGGTCAGCCCTCTTGCGGGTTTTGGTTCGGCGACGCGCGCTTGGTTCGAAGCGAGCTTCGAGGACGCGACCCGCGTCCAGCGTATGGGCTGGCCGCACCTCCTCGCAGGTGAGCACGCGCTGCTCTGCGCGCCCACAGGCAGCGGCAAGACGCTCGCGGCCTTCCTCGCCTGTCTCGATACGGTCACCCGCACGCCGCCTGCTCCCGACGGCGGCGTTCGCGTGCTGTACGTTTCCCCACTCAAGGCGCTCGCCTACGACATCGAGCGCAACCTGCGCGCGCCGCTCGCGGGCATCGCGCTGGCAGGTGGCGCGGAGAAGTTGTTCCCGGTGCGCACGGCGATTCGCACGGGTGATACGCCCGCACGGGAGCGCCGTTTGCTGGGCCGAGATCCGAGCGAGATCCTCGTCACCACGCCGGAGTCGCTCTACCTTCTTCTCGGCTCCGAGGCGCGTCGCATCCTCACCGGCGTGGAGACGGTCATCATCGACGAGATCCACGCGCTCGCGCCCACCAAGCGAGGCGCGCACCTCGCCCTCTCGCTCGAACGGCTGACCGCGCTCGTCACCAGTAATGGCCACAACGATCCACAGCGCGTCGGGTTGTCTGCCACCCAGCGGCCGCTGGAAGAGGTCGCCCGCTTCCTCGGCGGCGCGCGACCGGTGACCATCATCGATGCCGGCGAGAAGCCCAGGCTCGATCTGCGCGTCGAGGTTCCCGTCGACGATCTGGAGCAGCCAGCGCCGATGGCGGAGACCGTGCCAGGTCGGCCTCGGCTCGGCGTGGAGCTACTGGCCGTCGACGCCACGTCGGCAGAAGACCGGCGCGGCATCTGGCCGGCACTCCACGATCGCGTGCTCGAGCTCGTTGCCGAGCATCGCTCGACGATCGTGTTCACCAACAGTCGACGGTTGTGCGAGCGGCTCGCGCAGCGGCTCAACGAGCTGTGGGCCGAACGTGGTCACGACGAGGTGCTGGTCCGCGCGCACCATGGCTCCATCGCCCGCGAGCAGCGGGTGGAGATCGAGGAGCTGCTGAAGCAAGGCCAGCTCCGCGGCATCGTGGCCACGAGCTCGCTCGAGCTCGGCATCGACATGGGCGCGGTGGACCTGGTGATCCAGATCGAATCACCGGGATCGGTCTCGCGTGGTTTGCAGCGCGTCGGTCGCGCGGGTCACTCCATCGGTGCACGCTCGAATGCGCGGGTGCTGCCCAAGTTCCGCCAGGACTTGCTGGAGGCCACGGTCATCGCGGGCCGCATGCTCGAGGGTGACGTGGAGCCCATCAAGGTGCCGCGCAATCCGCTCGACGTCCTGTCGCAGCAGATCGTGGCGATGACCGCGGATCGGTCACGCACCGTCGACGAGATCGAGGTGATCGCGCGCGGTGCGTATCCGTACCAGACGCTGTCGCGCGAGCTGCTCGTTGCCGTGCTCGACATGTTGGCCGGCCGCTATCCTGCCGATAATCTCGGCGACCTGCGACCCCGCGTGATCTGGGATCGCGCGAGCGACGAGGTCGTAGCGCGCAAGGACGCGAAGCTCATCGCGATCGTCAACGCCGGAACCATCCCGGATCGCGGGATGTACGGTGTGCACCTCGAGGGGGGCGGCCCTCGCGTCGGTGAGCTCGACGAGGAGATGGTGCACGAGTCGCGTGTGGGGCAGACGTTCCTGCTCGGCGCGTCGAGCTGGCGCATTCTCGAGATCACGCGCGACCGCGTCATCGTGCGGCCGGCGCCCGGGGAGCCGGGTCGCATGCCGTTCTGGCGCGGCGAAGGGCCTGGTCGACCGATCGAGCTCGGCCGGGCCATGGGCGCCTTCTTGCGCGAGATCGAGCCCGAGCTCGGTAAGAAGTCGGCGCGTGCGCGGCTGCAAAAGGACTTCCACCTCGACGCTCGGGCCGCCGAGAACCTTTGCCGCTATCTCGAGGAGCAGCGCGCCGCCACCACGCAGCTGCCCACTGATCGCGTGCTGATCGTCGAACGCTTCCGCGACGAGCTGGGGGACTGGCGCGTCTGCTTGCTCTCGCCCTTCGGTGCCCGCGTGCATGCACCGCTCGCGCTCGCGCTCGAGGCCAAGCTGCGTGAACGCACCGGTGCCGATGCGCAAGCGCTGCACTCCGACGACGGCATCGTCTTGCGCGTCGCCGACTCCGATGCGCCCCCGGCGTTGTCGGACCTACTGCCGGATCCGGAGGAGCTCGAGGAGCTGGTGCTCACCGAGCTGCGATCCTCGTCGCTGTTCGCTACGCACTTCCGCGAGAACGCGGCGCGAGCCCTGTTGTTGCCGCGGCGGCGGCCCGGAAAGCGCACGCCGTTGTGGACGCAGCGCCTGAAGGCGCAAAACCTCCTCGAGGTGGCGAGCAAGTTCCCGGGCTTCCCCATCGTGCTCGAGACGTTTCGCGAGTGTTACAACGACATCTTCGACGTGCCGGCGCTGGTCGAGCTGCTCGGCGCGCTGCGATCGCGACACGTGCGTTTGGTGGAGGTGGAGACCCCGCGCCCGTCGCCGTTCGCCAAGTCGTTGGCCTTTGCGTACGTCGCCGCATATCTGTACGAAGGCGACTCGCCGCTCGCGGAGCGCAAGGCGCAGGCGCTCACGCTGGATCGCGATCTGTTGCGCGAGCTGCTCGGCGAAGTGGAAGCGCGCTCGCTGCTCGATGCCACGGCGATCGCTGAAGTCGAGGCCGAGCTGCAGTCGACAGCGACCGATCGCCACGTGCGCAGCGCCGACGGCGTGCACGACCTCTTGCGCCGCCTCGGTGATCTGCCTCAGCGGGAGATCGCGGCGCGCTGCGATGGCGAGGTGGCGCCCATGCTGGAGACGTTACAGCGCACCAACCGCGCGATCCAGCTGCGGCTCGGCACGCCCGTCGAGGCACGGTGGGTGGCGATCGAAGACGTCGCGCGCTATCGCGATGCCCTGGGCGCGCCGCTGCCTCCCGGCGTGCCGAAGGTCTATCTGGAGCCGTCGGTGAACGCGCTCGACGGCCTGCTCGATCGCTACGCGCGCACCCACGGGCCCTTCACCATGGCGGAGCTCGTTGCGCGCTTCGCGCTCACGCCGTCCCAGCTCAGCCCATCGGTGCGGCTGGCGGTGCTGACCGGACGCTGGCTCGAAGGCGCCTTCCGTCCCGACGGCACCCCAGGGGCGGCGGCAGTCGAGCTGTGCGACCCCGAGGTCCTGCGACGCTTGCGTCGGCAAACGCTGGCCAAGCTGCGCAGCGAGATCGCGCCGGTCGATCCGACGGTGCTCGCGCGCTTCCTCCCCTCGTGGCACGGGATCACGGAGACCACGCGCCGCACACGCGGCATCGAGCGCCTGCGTGAGGCGTTGTTCGCGCTCGAGGGCCTCGCGGTGCCATTTTCGGAGCTCGAAGACAAGCTGCTCCCATCGCGGGTCCCCGACTATCAGCCGCGCTTGCTCGACGAGCTCGGCGCGGCGGGCGAGATCGTGTGGCTCGGTCGCGGCGCCATCGGCAGCGACGATGGCAAGGTGGCCATCTACTTCCGGGACCACATCGCCAAGCTCGTGGACATCCCTGCACCGTGGGAAGGCGAGGCGCTTCATGCGCTCGTCCTCGAGCAGCTGGCCCAACGGGGGGCCGCGTTCTTCGCGCAGCTCCAACAAGCGGCACCCACCACGCTCACGTCGGAGCTAGAGGCTGCGGTGTGGGACCTGGTGTGGTCCGGGCAGATCACGAACGACACGTTCGCACCGTTGCGTGCGCTGTCGCAGCCACGCGAGCACGCCAAGGTAGTGGCGCGACGACCGGGACTGCCCCGCCCAACGCCGACGCTGCAAGGTCGATGGTCGCTCGCGAGCGCGCTCTACCCCGTCGCTGCGGATCCCACGTCGGCGGCGCACGCGCGTGCCCTCATGTTGCTCGAGCGCTACGGCGTGGTGATGCGCGAGGCCGCCGCAGCCGAAGAGATCCGGGGAGGCTTCGGTGCCGTCGCTGGCGTGCTGCGCGCCATGGAGGAAGCGGGCCGTGTGCGCCGTGGCTACTTCGTGGAAGGCTTGGCTGGGGCGCAATACGCGCTACCAGGAGCGCTCGATCGCTTGCGTGCCGCACGCATCGACGAGGACGAGCAGGCGATCGTGCTGTCGGCGATCGATCCTGCGAACCCGTTCGGTGAGTTCCTGGCGTGGCCGGAGGTCGAAGCCGTCGCCGGCGAGTCTCCCGGCAAGCCGCGCCGCAGTGCCGGCGCCATCGTGGTGCTCTGTGGCGCGCGACCGGTGCTATTCCTCGAGCGCGGTGGCAAGAAGCTGCTCATCTTCAAGCGCTCCGCCGATGCCGCCGACCCGTTGCCTCGTGCGATCGCGGCGCTGCAAGTTGCGCTGCGCAGGCCGACGGGCACGACGCGCCCTCGCTTCGTCCGCGTCGCCGAGGTCAATGGACGCCCTGCGCTGCGATCCACCTTCGCCGGCGAGCTCGAGCGCGCGGGTCTGCGCGTCGAGCCAGGCGGTCTGATCCTCGACGTGAGCTGAGCTCGAAGCTAGCTCTTGCCGCGGGTCATGAACGCCATGAGCGCGGCGGCCGTCTCGGGCGAGCGGAGCCGATCGACGAACAGCACGGCTTCGTGGCGCAGCGTCTCGTCGACGGCTGCTTCCATCCCGCGTTTGAGCAACGCCTTGGTGAGCACCACCGACTCGCGCGGCAACGCGGCCAGCTCGTCGGCCATCTTCTGCGCCGTGGCCTCGAGCGCTTCCGGCGCGACCACCTCGTTCACGAGGCCGGCCTGGTGCGCTTCGGCAGCGCCGAACGGACGCGACAAGAGCAACCACGCCGAAGCACGCTGGCGGCCGACCATGGCCGGCACCAGCAAGCTCGCTGCCGCCTCGGGAACCAGGCCCAGCTTGGTGAACGGCATCATGAGCTTCACGCGATCCGTCGCGATGACGAGGTCACAGTGCAGGAGCATCGTCACGCCAATCCCGACCGCCGCTCCGTCGACCGCCGCAATGATGGGCTTCTTGAGCTTGATGAGCGTGCGCAGGAAGCGCAGCACCGGGCTCTGCTCGTCGACGGGAGGCTGCTTGGCGAAGTCGCCGAGGTCGTTACCCGCGGTGAACACGCCCGGCGCCCCGGTGATGAGCACCACCCGGACGTCATCGTTGGCCGCAGCGCTCTCCAGCGCCGCAGTTAGGTCGGCGTACATCTGCAACGTGAGCGCGTTCTTCTTCTCGGGCCGGTTCATGGCCACACGAAGAACGGCGCCGCGCTGCTCGGTCACGACATGATCGGTGCTCATGGCCGACAGGCTACAGTATCAATCGAGCCAACGAAATGCCCGAGGGCGATACCACCTTCAAGCACGCGCGCACGTTCCAGGCGCGCTACGTGGGCAAAATGCTCGCAGCGGTCGCACGCGGCGGCGTCGTCGAGCCGCGGTTCCGGCGCGCCACGCTCGAGTCTGCCGAGGCGATCGGAAAGCATCTGCTGCTTCGCTTCGCGCCGGAGCAAGCCGGAGCCGCGCTGCTCATCCGCGTGCACCTGGGCATCGCAGGAAACTGGCGCTTCGGTTCGCGCGACCGTTTCTCGTCGTACGCGCTTGCTGCCCGGCAACAGGAAACTGCAGAGACGTTCGGATATCGCGCATCCGCATTGCCCGTCCCCGGCTGCCGGTTGCCGGTCGCCTGTTCCTCTCCGCAGAAAGACGCGATGAATGATGAGAGCGCATGCCTACAGCTCCGTCGCCCGCCACAGGTACCAGCTGGCGACGCTGCGATAGGGCGCCCAGCGCTTGCCGTACGTCGCGAGTTGCTCTGGTGTGGGCATTTGCGTCTTCTTGAACGCCATCATGTAGCCCTTGCGCACGCCGAAGTCGCCGAGAGGCAGCACGTCGGGTCGGCCGAGACGGAACATCAACATCATCTCGACCGTCCACCGCCCGATGCCACGCACCGCGGTGAGCTTCTCCACGATCGCTTCGTCGTCGAGCTTCCGCAGCTGCGCCAGCGTCGGGATCTCTCCGGCGAGCGTTTTCGTCGCGAGGTCGCGTAGCGCGAGGAGCTTGTTGCGCGACAGGCCCGCGCCGCGCAACGCTTCATCCGTCGCACCTTCGATGTCGTCGGGCCCGGGCCCATGCTTGGCGTCCGGGAAGAGCGCGCACAAGCGCCCGAAGATCGTGGCTGCCGCCTTGCCGTGAAGCTGCTGGTACACGATCGCGCGGGCCAGCGCGACGTACACGCTACGGGTTGGCGCGAGCGCCATCGTGCAAGGGCCGACCTTACTCATGGTTTGTCTCCACTACCGGCGAATCGAGTGGTCACCTGGCCTCCGGACTTACCACGGTGAATTTTGTCCCTGGGCCACTAAGGTCTAGAGAACGCTCAAAGTACCTCCTGGCTGTTCAATTGCACCCCAAGAAAGCATGGGGAAGATCACAGTTTCTGGCTGGGTTGTAATCTTCACTGCGGCGCTTCTGATGGGTGCGGGCTGTATGCCGCAACTCGACACCACCGAAGAGGGGTCCATCGACAGCGCCGGCCTCTCCGTGCCCCAGCTCGTGTACCTGAACGGCAAGGGCTACGACGTCGAGACCTACTACCTGCCGCGCGTCGTCGATTGTGAGAACCCGCGGGCCCCGATGGAGGCGATGAAGGCGCAAGCAGTCGCCGCGCGGACCTGGTTCACGCTCAACACGGCCGGCCGGCGCTATCCCTCCACCTCGAACAGCACCAGCTCCCAGGTGTACAGCTGCCCAGCCAACAACTACGGCCGCAACGTGAGCGCGAATGCGGTCGCCGCGGTCGCCGCCACCCGCGGGGAGATGGCGTTGTGGAATGGCAAAGTCACGGCGGGCTTCTTCGTTGCCGGCGCGCTCCGCGACGACGACACCTGTCGCAATGGGAGCGATCCGACCGGCACCGAGCACTTCGTGACCTACAACTTCGGCCACACCGACCGCGCCGTACGCAGCTCCACGATCGGATCCATGACCAATCCCGCGAATCGCGGCTGCTTCAGCCAGAACATGGCGAACTGCCTCGCGAGCACCACCAGCTACGACTACAAGGCGCTGCTGCGCTACTTCTACGGCTCCGACATCCAGATCGCCACCTTCGGCTCGTACAGCGTCAGCGACGCGCTCGTCGATCTGTTGCAGACTACGGATGCGCTCGATGCAACCTGTTTCTCGACGCTGTTCTACCGCCCGGTCCCATTGAACGGGTGCCTGCAATCGGGCGCGGGCAAGACGTGGTTCCAGTGCACCACCACCAACAAGTTCGTGGCGGTGGACACCGACGCATCCGGAACGCCGATCGGTGACACCGAAGCGTGCTCCGTCACCTGGTCGCTGTAAGCGCGTTAAGCTCTGACCCGTGAACCCCACGGACGAGCTGACCCTGCTGCTGCGCCCTGCGGGCGGCGGCTTGTTCCTGGTGTCGACGGGCAAGCGCGAGCAAGAAGCGCTGCAACGAAGGTTGTACGCTGGCGAGCTACCCACGTTGCTCCGCGACGAGGATGTGGCTTCCGCGCTGCACCAGGCCTTCGTCGCCCGGCTCGGCCGGATCGCGACCGCGCGTGCCGTGATCATCGGTGCACCGTCCGATGTCGGCGCCGGCTATCGGCGCGGCGCGAACCTCGGCCCGTGGGGCGTGCGGCAGTCTCTCCTCGCCCTGCGGCCAGACTGGCCCGAGGAGCTCAGGGACCTCGGCGTGCTCGACCTCGGCGACGTGTTTGTGGTGCCGCAGCTGCTGCACGACGACATGCTGTCACCGTCACAACGGCAGCAGACCGCCGACGTGATCTATCCCGGCGTCGTAGACGACGTGCGCGCGAAGCTGCCGGTGTCACCCCTCTCGATCCTCGAGCGTGCGCTCGACCTCATCCTCGCGATCAATCCGCGCGTGGTTCCGATGGTGATCGGTGGCGATCACTCGAACGCGTGGCCAGTCACCGCCGCGTTGGCGAGGACGCGGCCCCGCGGCTCGTTCGCCATCGTGCAGCCCGATGCCCACACCGATCTGCTCAGCGATCGCCTCGGGATCAAGTACTGCTTCGCGACGTGGAGCTATCACGCGAACGAGCTGCTGGGGCGCGCAGGCCGCCTCGTACAGGTGGGGATCCGCGCCACGCGCTACGACCGTGGACATTGGGAGAAGAGCCTCGGCGTGCGTCAGTTCTGGGCGGACGAATGTCGCGCCGACCCAGCCCGTGCCATCGCCGACATCGTGGCGCATCTGCGCAGCCTCGATGTTCGCGAGATCTACTTTTCGAACGACATCGACGGCACCGACGCCAGCTTCGCGTCCGCGACCGGTACGCCGGAGGTGAGCGGGCTCGATCCGCAGATGCTGCTCGAGCTCATCCGCGCGCTCGGCAAGGAATGGCAGATCATCGCCGGCGACGTGATGGAGGTGGCGC
>JAYUBF010000342.1:0-61975 GCA_043741435.1 Myxococcales bacterium
CCACGCGCCCGTCTCGAACAAGATGGCCTGTCCTTCGATCGCGACTTGGTGCCGCGCCAGGTCGACGTCGGCGATGCGGGCGATGTAAAGCGGCGTGAGGCTCAGCGACACCAGCGTGGCGATACGATCGCCGACCCGCAACGTCGCGTGCGGTCCTTGGTTCTGGAGCGCCGCGCCGACGCGGGCAACGCGGCCGAGTAGCATGCCCCCCGAGCCGGTGATCGGGTTGTGTTGCTTGCCGCGTGCAGCGACGGTCTCGAGGATCGCGCGGGACACCACGGTGCGCTTGGCAGCGTCGTCGGGCGCGTCACTCGCGTGCTCCATCTGCACGAACGACGCAGAGTCCACGTTCAGCCGCTCGACGTCGATGAGGATCTCGTCGTCGAAGAGCTTGCTCATGTCGTTGTCGAGGCGTTGTGCCGCTTGCGGCAACGTTCCCGCGGGGGAAAGAACTCGATGGATGCCGTAGCGATCTCCGCGCATGCCGGGGCAGCTTAGCTCGACGAGGCATTTCAACCAAAGGGCGATGAGCACACGCTCGCGCTCGACGGCGCAGAGCTCGGACGCGAGGCTTTTTTCGCTATCCGGTGCAGATGGCAACGCAGCTCGATGCGTGGCGAGAGCGCGACGCGTGGCCCGATGTGGGCTTCGCCAGCCGCACCAGCTCAGCCTGAGTGGAGACGCCGATGGAGATGCCGGTTGGGTTGTGGGGGAAATTCACGACCACGAGCTTCGTGGTCGGCCGCATGGCGCGGCGAACTTCCGCGAGGTCCAGCTCGAAGCCGTTTTCGTGGCGGAGCCACACCTCGGTCAGGTCTGCGCCCCTCGCCTTCGCGAGCTCGAAGAGCGACTGGTATGCCGGCCGCACAACCACCACGTGATCCCCGGCGTCCACCATCGCGCCGATGAACATCGCGATCGCTTCTTCCGCACCGGCGAAGCAGTGGATGTGCTCGGCATCGAGTCCTGCATAGCGGGTCGCGATCTCCGCGCGTAGCAGAGGATGTCCCGCGCTCTCCGTGTACCCGAGCGACAGCTGGTCCCACAGCGCGCGCGACTCCGGATCGGCGAGCGCCAGAACGTCGGCCATCTTCCAGCCCTCGATGCCGGAGGCGCACAGCAGATGGCGGCAGGAGAACTCCCAGGTGGCGAAGTACCGCTCGAGCCCAAACTCTGAAGGGCGCTCTGCTTGTCGCATTGGGCTGTGACTCTAGCCCGAGCTCGCAACCCAAATACCCCAATGTCGCGGTTTGACGACCCTTTGCGGCTCGGGGTACCGTTACGACGCTCGGCGTATCTGCCTACCTCCTGCCCGCAGTCCGGAGTCGCCATGTCGTCTCGTTTGGGTGAGCTTCTCGTTCGCGAAAATCTGATCTCCCTCCAGCAGCTGCAAAAAGCCCAGGAGGACCAGAAGAAGTCCGGCGTGCGCCTCGGATACAGCCTGACCAAGCTCGGAATCATTCAAGAGCACGATCTCACCAACTTCTTATCGAAGCAGTACGCGGTCCCGTCGATCAACTTGGCCGAGTGGGAGATCGCGAGCGACATCATCCAGCTGGTCCCGGCCGAGCTCGCGAAGCGGCATCAGCTGGTGCCCGTCAATCGCACCGGCGCCACGCTCATCGTCGCGATGGCGGATCCGTCGAACATCTACGCGATCGACGACCTCAAGTTCCGCACCGGCCTCAACATCGAGGTCGCGGTCGCGAGCGAGAATGCCGTCGACGAGGCGATCGTCAAGTACTACGAGAAGCAGGTCGACCTCGACGAGGTCATGGGCCAGCTCGACACCGAGTCGATCGAGGTCGCGGACACCGAAGGTGAAGTCTCCATCATCGATCTCGAGAAGGGCGCGGGCGAGGCGCCCGTCATCAAGCTGGTGAACGTTGTGTTGCTCAACGCGATCAAGAAGCGCGCGTCGGACATCCACATCGAGCCCTACGAGAAGAGCTTCCGCGTGCGCTACCGCATCGACGGCATCCTGTACGAGGAGATGACGCTCCCGCTCAAACTGAAGAACGCGATGACGTCGCGCGTGAAGATCATGTCGCAGCTCGACATCTCCGAGCGCCGGCTGCCGCAGGACGGACGCATCAAGCTCAAGATCGGCAAGGACAAGGAGATGGACTTCCGCGTGTCGGTCTTGCCGACACTGTTCGGTGAGAAGATCTGTCTCCGCCTCCTCGACAAGGGAAACCTCCAGCTCGACATGACGAAGCTGGGCTTCGAGGAGAAGCAGCTCAAGGACTTCATGAAGGCCATCTACATGCCGTACGGCATGGTGCTGGTCACGGGCCCCACCGGCTCCGGCAAGACCACGTCGCTCTACTCCGCTCTGCAGGAGCTCAACAAGAGCACGCGCAACATCTCCACCGCGGAAGATCCCGTCGAGTACAACCTCATGGGCATCAACCAGGTGCAGATGCACGAGGACGTGGGCCTCAACTTCGCCACCGCATTGCGCTCGTTCCTGCGGCAGGACCCGAACATCATCATGGTCGGCGAGATTCGTGACTTCGAGACGGCGGAAATCGCGGTCAAGGCGGCGCTCACCGGCCACTTGGTGCTCTCGACGCTGCACACCAACGACGCGCCTTCCACCATCTCGCGCTTGCTGAACATGGGCGTCGAGCCGTTCCTCGTGACGGCTTCCGTCAACCTCGTGCTCGCGCAACGTCTCGCGCGCCGCATCTGCGCCGACTGCAGGCAGCCGGTCGAGAAGAACGTGAAAGCGTTGCTCGACCTCGGCATGAAGCCCGAGGTCGCGGAGAAGTGCGCGCTGTTCAAGGGCACGGGCTGCCCGAAGTGCGCCAACACCGGCTACAAGGGCCGCATCGCGATCTACGAGGTCATGCCGTTCTTCGAGTCGGTGAAGGAGCTGGTGCTGCAGGGCGCGTCGACGACCGAGGTCAAGGCCGAGGCGATCCGCAGCGGCATGCAGTCGCTGCGCATGTCGGGCCTGCAGAAGCTGGCCGAGGGGATCACGACGCCGGAAGAGGTCCTCCGCGTTTCCGTCGCCGACTAGTTTAGAAACGAAAGCCGTTTCCCGTCAGCACCACGCTCGCGCGCTTCGCGCTGCGCGACTTCGCCGCGCCGACCGCCCACAGCGGGATGCCGACCAGCATCATGATGGGGCCGATGCTGGTCATCCCTATCGCTGCGGAGATGCGGTCACCCGTGCAGCGGTCGCACAGCGCGGCGTCGATCATGATCGACGGCCCGGCAACGGTCAGGAGCTGGCCGATCACCGTGAGCACGATCCCACTCGCCAGCATTGCGGTGCCGCGCAGGTGAGCGTGCTCCGACTCGACCAGTAGGCGCTCGTGGACCTCGGCCGGCATCGTGCGTGACAACAGCGACAAGGGCACTGGCACACGCGGCTCGTCGCCGTGCGCCACGAGGGGCCCCAACAAGATCGCGAGCACGAAGATCGAGACGAGACGCACGAGAACCTCCTGGTTGATCCGATGAATCAAAACTGCAGGCCGAAGCCCGTCGACGACAGCGACAGCCGCGTGGCTTGCGTGCGGCTCGCTTTCGCCTGTCCGGCCGCCCACAGCGGGACGCCGGGCAGGACGCCGAGCGGGCCGAGCACGAGAAGCGCAACGCCAGCGACGAACGAGTTGCTACCGGCTATGCCGCATCGGTCGACACAAAACCCGTTGACCACCAAGCCCGCGCCGATGCCGGTGAGCAAGGTGCCTATCACGGTGAGACCTATGCCGGTGTTCCACATAGCGACGCCCCGCTGCTCGCGCTCTTCGAGCGAGCGGAGGAGCGCGGGTCGGTCCTCAATTGCGACGGCAGATCGCACAAGGCTCAAGGGAACCCACACCACATCCGTGTCGGCTCGAGCCGCGCGGCACGAGAAGAGGCAGGTCAGGACGGCCAGTACGGCGGCAACGTTTCGCATCGGGTTCATTCCTCGATGCGGGTGCATTCCAAGGCGCGTACCAACTCTGCGCCGACCCACAAACAACTACTTGCGCCCACTGGTTGCCGCTCGGTGGTGGTGAACCCGGTGTCGAACCACCGGTGTGTGTCGAGGTTTCACCAGGTTTCGACAACCGGTCTCTATCGCACCCAAGTGCGCTGTGACATGATGGACGACGGCTCACGACCCGAGGCCCAGCGCGCACATGCCCCCTTCCCTACAACAGCTCCTGAAGACGATGGTCGACAACGGCGCGTCGGATCTTCACATCACGAAGAGCTCGCCGCCGCAGATCCGGCTCGATGGCAACCTCGTCAAGCTCAAGACCGAGCCCCTCACGGCGGACGAGACGAAGAAGATCTGCTACTCGATCCTCACCGACGCGCAGAAGGCGCACTTCGAAGAGCATCAAGAGCTCGACATGTCGTTCGGCCTTCAGGGCCTCGCTCGCTTCCGCGCGAACATCTTCGTGCAGCAAGGCGCCGTCGCCGGTGCCTTTCGCGTCATCCCCTGGAAGATTCGTTCGTTCAACGAGCTGGGGCTCCCGCCGGTCGTGGCCGAGCTCACCAAGAAGCCGCGCGGGCTCATCTTGGTCACGGGCCCGACAGGCTCGGGGAAGTCGACCACGCTCGCGGCCATGATCGACAAGATCAACAACGACGATCACGGCCACATCGTGACCATCGAGGATCCCGTCGAGTTCCTCCACGAGCACAAGAACTGCGTCATCAACCAGCGCGAGGTCGGCGCCGACACGCAGAGCTTCAAGAAAGCGCTCAAGTCCATCTTGCGTCAGGACCCGGACGTGGTCCTCGTGGGTGAGCTTCGTGACCTCGAGACCATCGAGGCGGCGCTCACCATCGCCGAGACGGGCCACCTCACGTTCGGCACGCTGCACACCAACGGTTGTGTCTCCACCATCAACCGCGTGATCGACGTGTTCCCGTCGTACCAGCAGCCGCAGATCCGCGCGCAGATGTCCTTCGTGCTCGAGGGTGTCATGTCGCAGTCGCTGATCCCGAAGGCCGGCGGCGGTCGGGCGCTGGTGCTCGAGGTCATGATCCCCACGCCCGCCATTCGCAACCTCATCCGCGAGGACAAGATCCACCAGATCTATTCGCAGATGCAGCTCGGCCAGGCGAAATTCGGCATGCAGACCGCGAATCAGTCGCTCATCGCGCTCCTGCAGAAGAAGTGGATCACGCCCGAGGCGGCGATGGAATACAGCTCGGACGCTGAAGAGCTCAAGAACATGATTTCTTCAGCGGGCATGGGGCCAGGCCAGGGCGGGCGGCCTCCGGTCCGTTGATTGCTGACCCTGAAAACGCGCACGCGCGACAAAACTCGCGCGAGCGACGTGGTGCACCCACACTGAGGTAACGATGGCGCAGTTCGCATTCGAGGCCCGCACGCGCGGGGGTGAGATCCGCAAGGGCGTGATGGAGGCAGAAGGCGAGCCCGATCTCGCCATGCGTCTACGCTCGCAAGGCCTGACGCTCTCCAAGGCGAAGAAGAAGGGCAAGGCGTTCGAGCTCAAGCTGCCGTGGGGCGGCCGCGTCGACGAGAAAGACATCGTCGTGTTCACGCGGCAGTTCGCCACGATGATAGACGCCGGTCTGCCGATCGTGCAGTGCCTCGACATCTTGGCCGCGCAGGCGCCCGATCCGAACTTCCGGCGCATCCTCGGTGAAGTGAAGGGCCAAGTCGAAGCGGGCGCCACGTTCTCGGAGGCGCTCAAGAAGCAGCCGAAGGCCTTCGACGACCTCTACACCAACCTCATCCAGGCGGGTGAGATCGGCGGCATCCTCGACACGATCCTTTCGCGCCTCGCCAACTACATCGAAAAGGCGATGAAGCTGAAGAGCCAGGTCAAGGGCGCGATGGTGTACCCCATCTCGATCTTGGGGGTGGCCGGCATTGTCGTGGTCGGCTTGTTGTGGAAGGTCATCCCGGTCTTCGAGGCGATGTTCAAAGACTTCGGCGGCGGCGCATTGCCGAAGCCGACGCAGATCGTCATCAACCTCTCGAACTTCTTCACCGACCACATCTACCTCATCATGGGCGGGATCTTCGCCGTCGTGTTCGGCGTCCCACCGCTCATACGAACCAAAAAGGGACGCGCTATTTTCGACAAGTTCATCTTGAAGACGCCACTCATCGGCAACGTGCTGCGCAAGGTCGCCGTCGCCCGCTTCACCCGCACGATGGGCACCCTGCTCTCCTCCGGTGTCTCCATTCTCGACGCGCTCGAGATCGTCGCCAAGACCTCTGGCAACGTGGTCATCCACGACGCCATCATGTATGCGCGCGAGAAGATCTCCGAAGGCAAGACGCTCGCCGAGCCGCTCACCGAGACCGCGGTGTTCCCGCCCATGGTCGTGCAGATGATCGGCGTCGGCGAACAAACCGGCGCCATGGACACCATGCTGCAGAAGATCGCCGACTTCTACGAAGACGAGGTCGACGTGGCCGTCAACGCGCTCACGAAGGCCATGGAGCCGATCATGATGGTGTTCTTGGGCGGCGTCGTCGGTGGTCTCATCATCGCCATGTACATGCCGATCTTCGAGATGGCCGGCAATATCAAGGGCGGTTAACACCGTTGTCGCTCCGCCGTACCCGCCTCGCGTACGTCTTCTTCTTCCGCCTCATCTTCATCTCGCTGCTGCTCGGCGCGCGTCTCCTCGAGGAAGCCAGCGCGCCGGCAGGGGTGCCCCCTTGGGGCTTCACGCCGGGCCTGCTGCTGGTCATCGTGTCCTACGCCTCGGCCATCGGGCTGTCGCTCTGGCTGCGCCGCGCGCAGAACGTGGAGCGCGTGGCGGTGGCGCAGGTGGTGTTCGACCTGTGTGCGGCCACGATGCTGGTCCACCTCACCGGCGGCGTCGAGAGCCAGATGAGCTTCACCTACCTCATCATCGTCGCTGGTGCCGGCCTGATGTTTCCCAAGGGCGCGGTGCGGGCCGCGCTCGGCGCCATCGGTCTCTTCTGCGCATTGGTGGTGGCGCGTCGTTGGGGTCTCGTGGCTCCTCTCGGTGGCAGCAACGCCACGCCCCTCCGCGAGCTCATCCGCGCGACCATGCTCAACAGCGTCGCGATCGCGGCGACTGGCGCGCTCGGCGCACGCCTGGCCGTAGAGCTTGCGCGCACCGACGCGCGGCTCGACCAAAAGAATGCGCAGTTCGAGGACCTCGCGACCCTGTATTCCGACGTGGTGCGCTCGCTCAGCTCGGGCCTCATGACCGTGGGCCTCGACGGCCGTGTGGCGACGGTGAACCAAGCGGCGCTCACCATCCTCGGGCTCGACGAGAACGAGGTCATGGGGCGAACGCTCGCGAGCGGCATCCCGGAGATGGCCACGCTGCTCGACGCACCTCGCGTGGTGCGCCGCGAGGAGGTCGCGTTCTTCGATCGCTCGCACAAGCCTCGTCGGCTGGGCGTGACCGTGTCGCCGCTGGTCGACTCTGCGAATCGGCAGGTGGGCCAGATCGTCACGTTCCAAGACCTCACCGAGCTGCGCCAGATGGAGGAAGCCGTCACCCGGCAGAAGCGGCTCGCCGCGATCGGTCGCCTCGCGGCTGGCATCGCACACGAGATCCGCAACCCGCTCGCTGCCATCTCGGGCTCGATCGAGCTGCTGGTGAGCTCCGGCATCGGAGACAGCTCGGCCGACTCGAGGGAGCTCGCGCAGATCGTCCAGCGCGAGACGCAGCGCCTCAACGGACTCATCACGGAGCTCCTCGAGTTCGCGCGCCCACGGGCGCTCGAGCTGGTCCCGCTCGATCTCTCGGAGGCCGTGAACGAGCTGGTGCAGGTCTTCGAGAACGATCCCCGCCTCCGCGACAGCAGCGTGAAGCTCGTCGCGCCGCAGCCGGTGCTCGTCCACGCCGATGCTTCGCAGCTTCGTCAGGTGGTGTGGAACCTCATGCGCAACGCGGCCGAGGCAGCGCCGAACAGCGAGATCGAGATTCGCGTCGAGCAAGATGGTGTCCTCGCGAAGCTCACCATCCGTGACACGGGAGCCGGGATCCCGGAGGAGAATCTCTCTCGCGTGTTCGAGCCGTTCTTCTCGACGAAGGAAAGCGGCACGGGTCTCGGCCTTCCGACCGTTCACCGCATCATCGAGGAGCACAAAGGCACCGTCGAGCTCGTCCGCAATGCCGACGGCGGCACGTCCGCCGTCGTCTCGCTGCCTCGTGTCGAGTAATTCCGGACGCCCCTTCGCAGGGCTGGCCCATGAACGCCGCGTCACACCGCCGCCCGCGTTCATGGGGCGGCAATGGGCGGCCCGCGGGCGTCGCGCACGCCTCAGCGCTCGAGTAATCTCGACGCAATGCGAACTTTCAAGGAGCTTGTCGAACGAACCCCGATGTCTGCGCCGCCCGTTTCAACCGGGTCGTGGACGCTCTATCAGGCGCGTAGCGAGGATTGCGTTCTGAAGAATGTGAAACGCGATCCAGTCGACTGGGGGGGATGTCCTGCATCTACCACTTCGACGGGCACTTGGCGCCGGCGCTCATCCCGCGATTTCTAGAGCTGACGTCTATGGTTGACCTGCACATCGGAAAACTCGGACTCGAAAGCGCGGTGAGGCTCGTGCCGTACTATGAAGTTGGCTCCGATTTTCTAGTGCAGGCGAAAGCCCCGTATGACGGTGGCTACAGCACATCACGATTCGGTGAGTTCATCGTCGACGGTGACTGCAAGCCACCTCCGGGCTTCGTACTCTCTCGCGCGCAGCTGTGCGAGGTTCTGATCGAACAACGAGGCAAGCTAGACGCTGGATCTGCGGCGCGTACGCAGCTGCTGTCGACCGTGTTGCACACATGTTGGACCTTGTTCAGGCCATGGATTGGGAAAGAACTGATGGAATCGACAGCGCTCGCGCCGCGCTGATGCCATGTTCGGAGAAGCTGCGCAATGTGCCATCGGTATCGAAGCGAATCTCTATCTGAAGTCGTTTTATCTGCCCCTCATGTCCAGCGCTGTTCCGCTTCGGAGCGGAGCACCGAAGCGACCAGCGTCAGCGCTCTGCGACCAGCGGTGATCAGTGAAAAAAGACCGCTCGCGAAGCGAGCGCACCGCTGACTCGCTGAACGAACAAACCAGATAGAGCCCGACCGTGACGCGGGTGGCAGATTGCGCCCTGTTGAGCGCTGAGCGCAGCTGGCGATCGTCTTGCCTAGCAACCACTTCCGAGGTGCGTCCTCGAGCAAACCCGAAACTGTGAATGGAGACTGGATCTGCCTGCGAAAGAAGCCAGCGGAGCGAAGCCGAAACAGGGCGCTGTCTGACAGGACCCGTGAGCGGTCGGGTGATATCGCAGCGCTAGAGGAAGTGCGCGCCGACGCCGAGCTGGAAGTCGGCGTGGAAACCGCTCTGTCCGTTGTCGCCGATCCTGATCGCGCCGAGCAGGTTCACGTCGAGCATGACGGCGATGTACTTCCACACGTCGTACGAGATGCCAGCGCCGCCACCGACGAACACGTAGCCGAGACGGAGCGTGTCGTAGCAATTCGTCGGATCCGCGCAGACGAGCTGGAGGAGCTTGCTGTTGGCGTCCCGGTTGTAGGCGTCGGCGGTGGTGAAGTCGACGAGAGGTGCGTTGGGCTTCTGGGCTCCGCTCATGTCGAGCGCGTCCCGGATCTCGCCGCCGCCGACGTCGACGTGGAGGTAGGGATGCAAACGATTGTGCAGGAGCGGGAAGCGGTACTTCGCACGCACGAAGCCGGCCACGGCACCGGCCGACCGGGTGGTGGGCTGGTTCGCTGGCGCCCCGGTGGAGGGCTCGAGGGTCTGCGCGTTCGCTCCGGTCACGACCTGGAAGCGACCCATGAGGGAGAGCGAAAAGTTGCGCGTGATGTTGCCACCGAGCTCGACGGCGATGTGGAACGGTGAGACCACCGCGCCACCGTGGTCGACGGCGGCGGGCCGATACTTGGTGACCGTGGCGACGGTGGGCGTGGCGCCGTCGCAGGAGGTTACGCAGTACTTTTGGTAGGCGACCTCGGTGGTGTGACCCGCGGGGTGGACGCCGAAGCCGAAGCCGGGCATCACGTTGAGGAACATGCGGTGGTAGTGATTCGGGTCCTGCGCCTTGGAGCTCTTCGGCTGATCGCGACGCACGATGCGCGCACCGGGGGCGACCTCGCTGATGGTGACGATGAACGGGCTCGGAGCCGAGCCGGAGTTGAGAACCACGCGACCCTTCTTGTCGCGCGCTTCGACGTAATACTGCAGCGGACGATCTTCGATGACGTCTCCGGGGATCGATGCGCTCCACTCGCCGCCACCGCCGCTCTTCATCGGTAGCGTCGTGTAGTCGGACTGACCGCTGGCGCGATAGAGCACGAACATCTTCGTCGCGCCGGCGTCGCTGCCGAGCTGCGCCTTGATGAGCAACGGCTCGCCGGGACGCGCCTCGTCGGCGGGTACGTGCTGCAGACCCTTGGCGTCGTTCGGCTTGTCGTTCTCGTCGAGCTCGGGAACGCTGGTCGAGGTGGATCCGGAACCGCCGACTTGCTTGCGAGCGGCGGTGAACACTTCGTCGAGCTCGGGCGAGGCGACGGCGGGATCGAGCTTCAACGCAGAGTTGACCTTCAGCGCCTGCACGAACTGCTGCATGCCGCGGTTGCGATCCTTGAAGCCAGCGACGTAGACCACGCCGAGGTTCATGTACGTCTTGGCGGCGATCGACGACTCGTCCATGCCGGCCTGCCGCAGCAACGACACGGCGTCCATGAGAGTCTTGCGCGCGAGCTCGAACTCGAGCGCATCGTAGTCGCTCATCGCGCGCTTGTTCATGCGCTGGACCTGGACGGTGGCGTCTTGCTGCGCATGCGCGAAGGGCGCCGCGCCGATGCAAACCGTGATGGCGGCGAACGAAGCGCACAGCAGAAGTCGCGCGCGAAGCGACCGTTTCAACGTCGAAGCCAATGAGCGAACCGACATGGGCGAAATACCGTCCCTTTCCGGACGCCTTCCTAACACGAACCGACCCCGCATTGCCTCAGCCTTCGCGCTCGCGTCGGCCTTGATCGACGAGAAAGCGGACCGAGAGAAACAGCGAGGTCAGCGCGCCGAGGACGGCAATGCCGAGCGCCCAGCCCAGCTTGCGCGTCGCGATCGGCACTGCCGCACCGACGGCAAACTCCGCGAACGAGCCGGAGCTTGCGAGCCGCTCGCGGCTACCGATGACGAGGCCTACCGTGAGCAACACGAGCCCGGCGAGGGCGATCCACAATTCGCGCTTGTGACTGGCGCGCAGGAGGGCCCACCCGCCCAGGTATCCGCCGAGCTCGGCAGCCGCGGTGCCGAGGACCACGAGCACGATGGTGCCGAACGGCAAGCGCGCCGGATCGACCAAGTACATCCAGCTCCAGTCCGGGTGTACCAGCCCCACGTAGATGACCAGCGGGCTCACGATGAGCCCGTGATACAGGACCGGCACCCAGACCTCGCGACCGAACGGCGAGCGGCCTTGCTCGAACTGGACGGACGCAGCCAGCGCCAGGCCCAGCCCAATGATCAGGCTCGCGATGAGTTGGAGGGGAACGGGCATGGGTCGTGGGCCGCGAAAGGACCGGCGGGACTTTTAACCCGACTCGCGCCCTCAAGAGATCGAATTGAGGCCTGGAATCTTTTGTTGATGAAAGAGGCCGGGCGGGATAAAACCTCGCACCCGTTATAGACGTAGCCTCATTCTTCTTATGTGATGCCGCGCCACGTCGCGATCGCAAGACCGCGACCCAGTGGAGGACACCGCCCGTGAAACAGCTGATCGTTTACCTCCTCGAGAACCTGATCCTCGACTTCCAAGGCGACCTCACGCTCGAAATGGTTCGCGACTTCTTGCGCGACGACGAGAGCCGTGAAGGTCGTGCGCTACTCTCGAAGCTCGTGGAAGATCGCGGCGTCTCCGACATGATGATCACGCTCGCCGATTGCCTGCAAGACTACCTCCGCACCGGCATCAACGACGACACTGTGCGCGAGCAGATCCGCACCTACGCCGAGTCGTAGTCGCAAGCGCCTGTGCCCCGCGGTCGTGAGCGCGGGGCCCAGCGCCGCTCAGTACGAATCGTAGGGCACCACCTCTACGATCAAGCCCTCGAGCAAGCCCGCCGCTTGCAGCTTCGGACGCAGCTCCGCCGCCGTCGCCACGATGACGATCTCCAGATCGGCGGGACGCAGTGCACGCTCCACCATCGCATTTGCCCGGGCCACTTGCACCGCCGAGACGCGCTCGCCGAAGCGATCGATGTAGTCGGGCGGCAGGCCGGCGAGCTCAGCGGTGGTGCGAAGATCTAGACGCTCCTCCGGGGTGGCCAGGTGGAACGCGAAGCTCTCGCGCAGGTTCACGCGCGCAAACTCGACCTCCTTGTCGCTCAGGCCCTTCGCTGCAAAGGCTTCGTACAAGGAACGCATGAGCGCAAACGTCTCCGCACTCTGATCCAGCGACGGGAACACGTTCATCATGAGGGCCTTCTGGCTGCGACCCTGCCCCAGGCGCGCGCTGGTGCCGTAGGAGAGCCCTCGCTTGGCGCGGATCTCCTGCATGAGCCGCGAGGTGAACGTGCCCCCGAAGCCGTGCACGGCGACTTGCAGTGCGTCGAAGTCGGGGTCCCGCCAGTTGGGTGCGATGTGCCCGAGCAGGATCTGCGACTGCGTGCGCTCTGGCTTGTCCACGATGGTGAGTCGCGTTTGCGTGCGCACCACGGGCTCCGGAAACGGGCGGCCGTAGTCCGCAGGATCACCCGCAGGCAGCGCCGCGAAGTGACGCGCGACCAAGGCCTCCGCTGCCTCGGGCTCGATGTTGCCGGCGAAGCCGAAGATCAGGCCGGGGCCGCGCACGGCCTTTTCGTGCCACGCGCGCGCTGCCGCTTCGGTCAGCCGAGGGATGGTGGTAGCCGTGCCGGTGAGCGTGCGGCCGTACGGATGCGTGCCGAACAACTGGTGCGCCATGAAGCGACGCGCGAGGTGGGCGTCGTCCTCGCGCAGCTCGTCGAGCATCGACTGCATCTCGCGCCGGAGCTTCGCGCCCTCCTCCGGTAGAAAATCGGGCCGCAAGAGGATGTCGGCCAGGAGCGCCGTGGCCTTTTCCAAGTTTTCGCGCAGCACGACGAGCTCGATATGCGCGCCGTCGTAGTCGGTGGTGATGACGAGACCAGCACCGATCAGATCGACCGCGGCATCGATCTCGGCCCGTGAGCGCCCGGCCGCGCCACGTGCCATGAGCTCGGTGGCGAAGTTGGCGAGGCCGTCGAGCTCGATCGCGTCCTCTGCCCCTCCCGTTCGAATCACGCCGCTCACCCGCACAATCGGGAGATCGTGATTCGACTCCACCAGCAGCTTCGATCCACTCGGTCCGGTCATGTAGTCCTTCCGCGCCGCCTGGGGCGCCTGCGTCTTGCTGCACGCGACGATCGACAACAGCGAGCAGACGAGCGCGATCCGCATGGGTCAGTCCCGTGCGCGTTTCTTCGTGGCGTTGCGTGGCCGCGCGATAACGGTCGTGCGACGCACCGGGGTGAGGTACGTCGCCGTCGCGTGCTTCACGGCCTCGGCGTCGATACCGGCGAAGTGCCGCGGTGCTTCGAAGGTGCGGCGATAGTCGCCGAGCGTAGTCTCCGCGTGCCCGAGGCCCTCGGCTTTCCCGTTCTGCGGCCGCAGGTTCGTCCAGAAGCGCGTGAGCAACCGGGCGCGCGCACCCCCCAGCTCCTCGGCGCTGGGCCCATCCTTCGCCAGCTTCGCGATCGCGGCCTCCACGCGCTCCTCGACCTCCTCGGAGCGGTGACCGCGCACCATCGCCACCTGCATCTCGAACAAGCCAGCGTCGCGGAATGGCGCCACGCTGGCGTTGATGTTCAGCGCGATCTCTTTTTCCACCACCAGCTCACGATGCAAGCGTGACGCGCTGCCTCCCGCGAGGATCTCCGCGACGACGTCGAGCACGGCGTGATCGCGATGTCCTTGCCCGATCGCACGCCACCCCATCTGCAAGCGCTCCGCCGACACGGCTTTCTTGAACTCACCGCGCCGCGGTGCCTTCTGCTCGGGCTCCGTGACCACGGGCTCGACAGGGATCGGCTGCTGCGCGATCGGTCCATAGCTCTTCTCGATCCGCGCCAGCGTCTCCGCCTCGTCGAAGTCACCCACCATCACCAGCGTCGCGTTGTTGGGTGCGTAGTACGTGCGGTAGAACTCGCGGCAATCGTCGATGCTGATCGCGTGGATGTCCTTCATCCAGCCGATGGTCGGCCAGTGATACGGGTGCTTCTCGAATGAACGCTTGTAGAGCTCCTCGGAGAGAAACCCGTCGACCGAATCGTCGACGCGGAAGCGTCGTTCGTTCGCCACCACCTCTCGCTCCGACTCCACCTGATCATGTCCGAGCGTGAGACGGTGCATGCGCTCCGCCTCGAGCGTGATGAGCATGGGCAGCGCGGCTTTCGGCACGCTGTCCTGGTAGAAGGTCCAGTCCACCCAGGTGGCCGCGTTCGTCTCGCCGCCCACCGCCTCGATGCGGCGATCGAACTCTCCGGGCGGCAGCGTCTCCGTTTGGTTGAACATGAGGTGCTCGAACAAGTGCGCGATGCCGGTGCGGCCTTCCCGCTCGTTGCGGGAGCCCACCCGAAACCACGTGTGGAACGCCACCACCGGTGCCGAAGCGTCGCGCATCAGGATCACGCGCAAGCCGTTCGCGAGCTCGAACTTGCGGGCCACGAGCCCATCGGGCCGCGCATCGAGGCCAAAGGGCAATTGCGACGAAGCAGGCTGCATGAACACTCCTTGGGGTCTCGCTTCGGACGTGTGCGTCGGGCTGATCGACGTGGAGAGCACGAAGCCCAGCACGATGAGACGACGCAGCATCTCGCTCAGTAGTCCATTCCGAGCGCGAAGCCGGCGTGGACCGTGCCCATCGTGTACCGGCCCGCAGCCGACGGCAAGGCGGTGCCGTCGACACGCTTGCCGCACGCGTCGAGCGCGAAGCCAGCGTCGACGCAGGTGGCTTCGGCGCGCGGATCGAACACCTCTCCCGCGTGTCCGACGAAGTACGCGGTGCCTCCGATGTGCGCGCCGATCGTGAGGTGGGCCCGAGGCCGCCACTCCATGGTGAGTGCGAGGTCGAGCTTGTGTCCCTCGAGATTGGCCGGGCTCACGTACGAGGAGTCGACCGCGCTCGATTCGTAGGTCAGCGACGGGGACAGCCGCAGCTTCTCGCCGAGCCGCGCCCGTATGCTGGCGCCGACGGAGACGGTGTCGCGCCAGCCACGATTGAGTCGCATCTGGCTCGGCAACGCGGCAGCCCCATCGGCGAGGCCCAAGCGATCGAGGTTGCCACCTTGCAAGTAGACGTCGAGTGCCTGGCGCGCGCCGTAGTGGACCCAGCGCGTGGTGCCTTCGATCTCGATGCGTGGGGTGGCCTCCACCCGGACACCGAAGTAGAGGATGTCCGGGATGTACGTGGTGATCCGGCTACGACCGACGCACCTCCCTCCGCAGACGGAGTCGCCGGAGCCGGGTGCCGGCCTCACGCGCGCGCCGTCGTTGCTGCCGACCGGCAGGTCGACGCCGTTGAACGGATCGAACACGTGCGAGATGTAGGAGAGCGCGAGCCACACGCGATCGACGGGGCGAGCCAGGACGCCGACGGAGAAGCCGATGCCCCAACCGAAGCCGTTCACACGCAGGTCCTGCGTGGCGAGTGGGTTTTCGAGACCGCAGGGCATGCCTCCGCACCGGGCGCTCGGTGCGTCGATCGCGGCCGAGCCCCCGGAAGGCGTGGTGTCGCGCGCGAAGCGGTAGTCAATCCAGCTCTGCGCGAAGTTCGCCGACACCCCGACGTAGAAACGTGACGACAGGCGGATGCCGACCGCGAAGATCTCCTCGAGCGTGGCGCCTCGCTGCCAGATTGCTTGGTAGCGCGCGGCGGAGCCAGCCGGGTACTGGGTGAGCTCGTTGAACGGCGACAGCACCGCGATGCCGATGACGATGCGATCGGTGAAGACGTCCCAGGTCGCGCCGAAGAAACCGTCGACGGCCGGGCTGGTGATCGGCACCGACTGTGCTGCTTGCGCCGCAGGGCCCGCGTCGCGCGTGTAGGTCCCGAGCTGCGCATGGGCGCCGGCGTCGAACCACAGGTGCACCCCACGCAGGGGACCGAGCGCCGCGGGGTTGTAGAACGCGGCGGCCGGATGCGGATCCGCTGGGCCCGCGATGGCGCTCGGCACCGGGCGCGCAGGCAACAACGGCCACGCGCGGGCCGAAGTCGAGCCCAGCACGAGGGCGAGGGCGAGCAGCATCGCCGATGCGAATCGTGCATTTGTTGAGCGGAGCACCGACACTGGGCGCCCAGCCTAGCGGAAAGGGCACGACGAGCGCTACGCTCCGCGCATGTTCGAACGACGCGTGCCGGTGGCTCTGGTGTGGATCCTCACGATGAGCGCCACCGGCTGCGCGCCCACGCCGGAAAAGATCGCCGGCTGGAAGGGGACGCAGAAGGGTCCGCAGAAGCTGCGCGAGACGGTGGAGAGCACCGCTGACGCTCACGTGCGCGCGCTCGCGGTCGCCGCGCTGGTGGAGATCGGCCTCGGCAACGACGCCACGCAAGCGCTCGCGAAGGCCACGCCGGCCGACCGCAACGCGATCGCGCACGAGGTGACGGAGCCTCTCGCCGCGTTGCTCGGTGAGAGCGCTTCGCATCCGGTTCCGACCTCACCGGTACAGCGCGCGGCGAAGGATGCACTGTTCCAGGCACGCGGCGATGCCGACGTGAACGATCGAAAGCGCATCGATACGCTGCTCATCGGATGGACGACCGCCGACCTCGCCACGCGCTCGAGCCTGGGTGGGGAGAGCACGGAGAAGATCCTGCGGGCGATCGGCGCGTCGGCGGCACCCGCGCTCGTGCCACTCGTGCGACAAGGCCCCGATCTGATGACGGCGGCTCACCTGATCGGCGAGCTGGGTGATCGCGACACGAAGGACAAGGCGGCCGCGCAATTGATCGCGGTCATTCGCAGCGGCCCTGGCCGGCTCGAGCGCGTGCCCGAGCCGCCACTGCAAGCGCTCGGCCTCGTCGGTGGCGAGGCTGCGACGCGTTTCTTACTGGAGGTCGCGCACCAGGGCGGAGTCGAGGCACGCGAGAAGGCCTTGTACGCCTTGGGACAGGGATCTCTGTCGGCTGGAAACGCCACCGCACTCGAGGGTGCCGGAGAGATCGCCGCGGATGCACATGCGCCCGGCAAGGTGCGCGAGGCGGCGTTCGAGGTGATGGAGAAGATGGGACCGCCCGCCGTCACCGCAATCACGAAGTCCTTCGCCGACCACGACTCCACGGTCCGCTTCCGCGCGTTCGAGGCTGCCGTCAAGGCGGGCGGCATCGCTGGCGTCAGCCAGGTGCTGGCGGCGTGGCCCGAAGATCGTGCGGTCAAGAACGCCGACCTCGACGACTTCATGGCCCACGATCTGGTAGCGCTCGGCCACGACGCGGTGTCGGCCTTGGCCAAGGCCGCTCACACGGTAAAACGGGCGTCCCTGGGCCAGATCGCGGCGATTCGTGCGCTCGCGCAACTGGCCAAGAAAGCAGATGGCGCGTTGCTCGACGACCTCGTGGATCTTGGAGAGGTCTGTGGCAAGTTGACGCCTCCGACCCGTGTGGGCGACGAGGCGAAGCGCGCGCGCGACACGATTGTTGCCCGCAAGTAAGCCACAACTAGCGAAAGTCGCGCTTTTGATGGAAGATGATGGCCGCTTGGCGCTGAGAGGACATGGACCAAAGTAAGAAGACGATGCGCCATTTCTACTGCCGAGACGTCCTATGGGAGACGTTCGAGCAGATGGCGAACGACTTCGACTGCTCCATCGACTACCTCGTCAACGAGGCGATGAGGTTCTACGCGCGGTCGAAGAACTATCAGGCGGGTACGGTCCCGCCCAGCGCAGCACCCTCCTCGGGTGGCGGCAATGGCGCTGCTGCGGGAGCCAGCGCACCTCCCGCACCACCCGCGCGCGCGCGGCCCCCGATTCCGCCTCCCCCAGCGAGCCAGGCCGGCACTGCGATGCGTCCGCAGATTGCGCCAGCGCCGCCTGCACGGAAGGCCGCGGCCGCGCCGATCGCATCGAGCGGTCAACCTGCTCTGGCGCGCTCGGAGCCTGGCCTCGCAGGTGGTCCTACGCTGTACCTGATGTTCAACAACCAGCGCATCACCATCGACAAAGACCAATTCATCATCGGCCGTGGCTCGAAGTCGTCGGACCTCCCCATCAAGGACGGCAACATCTCGCGCAAGCACGCCGCGGTGATTCGTCGCAACGGGATGTTCTATATCAAGGACCTCGGTTCGACGAACGGCATCGACTACAAGGGTATGCGCATCGACAACAAGCGCATCGACGAAGGCGACGTGTTCCACCTCTGCGACTACGAGCTTCGCTTCAGCTACCGCTAGCTGCAGACGATGTTGCGGCCGGCGCGCTTCGCTCGATAGAGCGCAGCGTCGGCGCTCGCTACGAGGCGCTCGCCCGCTGTCGCCAATGGCTTGAAGTCGCCGCCGCTCAAGGTCGCCACACCGACGGAGATGGTGAGTGGCCGCGGCGGCGCTAGATGGGCACCCAAGGCTGCGAGCTCGACGGCGCAGCGCAATCGCTCGCCGACGCGCACCGCACCATCGTGATGGATGCCGCGCAACATCACCACGAACTCTTCCCCACCGTAGCGAGCGACGACGTCCTCGCTGCGAGCTGTCTCGAGGCAGACGTTGGCGATGGCGATGAGGATCTTGTCACCGACGAGGTGGCCATGGATGTCGTTGAGCGCCTTGAAACGATCGACGTCGAACATGACCAAGGAGACGGGCGAATGGTGCCGCTCGCCGAACCCAATTTCGGCATCGAGGCGCTCCATGAAGTAGCGTCGGTTGAACACGCGCGTCATGCCGTCGCGCAAGGCCTCGTCGACGAGACGACGCTGCATGACGATCTCGGCCTCGTCGTAGCGCGCGAACTTCAGCACCGACGTTTGACCGATGCGCACCTTCGCTCCTTCGACGAGGACGCAGTCCTGGATGCGAACACCGTCGACGTATGTGCCGTTGGTGGAGCCGAGGTCGACGAGGCGGGCCCCCCCATCGATCTCGATGATCTTCGCGTGCTCGCGCGATGCGCCGCGATCGTGCGGAAGCGAAATCCCGCTCGGGCGATCGCGCCCGACCACCATCTCGCCGCGGATAACGATGACCTCGCCCAGTTGCGCACCGGTCAAGCGAATCAAGCAGGAGCGCCTGATGCCGCCGGTGGTGATGGGGCTCGGCTGCGCGATCGGCGTTTCTTCGTGCTCGAACTCCTCGAACGCCGTGGGATCTTTGGTATCGAGCGGCGACGGCAAGGGGATCCGTGGGTTGGTGCTCACGACGACAACGCCTCGCGCGCTTGTCGTGGCCTGTTGGTGATGACACCGTCGACACGGAGGCTCGCCAGGTAGCGCACCTCTGCGGGATCGTCGACGGTCCACACGTTGACTCCGAGGTCGCGGTGTCGCCATGCAGCGACGCGCGCCTCGTCCACCAACGTGGCCTCTGGATGCACGGCGATCGCGCCGACCAACGGTGCGGCCCATCCGCGCCGCAGGAGCAGAGACTGGTCGGCCGCGAACAGCAACCCGCGCTGGACGTCGGGCGCGGCCGTGCGCATGCGGGCGAGGAGCACTGGATCGAACGACGAGACGAGCGCGCGATCCCCCACGCCGTGGCGCCGCAAGAGCGCCGCGACGCTCTCGGCAAGGCCATCGTCCTCGACGGTGGCGCGCAACCCGCGTGCGCTCTTGAGCTCGACGTTCACCAACATCTCGGGTCCGAGCTCCTCCAACACTTGCGACAACTCGGGGATGGCCTCGCCGCGAACGGACAAGGTACGCAAAGCGTCACGGGATTGTGCCCTCACTTGGCCAGCGACACCACATAGGCGCGAGAGCTCGTCATCGTGGAACACGATCACTTCGCCCGTCGCACAGCGCAGCACGTCGAGCTCCACGCCGTCGGCGCCGTCTCGTCGCGCCCGCCGAAACGCCACCAACGTGTTCTCCGGCTCGTCGGCAGAGGCGCCGCGATGAGCGATGACGAGCGGAATGTCGCGAGCCGGCGATCGCCAGCTGGGCTTCACGCCGACAGCTCCCACGGGGCGCGGAAACGCGACACATCGACGCGGACGCGGTGCCGACCGAATGCGGTCTCCCACGTCGGACGATCGGCCGCAAGCAATCGAGCCGTGGACTCGTAGCCGAAGCGCAGCATACGCTTCTGCTGCGTGAAGCTCATCGGGTTGGACAAGAAGATGTCCGCTTCTTCCGCGGGCGGCTCGATGACGAGCAACGTGGCCTCGGGATGCGCAACGCGATAGCGACGAAGCCCCTGGTGCAGCTTGGTGCGCGTCGACATCTTGCCGGCCTGGCTGTACACGGCGAGCATCCCCTTGTCGCGCAGGTGGCGCGCACCGACGAGTGGCGTGGGCAAGCCTTCGCGATCGGGATCGTTGAAGATCGGCACCAGCGGATTCACGACCACGATAAGATCCGCGCCTCGCGCCAGCGCGACGTCGGCGTGCGCGACCTTGCCTACCGCGCCGTCGATGAAGTCACGACCGCCCCAGCGCACCGGCTCGAAGAACAATGGAATGGCCGAGCTCGCACAGATCGCGGTGGCGATCGGCACCTCGGCGAGCTCTCCCTGGCCGAACAACACGCGATGACCGGAATCGAGATCGTTCGCGGTGATGTAGAGCTCGCGTTTCACGTCGGAAAACGCGGTCGGGATGCCGTGGTGGGTGAGGAAGCGCTGGAGGTAGCGCTCGTAGTGACGGAGCGAGAACACGCCTGCCGGCAGGGCATCGAGCAGGCCGGAGATCACCACGCCGGGGATGTCGCGCAGCTCCATCTTTCCGCGCAGCGCGCGCGCTGCCGACGCCAGTGCCACGCCACCGAGATCGCGCGCGAAGCCGAGGCCCTGGCGAATGTCGAAGCGGAAGATGTCGGTGCGACGCGCCGGCATGAAGCTGGAGTCGTCTTCGATGGCCGCGCGAAAGAGGCGCCGTACGGGCACACCACCGGCGACGCAAGTGGCGAGCATGGCACCGGCCGAGGTGCCGACGAACACGTCGAAGTCGTTGAGCGTGAACGGCTGTCCGCCATCTTTGCCGGCGATGAAGTCATCGAGCGCGGCTAGCGCGCCAATCTCGTACATCCCGCCGGTGATGCCGCCGCCGCACAAGCACAGCGCAGTGCGCGCGGGTCGCGTGGCGGTGGCCTGGCTCATTGGCCGGAGCGTATCACGAGCCGATCATGCAACGCGCGAACCAGCGCGTCGACCCTCTCGGGTCTGTCGGGTCGGTCTGGCTCGACAGCGACGGTGATGGCCTGTGGGGTTGCCCTCATGTCGAGCTTGAGGTCGCGCGCGGTGGCGCCCGCCGCGCGCGTGATCGCGGCCACGGCAGCAACACTCGCGGGGTCGGCGCCGATGCCGATGCCCACCACGGTGACCTCGGCCACGTCTTGCACGTCCGCACCGCGCAAGCGACCCGCGATGCGCGGCCAATCGGGTACATCATCACGCACGAAACGAATCTCGTTGGCGCTGGCCCAACGCAACGCGATCCGCTCCGTCTCGGCGATGGCGAGCGCTTCGGAGGAGCGCAGGACGGTGACCGAGCGCGCACAGGTCACCGCGCGTGCGCGACGGCCCGCGCGCTCCGCTTCGGCGACCCGGTGGATACGCGTGCCGGTCATCGGGACGTTCGGTTGCGGAGGCGGCGCGCTCGTTGCCCGCGCGAGGATCTCGATCCCTGCGCGCTCGGCCCAGCCCACGGCCTCCGCATTCAGCACCTTGGCGCCGTGCAACGCGAGCTCGGCCATCTCGCCATAGCCGATCTCGCCGAGGTGCCGCGCCTCCGGGACGACGCGAGGATCGGCCGAGTACACACCGTCGACGTCGGAGCAGATCTCGCACCACGTCGCCCCGAGTGCCGCCGCGAGCGCGACTGCGGTGGTATCGGAGCCACCGCGCCCGAGCGTGGTGATCTCGCGTTTGTAGCTCATGCCCTGGAAGCCGGCGACGATGACCACGCGCCCACGATGCAGCTCGTCCTCGATGCGGATCGGACGCACCTCGATGATGCGCGCGCCCGAATGACGATCGTTGGTGATGATGCCCGACTGCGAGCCGGTGAACGAGATGGCCTCGACACCACGCGCTTCGAGCGCCATCGCGAGCAGAGCCATGGACACGCGCTCACCGCAGGAGAGCAGCATGTCGAGCTCGCGTCGTGACGGAGCCGGAGCCACCGCACGGGCCAAGGCGTACAGCTCGTCGGTGGTCTTGCCCATCGCGGACACCACCACCACCACCCGCAAGCCTTGGCGTGCGGTCGCGGCAACGCGATCGGCGACCTGACCCAGCCTCTCTGGATCGGCGACCGAGCTTCCGCCGTACTTCTGCACCACCACGTCCATCGCGCTCTCTTTTGACACGCCTGCCCCGTTTTACGCAAAAGCAGGAACGCAGCCTTCCTTGCCGTTGGGCCCCGCGCTAGCATCGCGCGATGCCTTTTGCTCCACGATCAATCCTGCTGCTCGCCTTCAATCTGCCGTTGGCCATCATTCTGCCGTTCGGCTCCGTCGGTTGCGCCACCACGCCCAAGACCAAGCCCGTTTCCGGTGTCGTCGGCGATGCGTCGCCGGTTCGCTCCGACGAGGAGTACGCCTCGGCTCGCGCCGACTACGAGGCCATGACGCCGACCGACGGCAACCGCGTGGCCACGCAGAAGGCCTTGCTCGGCTACCTCCTCCGCGAAGTGCGCGTGGCCCTCGAGCGGAAGCGGCCGGAGGATGCAGAGACACCGTTCAAGCAGTCGCTGTCGCTGCTCGCGGCCGAGGACCTCAAGAACCCGAAAGCGCTCGCGAGCACGGCGTTGTTCGATACCGCGCACGCCTACGAGGTTGCCTTTCGCAATCGCGGGGCGCACGAGCAGGTGTTGACCGCGCTCAGCGCCCAGATCGCGCTCAAGCCGAACGACGCCGAGAACAAGAAGCGCTTCGACGAAGTGGTCGGCTGGCTGGAGACTGCTACCGGCGACGACGAGGGGCCGGCCGGGGGCGTGCGCGTCATCGACGACCTGGAGGCGATCGCCAAGATTCTCTCCTCCCCGTTCGTCGTCGATCAGTTGTTGCGGCGATACCAGGTGGCGAAGTCGGACTCCGCGCGCCACGGTGGCGGCAGGTCGTCGCTGAGGGAGCTGACCGAGCTCATGAAGCGTGAGCAGCGCTCGTCAGCGTACGAGATCGCCCGCTTGCTCCTGCGCATCGGAGATGCAGCGCGCGCCGCGGAGATCATCTCGGCAATGCGCACCGCCGGCAAGCTCCGCGGCGACGAGACCGAGCTCGCGACACTCCTCGACAAGGTGAACGCCCGTGATGCGCAGGCCAGCGACTGGGTGGGCCTCGCGATGTATGTCGTGAAGCAGGGCCGCGAGCGCGGCAGCGACGATCGCGACGTGTCGCTGCGTGTGTGCCGCGAAGGCGAGCGCCGGTTCGAGAAGGCCGTGGCGCCTCGCTTGTGCACGGGTCAGCTCGCGCTTTCGATGGAGCAGCTGGTCATCGCGATGAAGAGCTTCGAGGCCGTGCGCCGCATCGACCCCTCGAGCCGCGACGCCTGGGAGGCGCTCGCGCGCATCTATCAAGCGCGCTTGTTCCAGGTGGTCACCGAGGAGAACCTCGATGTCAGCAAGCTACCGGCAGAGCTCGCGCGCGTCGAGGCCTTCCATGCCGAGGCGGCCACCCGCTTCGCGCAGCAACCGCTCCAGCCCGGCCTCGCCGGCGCCATCTTCGAGGTGGGCCGCGGGTACTACAACGCCGGCCGAATCACCGAAGCCGAGAAATACCTCACGCGCTCCATCGAGCTCGATCCCAGCCTGCCCGCGCTCGAGCTGGCGGCGACCGTGCGACAGAAGCGCGGCGATCCGCAGCGGGCCGCCGTGTTGCTCGAGCGCGCCATCAACCTCGGTCGCGGGCCGAAGGAAGAGCAGCTGTACCGGCGCGCGAAGCTGCGGCGATTGCAAGGTGACGCGATCGAAGCGGCCGGTGATACCGCCGTCGCTGAGCAAACACGTCGAGGCGCCGTCGAGGATTGGGACGTGCTCATCGATCTGGGTCTGCAAAAGGAGTTCGCCGCAGAGGCGCTCTTGGAGCGCGGCAAGGTCCTCTATCAGCTGGGGGCGCGCAGCGAATCGTTGACGTCGCTGAACCGCGCGATCGACGCGCTGCCGGATCGCGGCTCCACCTACGCCGACATCATCGCGTTCCTCATCCCACGCGGCGAGCTCGCAGAGGCGCTCGATGCCTACCATCGCGCGCTCGGCCGCACCGAGGTGACCGACTACTTGAAGGTGTATTGCTCGCTGTGGATCGTGGACCTCGCCCGCCGATCAGGACAGCCGGAGGATCCGCTTGCGCTCGCCTACCTGCGCGCAGCCGACGGGGGCAAGTGGTTCCACGATCTCGCGCGCTGGGCCACGGGGCGACAGACCGAGGCCGAGCTCATCGCGCGGGCCAATACACCGGGCCGTCGTGCGGAGTCGTCTTTCTACCGCGCGATGAAGGCGCTGCGAGAGGCGAAGGGTGACGAAGCCAAGGCGCTGTGGAAGGACGTGGTGTCGACCGACATGATGGCGTTCTTCGAGTACGACATGGCCAGCATGTACCTACACGATGGAGCGCCTTCGCATCCGCGGTTGTCGGGCGATGGCGCACCGAAGGGCAAGGGCCCGGAGGCAATAGATCCCCGTCGAGGCCGACCGCGGGGCAACGAGCCGGCGAAGCCGCAGAGGCCTTCGCGCACGGAGCCGACGCCCGACGGAAGTATCTGAAGTCGGTGAACCGGCGCAGTTGCGTTGACCCGGTAGGTGCCGGCTGCTAGCTTGCCCAGCATGACCGATCTCGAGAGCCGCGGGACGAGGCGGTGGGCGACGGTGAGAGTGCTCGTGCTGGTTGGGGCCTCGGTGCTCGTCAGCGGCATCGCGCATGCGCGACCGGGACTCGACGACGCTCGTCTGGGTGAACTCGATCGCTATCAGGTGCTCACGTTCGTGGATGCGTACCAAGGCAGTCTCGAACGTGGCAAAGCAATCGGCGTCATCGACGCGACCACCGAAGAGGTTTTTCGCGTGGCCACGGACTTCTCGAAGTACCGCGAGTTCATGCCACGGGTGGTCGACTCGTCCCAGCTCTCGCGCACTGACGACACCGCGCAGGTGATGCTCACCGCGGAGCTGCCGTGGCCCGCGGGCCGCACGTGGATCGAAGCCGACTACAAGATGGAGAAGCTGGCGGGCGGCATCTATCGCATCCGCTTCGACATGCGTCGCGGCAACATGAAGAAGTATCTGGGCGCGCTCTACATCGAGCCGTGGGCCGCCAACCGCACAGCCATCACCTACGAGCTCGTCGCCGAACCGAACGTGGTCGCGCCGAAGACCGTGCTCAATCGGGGCGTGCGACGCTCGGCCGGCAACTTCATCCACGCGCTTCGCCAGCACATCAACGAGCTGCACCGGCTCGGCATGCTGCACCCGCTGCAGCCCGCGGTGGCGGTCGCACCAGCGACGGTGGTCGCGCCGAACCCGGCAACGCTAAAAGCCGGCCGATAGACCGCACCCGTGGACGAGTCGCTCCGGCGGCATCCCATCTTCGGTCGTGGCGAGCCTGACCAGGGAGCGCGATTCGGCAAAATCTTGATTTATTACCGGGAGGTGCCGCCCAGATTCGAACTGGGGAATGACGGATTTGCAATCCGTTGCCTTACCAACTTGGCGACGGCACCGATGGGTCGATCGAAAAGAGCGCCGACAGTAGTCGAGCGCCGCGCACGGATCAAGCCGGAAGCAACACCACAACTGTGAGAAGTTTACAAATCGAGGCCGCCCAACGGATCGTTGGTGTTGCTCTTGATCTTCGGCTTGTTGGCCTTCGGCTCGGACGTCTTGCCGCTCGTGGTGTGCTTGGTCTCGTGCGCCTGGCTCACGGCAGCCATCTTCAAGCGAATTGCCGCGCGCTGCTCGTCGCTGGATGCCTTGTCGAGCTGCGCCTGCAGCTCGGACTGCTGCGCTTCGAATTTCTTGCGGTCGGCTTCACGCTCGGCCTGGGCGGCCTTGCGTTCGGCTTCACTTCGCGCGTTCGCGGCCTGCTGCTGACGGGCCAGCTCCAGGTTGTGCTGCTGGACCATGTAGAACATGGTGCCGCCCGCGATCGCGATGAGACCAACGATGCTGCCGACGACGAGCCCGGTGGGGAACTTCTTGCCTTCGACCTTGGCGCGCGCTTCGGCTTCGATGCGCGACTGCTCGAGCCGCGTGGCCGCTTCGATCTGCGCGCGACGCTCGGACTCTTGCAGACGAAGGGTAGACTCGCGCTCGATGCGCTCTTTTTCTTCGCGCTCGCGCCGGACCTTGTCCTCGGCGGCGCGGACCTTCGCGTCTTCGGCTTCCTTCGCGCGCATGATCTCTTGCTCGCGAGCAATTCGCTCGGCTTCCACACGCGCGACCTCCGCGTTCTCTTCTTGCTTCACGCGATCCTCTTCGATCGAGCGGAGCTCGCGAAGAGAGAAGAGGACAGAGTTCTCACGGCGGTCCGACATCGACGGTCTCCCTTTTGGCCGGCGTAGCCGGACCCACAGTGTCAGGCGTAGCCGGACCCACAGTGTCAGGCACTAGCCGGCCAGTACGATTGTCCGGTGGCACAGCCGGACGTACCCATGTCCGTAGCATACCGTTAGGTCCTCATCAAGGCAGACCCTAAGGAGATAACTCAAGAGGTGTCTATCAATCGCGCGAGCAACGCGCGGTGGAGGGAGGCTCGGCGGGCTCAGCCCGACGAGGGAGGACGGGCAAGTCCTCCCCTGATAGATTCAAGAGCTGTCGATTTATGGACAGCTCTTGAGTAGTATCTCCCCGCTTGTTCGTCGATTTGCATTCGCACGTATTACCCGGCCTGGACGACGGCGTTCGCACGCTCGCAGAAGGCCTCGGCCTCATCGCCGCGCTCGCGGAGCTCGGCTTTTCAACGGTGTGCGCCACCCCGCATCAACGCGCCGATATGTACCTGCCGACACAGCCAGCGATCGTAGAGGCGTACGCACAGGTGATCGCTGCCTTGCCTGCTTCCGCGCCCACGTTGTACCTCGGTGCGGAGAATTTCTGGGACGAGGTCCTGGCCGATCGCCTCCCCAAAGGTGGTCAACCGACCTACACGGGGCAGCGTGCGTTCTTGTTCGAGATCCCGGTGATGCAGTGGCCGTCACGCCTCATCGAGACCCTGTTCAACGTTCGCATGGGCGGGACACTGCCGGTCATGGCGCATCCCGAGCGCTATGTCGCGTTGTGGAATGCGCCCGATCGCGTCGAGACCTTGTCGCGGACCGTCGCGCTCGTCGTGGATCTCGCTGCGCTCGTGGGCGACCACGGAGAGAACGAGCAGAAGGCGGCGCGCCAGCTCGTCGATGCAGGCCTCGCCCATGCGGTCGCCTCCGATGCGCACTCACTCAGCGACATCCCGAAGGTCGCCGCAGGGATCGCTTACATTCGCAAACGACACGGCGAACCTCGTGTAAAAAAGCTGCTCGCGGACGGACCGCGGCAAATTCTGTCGGGCGAGCTGCCCGAATAAGCGATCGCAAAAGTCCGTAGGAGAGAACCATGGCCACGCTGCTCGAGAAGATCAAAACCCGCGATGCAAAGGTTGCCGTCATCGGCATCGGCTACGTCGGCCTCCCTCTCTGCGTGGAGATGGCCAGCGCAGGCTTTCACACCGTTGGCTACGACAAGCACGAAGCCAAAGTGAAGAGCGTGCTCGCCGGCAAGTCGTACATCGGCGACATCAGCGACGCGACGCTCGCGCCGCTCGTAAAGTCCGGCAAGCTCACCGCATCGATCGATCCGAAGGTGCTCGCCACCTCCGACGTCGTCGTCATCTGCGTTCCCACGCCCCTCAACAAGACGAAGGAGCCGGACAACAGCTTCATCATCCTCGCGGCCGAGGATCTGAAGGCGCAGATGCACAAGGACATGCTCATCATCCTCGAGTCGACCACGTTCCCCGGCTTCACCAGCGAGGTGCTCCTGCCCAAGCTGTCCGAGTCGGGTATGAAGGTCGGCGAGGACTTCTTCCTCTGCTTCTCACCCGAGCGCGTCGATCCGGGCAACGAGAAGTGGCACACGAAGAACACCCCGAAGGTCGTCGGCGGCGCCACGCCGCGTTGCTTGGAAGCGATCCAGGCGATGTACGGCGAGGTCATCGACACCCTCGTTCCGGTGTCTTCGCCCGACGCTGCCGAGATGGTGAAGCTCCTCGAGAACACGTTCCGCGCGGTGAACATCGGCCTCGTGAACGAGGTCGCCATCATGTGCCACAAGCTCGGCCTCGACACGTGGGAGGTCATCGACGCTGCGGCGACGAAGCCGTTCGGCTTCATGCGCTTCTACCCGGGCCCAGGCCTCGGCGGTCACTGCATCCCCGTCGATCCGCTGTACCTCCAGTGGAAGATGAAGACGCTCAAGTACGAGACACGGTTCATCGCCCTCGCCGACGAGATCAACACGCACATGCCGCACCTCGTCGTCGAGAAGACGACCGATGCGCTGAATGACCAGAAGAAGGCCGTGAACGGCTCGAAGATCCTCATCCTCGGCATGGCCTACAAGAAGGACATCGACGACGTGCGCGAATCGCCGTCGCTCGACATCTGCGAGTTGTTCATGGCGAAGGGCGCCGAGGTCAGCTACCACGACCCGCACGCAGCGACGGTGCAGATCGGAACGCACACGTTGAAGTCGGTTCCGTTCGAGAAGCTCGGCAGCTACGACGCAGTGGTCATCGTCACGGACCACTCGTCGGTGGACTACAAGCTCGTCGCGCGCGAAGCGAAGGTGGTGGTCGATACCCGCAACGCGCTCAAGCACCTGCGCGGTGACATCAAGGGCTCGCTGGTCTCCATCTAGATGAAAAGCTCGCTCGTTGGTGCGTCGCTGATCACGATCCTGGGACCGATCGTCCTTTGGGCCAGCGTCGCCTCGGCGCGTGCCACGAGCGAGCTCAACTACCGGCTCGACGAGGTCTTCTCGACGGCGCAGCGTTACGTGCGCGTGGATCGCGGTTGCAAGATCACCGACCGCGATGCCGACTCGGCCTTCGTCATCTTCGAGTGTCCGGTGTCAGGAGACGACAAGAAGGTCACCCGCGGCGCGCTCGAGCTCTTCCGGACCGAGCAGCGTGGCCGTGAGGGCGTGCGCATGCAGGTCACACTCAGCGACGAGCCGCACGGCGCGGAGATTCGCTTCCTCGAGCTCCTCGAGCGAAAGCTGCGGGAAGAGCGCGGCCTGCCGCGCGAGAACAAGAAACCGCCGGCGCCGTCGGGCCCACCCGATGCCGGTACCTCGAAGCCGCTGCCTTTTTAAGTTACCTCGGGGCCCCCATGATCGACCTGCGCTCGGACACCGTGACGAAACCCTCGCCGGCGATGCGCGAAGCCATGGCGCGCGCCGAAGTGGGCGACGACGTGTACGGCGAAGATCCGAGCGTCATCGCCCTCGAGCAGGAGACCGCCGGCAGGCTCGGCAAGGAAGCGGGGCTCTTCACGTCGTCGGGCACGCAGGCGAACCAGATTGGTCTGTGGCTCCACGCACGTCCCGGCGAAGAAGCGCTCGTCTCAGAAGGCGCCCACGTGATGCTGTACGAGGCAGGCGCAGCTCCGGCGCTGTCGGGGCTGCAGCTCACCGTCATCGGCAAAGGTGGCCTGTTCACCTCCGACGACCTCGCCGCTGCGTACAAGGTCGACAACGGCCACTATCCACCGACGAAGCTGCTGTGCGTCGAGAACACCCACAACCGCGGTGGTGGGCGCATCTTCCCGAAGGCGCAGCTGCTCGAGGTCACGCAGACTGCGCGCAAGCTGGGGCTGGCGATCCACCTCGACGGTGCGCGCCTGTGGAATGCGCACATCGCGACGGGGGACACCTTGGAGTCGCTGGCGGCGCCGTTCGATACCGTGTCGGTTTGCTTTTCGAAGGGGCTCGGGGCACCGGTGGGCTCGGTGCTGACCGGCCCCGCTGCGCTCATTCAACGCGCTCGTCGACGGCGCAAGATGCTGGGCGGAGGGATGCGCCAGGCCGGCATCCTCGCGGCCGCAGCGAGCCATGCGCTGCGCAACAACTTGCAGCGACTCGCCGACGACCACGCGAACGCGCGGGCGTTTGCCGAGCGCGTGGCACAGGTGCCGGGCATGGTGCTCGACCTCACCACCGTCGAGACCAATCTCTGCATCTTCGAGCTGAGCGCCGCGGTGAAGATGAACGCGGATCAGCTGGTGACGCGCGCGCGGGAAGCCGGCGTGTTGCTGAACTCGGTGGGCCCACGACGCCTACGCGCCGTCACCCACCTCGACGTGACCCACGCCGACTGCGTGCGCGCAGCCGAGTTGCTGGCCGCGGTCGTCACCACCTAGTCCTCAACTAGTCTTGGACGGTGAGGTCTGGTAGCTGCGTCATGTCGGGCGGCGGGGCTGCCGACAGATCGACGCCGAAGAGGTCGACGCCCGCAAAGTCGGGCGGCGACTGCGCGAGATCCATGCCGCTCAGATCCACGCCCGCGAGATCGGGACGCCGCGACAGCATGCCTGCGCAGATCGGTGGGCTCTGCGTGGTATCGCACAACAAGCCGGGGCCGCACTGCGCCGTGGTCTTGCACAGCTCTCCTTCGCGCAACACGACGACCACACATGCGGCGAGCGCAGCGCCGAGACCACAGAGCGCGAGAGCAGCAGCGATGATTCGTCGTTGCATGAATTACCCTTCTTGGATGATGGCGACGACCCGGCCTTCGTCGATCGCCTCGCCTTCCTTCACTTTGATCTCGGTGACGGTGCCAGCGCAGGGCGACTCCACCGGCATTTCCATCTTCATCGACTCGAGGATGACGAGCACCTGTCCTTCGTCGACCTTGGTGCCCGGCTGGACCTCGATCTTCCAAACGGTTCCGGTGATGTGAGCGAGTACGTCGGCCATGTCCGTCCTTTCGTCCGACCCTAACACAGCTGCCCACAGCGACGCGACCGTGCTATGGCGAGCGCCATCGTGCGCGCTGCATGTCTTCGTCGCTGGCTGTTGGTGTCGCTCATCTGCCTCGCGGGGGGCGTGAGCAGCACTGCGTTCGCGCATCCCGAGTGGAGCCCGATCCGCGTGAACCGCTATCTCAAGCTTTCGGTCGTCGACGGCGAGCCCCCCGCCATCGTGTACACGTTGCTGTACGGCGACGGTCCTGCCCTGCCCGCGCGCAAGAGCGTGGACGCCGACGCGAACGGCAAGATCGATCCGACCGAGAAAGCCATGCTGGGCACCCGTGCTGCGGCTGCTATCAGTGCCGGGCTCAAGCTCGAGATCGATGGCGTCGCGGAGGT
The DNA here is from genome assembly GCA_043741435.1 of Myxococcales bacterium. Classification (GTDB taxonomy): domain Bacteria; phylum Myxococcota_A; class Polyangia; order Palsa-1104; family Palsa-1104; genus JBDTCO01. The sequence continues at coordinate 31,423 of JAYUBF010000342.1, forward strand.
GCTACGCCCGGCGAGCATCGACGTCGGCCTCGCCGGCGATGAGGTCACGACGCAGCCATTGTCCGTCGACGTCCGCTACGAGCCGACGCGCCTCTCGACTCCGGGCCCGCACCAGCTGCACATCGACGATCGCGTCGAGGTGCCCAACGAAGGCGACAGCGAGATCAGCGTGTTTCCACCGAACGCGCGCGCGCTTACCGCTGCGTATCGAGGCCCCACGGCGCCAACGACCGGGCGTCCACTGGAGGAACCGCTGTTCACGTTTCGTGGCCCGCGCTTTTCGGCGCTGGAAGATCGTAGCGTGACCCTCGTGCTCGGTCAGGCCGCACCCACGGGCATGCGCCTGCCGAGGTGGTCCTTCGTCGTCGGCGTGCTGGCGCTCGCGCTCGCCGCGTATCTGGCGATACGCCGTCGCTCCTAGCGACGTGCCGCTAGCGCAACATGAACGGATAGTTGATGGACTGCGGCGAGCCCTTGAACTGTGGGAACGAGGCAGTCTTCACGGCCTTCGACACGCAGTCGCCCGTCGGCGTTCCAGCGAAGGCACCGGAGACCGCCGCATTCGAGACGCGCCCGTTCTTGCCGATGGTGACCGCGACGTTGGCCATGCCGGGGACCTTGTACTGCTCGTAGCAGGCGCCGACCTTGCCCTTCACCTTGCCCATGCCACCCACGATGGCGCCCTTGTCGAGCTGATCGGGAAGGTTGTCGTCGTTCGACGCGGCGGACGCGCGCTCTTCCTTCGGCGCGGAGCTCTTGCCGCCGCCCTTGCTGCTGGTGGCGTCATCGAGCAGCGAGTCGAGATCATCGCGACCGCCCTTCTTGGGCTTCGATGCGGAAGCGGCCGTCGGCTCCGCAGCAGCCGAGGGCGCGTCGTTCTTCGCGACCTTGGTGCCCGGGATCGCCGCGGCGTTCTTCGCTTCGGCCTTGCTGCCCTTGGCGGCGCTCTTCGAGTGGTCCTTGCTGTGTTCGGTCTTGTCGGCGACGGCAACCGGCGGATTTGCGGCAGGCGTCCCAGCGGTCGGAGCAGCGACGCCAGCCGCGGGCGCCGTGGTGCCAGCGGCGACAGCGACAGGTGCAGTGCCGGCCGGATTGGCCGCGACCGGAGCCGCGGTGCCGGCGGTTGCGGTGGCTGCCACGTTCTGGTTGACCGCAGCTTGCGCCGCGACGTTGGCCTTGTTGATCAGGAAGATGCCGAAGCCGATGATCGCGAACAGCGTGACGGCACTCAACCCGACCACGGGCCACACCCAGCCGGGCGTACCCGACGGAGCGGACGGCATGAGGATGGGTGCAGCGATCGGCGAGAAGACCGGCGCCGACGCGAACTGCGGGAGGTCGTTGCCCATGTTGCCACGATCGCTGTTGTACGCCGGGCTCGACGACAGTGTGGCCGCGGCCATCGCGCGGATATCGATGAGGCCCGAGCCTTCGGTCTGCGAGTTCGCGAAGCCGGGGCGATTGTCGACGCCGCTGTTGCCCGCCGCCGGTGCGGGCTTCGAGGAGGCGCCGCCCGACGCGAGCGCTTGCAGGTTGTTGAGCGAGAACAGCACCGAGTTCTCGTTGCGTTGACCAGTCATCGCCTTGCCCTCGGCAGGCGCAGCGTCGGGCATGGCTTGGTTGCCGAAGCCCGGGGTGGGCGCGCGGCGCGAAGGCGCAGGAGCCGCTTCCATCGCTGCGGGTTGCGAGAAGAGACCGCCCGAGTCACTTTGCGCGGGCGCGGTGTGGCCGCCCGAAAAGAGGTCACCTCCGGCGGGAGAGCCGCCGAAGAGGTCAACACCCGGGTTGTTGAGCGCGGGCTCCGCGTTGCCACCACCGAACAGATCGTCGGGACCGGTGCGCCGCGTGGCGTCCGCCGCTGCGGCAGGGGCCACCGTTGCGAGGTCGCTGAACTCGTCGATCGAAGCAAGGCGCTGCCAGTCGCCGAAGCCTTCCTTCCAGGCAAACGTCTCCGCATCGATCTCGCCGGCGCTGAACTTTCCGCGGACCTCGGTGGGAGAGAGCGGACCGACTTGCTCGCCGTTCACGACGACGTGCCAACCATCGGCAGCCGGCTCGCTCGTCTCGGCCGGCGCCGCGTCTGCAGGCGCGCTGGCATCGAGCGGTGCGTCGGCGCCCTCGGTGCCTTTGACCACGATGATGTGGCTGCACTTCTTGCAGCGTATTTTGAAGACTTTCCCGCGAACCTTTTCGTCTGCGATCGAATATTTGGTCGCGCAGTTGTCGCAAACGATCTTCATGGACGCCTATCCTCCGAAATCCTGCCCTGTGACTTCAAGCCGTTGCAGCTCGGAACTCGCCAAATTCATTGATGATTCGTTGGTGATTCGTCGGCAAAGTGAAACGCGGAAATACTAGTTCGACCTACCATTCGGTGCAATGCATTTGCAAGCCGCTAGCAATGAGACCCGAGAGGTCGTGGACGGCTTGGGTCTAGCGGAACGGATTCCGCAACACCATGGTCTCGGCCCGGGCGGGGCCGACCGACACCAGCGACAAGCCGACACCGGTGAGCTCTTCGATGCGCCGGAGATAGCGTCGTGCCGCAGCAGGCAACGACTCGACATCACGGAGCTCTCTGCAGCTGGCGTCCCATCCTTCCAGCTCCTCGTACACCGGCTCGGCGCGCTCGAGGTCGACCAGCTCGGAAGGGAGCTCGTCACGCATCTGCCCATCGACCTTGTAGCCGACGCAGATCTTGACCGGACCCATGCCCGAGAGGACGTCGAGCTTCGTGAGCGCGAGGCCAGACATGCCATTGAGGCGCACCGCGCGCCGCAGCGCCGCGACGTCGAGCCAGCCGCAGCGACGGGGGCGGCCGGTGGTGGCGCCGAACTCGCCGCCCGTCTCGCGCAGCTTGTCGCCGAGCGCACCGGTCTCTTCCGTGGGAAATGGGCCACCACCGACGCGGGTGGTGTACGCCTTCGTGATGCCGATGACCGCGGTGATGGTCGTGGGCCCGACACCGCAGCTCGCACAGGCGCCGGCAGCCGTGGTTGTCGACGACGTGACGAACGGATACGTTCCGTGGTCCACGTCGAGCAACGCGCCTTGCGCGCCCTCGAACAAGACGTTCTGACCGCGACGCATCTCATCGTGCACCATGCGCGACGCATCGCCGATGTGCTTCGCGAGCGCGACGCCGTGCTCGAGGAACTGGGTGACCATTTCGTCGACGGTGGGTGGCGACTTGCCGCGCGCCATGAGGTACGGACCGACCTCGTCGAGGTTGTGCTCGATGAGCGCGCGCAGCCGAGCCTCGTTACGCAGGTCGGCGAAGCGCACGCCCCGGCGCGCCATCTTCGCCTCGTACGCGGGACCGATGCCGCGCTTCGTGGTGCCGATTGCGCCACGGCCTGCCTCGCGCACCTCGTCGACCATCTTGTGGATGGGGAGAATCACGTGGGCGCCGGCGGCGATGATGAGCTCTTCGCCGAGCTTCACGCCTCGTTCGGCGAGCTGGGCCATCTCCTCGCGCAGCGTGGCGGGATCGATGACCATGCCCTCCGCCAGCACGAAGCGACGGCCCTTCCCGTGCAGCACCCCCGACGGCACGAGGTGCGTGACGAGCTTTTGCCCATCGACGACCAGCGTGTGGCCAGCGTTGGCGCCACCACCGAAACGAACGACGACGTCGGCGAACTCGGAAAAGAGATCGACGACCTTACCTTTGCCTTCGTCGCCCCATTGGGCGCCGACGATGACGACATGGGCCATGTGCGAGAACCTACCCTCTTCGACGTGGTGAATCCACCGTGGAAGCTCGAGCCTCCTCGACGGCATCTAGCTCTATTGCGAAGCCCGCGGCCGGGGCTGCTCGCCCGAACCGCGCCAACAAATCGTCGTAACGACCGCCCGCGGCGATCGCGCGCCCGACACCCGCGGCATAGGCAGCGAAGCGTGTCCCCGTGTAGTAGCCGAGCCCGCGCACCTCACCGAGGTCGATCCGCAAGTCGCGGGGATTGCCCATCGCGTCCACGGCGGCTTCGAGTTCGGTCACGCACGCGCGCAACACCCGGTCGGTGCCGAGGAGACGCATGGCCTCGACGAGCACCTCCACGCCCCCACGCAGCGACGGCAGCGCTTCGGTGATCGCGCGGAGCTTGCGATCAGGAATCGTTCTTGCCGCGGCGGCCACGGCACGCTCGTCGGCACGCCGCAGGGCCTCGAGCAACGCGGGCGCATCCGCGACGATCGGCATCGCCTGCGACAGCACACGGCGCACGAAACCAGCATGGCCGAGATCGAACACCACGCGCGCGAGACCCACGGCCGCGAGTGCGGTGCGCGCGAGGCGAAGGAGCTCGAGATCGCCGTCGGGCGCAGGGAGATCGATCAGCTCGGCGCCCACCTGGTACAGCTCGGTGGGCGTGCCGGCGAGCGCTTCGCCGAGACGCACGACCGAGCCTTCGTAGCGCAACCGATGCGGCCCGGGATCTTGCGCAAGACGACTGGCCCAGAGCCGCGCGATCTGCGGCGTGAAGTCGACGCGCAACGCAACGACCTGACCGGTGTTGCCATATGACGGGCGCGGATCGGAGAAACGCACGGCCGGCGGTGGCGAGGACGATATGAAGCCTTCCTCGGCGACACCGCGACGGAAGACTTCGTCGAGCTCGTAGAGGGGCGTCTCGACGGCGAGGTAGTGCGCTCGCGACAGCGCTGCATTGAGCTTGGCCCGCAGCGCGGCGCGGCGGGTGGCGTCGCGCGGCAGATGATCGCGCACCCCATGAGGCAGCCGCGGGGGGGCTCCATGAGCCGGCGACGGTCGCCGCTCGGCTCGCACTAGCGCTTGGCGACGGCGTCGCGGTTCACCGCGTGGCCGATCTCGCCCTTCAGCAAGAAGGCGGCGATCTGATGTGCGACGTCGACGGCGACGTTCTCTTGCGCCTCGTTGGTCGACGCGCCCACATGCGGCGTGCAGATGACCTTCTCGTGCGAGAGCAGCGGGTGATCGGCAGGCGGTGGCTCCTCCACGAACACGTCGAGCGCGAGCCCGGCGAGCTTCCCCTCGTCGAGCGCACGCTTGGCGGCGGCCTCGTCGACGATCCCGCCGCGAGCGCAGTTCACGAGGAATGCGCCCTTCTTCATCTTGGCGAACTGCGCGTCGCCGATGAGGCCCTTCGTCTCGGCCATCAGCGACGCGTGCACGGTGATGAAGTTCGCGCGCTCGATCAGCTCGTCGAACGAGACGATCTCGACGCCCATCGCCATGAGGTCGGTGACGTGCTTCGGCGCCGCATCCTTCTTGATCATCGGGTCGCAGGCGATGACCTTCATGCGCATGCCGAGCGAGCGGTCGGCAACGATGCGGCCGATCGCGCCGAGGCCGATCACGCCGATGGTCTTGCCGAAGATCTCCGTGCCGTTGAACTTCTTCTTCTCCCACTTGCCGGCCTTCACCGAGGCCGTGGCTTGCGGGATGTGGCGCACGAGCGAGAAGAGTAGGAACAGCGCGTGCTCGGCGGTGGTGACCGAGTTGCCCCCGGGCGTGTTGACCACGAGGACGCCTTTCTTCGAGCAAGCCGGCACGTCGATGGTGTCGACGCCGGCACCGGCGCGACCCACGATCTTGAGCGCGTCGGCTGCTTCCACGACCTCCGCCGAGATCTTGGTGGTGGAGCGAACGGCGATGGCGTGCACGCCCTTGACGGCCGCGGCGAGCTCGGCGCCTTTCAGGCCCGTCTTGACCTCGACGGAGAATTCGGGGTGGGCCGACAAGATCTCGAAGGCGGTCTTCGACATGTCATCGGCGATGAGGACTTTGTATTTGGCGGTCGACATGGGGCGGCACTCTATCACACGGTGCGCTAGCGCCCGCGGCGGATCCGTCCCAGGTTGTGCTTGTCGAGATACTCGCCGATCTCGTAGACACCGTCCTTTGCACGGCGGGCGGCCTTCGCCATGTCGAGGCCCTCGGCCTCGCCCCACTTCAAGATGATGTGCTCGTCGTCGAATGCCTTGCCGCCACAAGCGAGCAGCTGCGTCTCGTCGACCTCCACCGTTGGCAGCGTGATGGGCGCCGCGCCGTCCGGCTCGCTCATGATGCACGACGACAGATCGGTGGAAGCTGCGTCGCGCATGCTGAGTGGCTGCAGCTTGAACTGGTTCTCGATGTGCTTCAGCGCCGACGTGTGCTCGAGCGGCGTGGAGCACACGTAGCCCTTCTTCACATTCGGTCCCACGATGAGCGCCGGGACGCGGAAGCCGAGCTGGTCGAAGCCTTCGGAGGCGCGCTCGTCTACGGTCTTACCCGGTGGGACATGGTCGTGAAAGCCTCCGTGCTCGTCGAAGGTGACGACCATCAACGAGCTCTCCCACTGCGGTGACGTGGCGAGCGCCTGATAGGTGGACGCGATGAGCTGCTCGGCGACGAGTGGATAGTGCGGTGGATGGTAGTCGTTGTAGGTGTACGACGGGTCGATGTAGACGACCGACGGCAGCTTGCCCTTCTTCGCGTCGGTGAGGAACTCGCTGTAGAACTTGATCCGGCTGTCGCCCATGAATTGCGGCAAGAACCCGAGCACCGAAACGTCACCGTAGTAGAAGGCCCAGTCCACGCCGGCTGCATCCATGCGGTCGAAGATGCTGACGAGGCCCTTGTACGCGCCGTTCAGGATCTCGAGGTTGCCCTTCGCGCCATTCGACGTGGCGCCGAGCCAGTAGAGACGATTCGGCAACGTGGGCCCGAGCACCGACGCGAACCAGCGATCGCACGTGGTGTAGGCGTCGGCGAGCGCATAGAAGACCGGCAGGTGCTGGCGGGTCATGTACCCCATGACCACGTCGCCGGTCGTGCCGGCGTGCACGCTCTGGAAGGCCTTCACGAAGCCGTCGTTCTTGCCGTTGTTGAACTGGATGCGCGCGGCATCCCAGTCGTGCGGCGGATCGAGAACGCAGAGCCCGGCCGGCGTGATCGGCGGCACCGAGAGCCCGACGGCGGCGCCTGTCATGTTGGGGTTGGTGATACCCATCGTGAGACCGTCGCCGGGCAGCCCTTCGAGCAAGGAGCGCGAACCGAGGAAGTGATCGTAGGTGCGGTTCTCCATCATCATGTAGACGGTGGTGGCGGGCGGCGCGCTCCCACATGCTGGCAACAGCTGCGACGCGGCCGCAGTGCCAGCAAGCGCACCGATGCCCTTCAACGCGGTCCTTCGGGTGACGGTCATGGGCGGAGGCTATCGCGTAGGTTGCGGCCGTCAACGCAATTGAAGTTGCGAAGCGTGCGCGTTGCCGAGGTTTCACTTGGCTGCTACATGGCCTGTTGACAGCGACGGGCGTGGCGCTAAGGTTGCGCGCCTTTCGCCATGCCCCGCGCCCCCTACTACGCACGCAAGCTGTTCGAGCTCTCCGGCCTTCTCCCCGTCGGTGCATTCCTCGTCGAGCACCTCTACACCAACTTCCAGGCCGTAGGGCCCGGCGGCCGCGACCGCTTCGACAAGATCGTCGTCGATCTCCAGAGCAACCCGCTCACGCTCTACCTCGAGATCTTCGCGATCGGCCTCCCCCTGCTCTATCACGCGAGCTACGGCCTCTTCGTCGCCAGCCAGGCCCGACCCAACGCCGGCGAATACGGCTTCCTGCGCAACTGGACCTACGTGTTCCAGCGCATCACCGGCGTGCTGCTCCTCCTCTACATCGGCTATCACGTCTACAACACGCGGCTCTATCCGGTGTTCCACGCCGACGATCCGCTGCTCCAGCGCGTCTCCGACGAAGTGATGGTCTCGTCCAGCTACATGCACCACTACCTCGGCGAGTCGCACCTCGGCGTCTCGGTCTTCTGGTGGTATGTCGGCGGCCTGTCCTGCGCCGTCTATCACTTCGCGAACGGCCTGTGGAACCTCGGCGTTCACTGGGGCCTCACGGTGAGCCGCGGCTCACAGCGCCTGTCCGGTTGGGCCTGTGCAGGCGTCGCAGCTGCATTACTGTTCCTCGGCGTGCGTTCGCTCGTCGCCTTCTCGCAAATGGGAGCCTAACGAAGTCATGGCAAGCGCTGGTCCAAAACCCCGTTTCGTTGATCAGTGGGGGACGTTCCCGTCCCCCCTCCATCGAGCAGAGCTCGATGGAGCCTCCCCCCACCGCGCGTTTCTCGCGCGAGGTTTGGTGTAGCCGTGGCCCCTACCAGCAAGCCCCGTTTCATCGTCGTCGGCGGAGGCCTTGCCGGCCTCATGACCGTCATCAAGATCGCCGAAGCGGGTTACGACGTGGATGTTTTTTCGTTCGTACCCTGCCGTCGCTCGCACTCGGTGTGCGCGCAAGGCGGCATCAACGGCGCGGTCAACACGAAGGGTGAAGGCGACTCGCCGGAGATCCACTTCGTCGACACCATCCGCGGCGGCGACTTCCTGGCGCACCAGCCGCCGGTGAAGGCGATGTGCTACGCGGCGCCGGGCATCATCTACTTGCTCGACCGCATGGGCGTTCCGTTCACGCGCACCACCGAGGGCCTCATCGACTTCCGTCGCTTCGGCGGCACGCTGTTCAACCGCACCGCGTTCGCCGGCGCCACCACCGGCCAGCAACTACTGTACGCGCTCGACGAGCAGGTCCGTCGCCACGAGGTCGCGGGCCACGTGCGTCGCTTCGAGCGCCACGAGTTCGTGCATGCCGTCCTCGACGACAACGGCCGTTGCCGCGGCATCGTCGCGATGGATCTGGCGACGATGAAGCTCGACACGTTCCAGGCCACCGCGGTGTGCCTCGCCACCGGCGGGCCCGGCCTCGTGTACGGCAAGTCCACCAACTCGATCATCAACACCGGCACCGCGGCCGCATCCGCGTACCAACAGGGCGCGACGTACGGCAACGGCGAGTTCATCCAGGTCCACCCCACCGCCATCGCCGGGCCCGACAAGCTGCGCCTCATCTCCGAGTCGCTGCGCGGCGAAGGTGCACGCGTCTGGGTGCCCCGCAAGCAAATGGACCCGCGCGATCCGGCACAGATCCCGGAGAGCGAGCGCCTCTACTTCCTCGAGGAGAAGTACCCCAAGTACAAGAACCTCGTGCCGCGCGACGTGGCCTCGCGCGAGATCTTCCTCGCTGTTCGCCACCAGGGTCTCGGAATCGGCGGCAAGGACGCCGTGTACCTCGACATCGTGAACCCGGACCGCGACGTGTCGCACGGGCGCGGCCCCGACGAGATCGCGCAGCGTGTGGAAGGCGTCGTCGAGATCTACGAGAAGTTTGCCGGCGCGGATCCGCGCAAGGTGCCGATGCAGGTGTTCCCGGCCGTGCACTACTCCATGGGCGGCCTGTGGATCGACTACGACCAGATGACCAACATCCCGGGACTGTTCGCCGCCGGCGAGGCGTCGTTCCAGTACCACGGCGCCAATCGTCTCGGTGCCAACTCGCTCATCTCGTGCCTGTACGAAGGGCTCGTCGCAGGTCCCAAGATGGTGGCGTACGCGACGGGCAACGAGCTGCCAGCCGCCTCTTCGACGATCTTCGATCAGCAGAAGAAGCAAATGGAAGATCGCTACGCGGGCTACGCGAAGATGGACGGCACCGAGAACCCCTACGGTCTGTGGTGGGAGCTCGGCGCGATGATGAACACGTACGTCACTGTCGAGCGCAAGAACTCCGAGCTCGACATGGTCGACGGCAAGATCCAGGAAATGATGGAGCGCTGGAAGAACGTCAACGTGCTCGACACGGGCAAGACAGGAAACCAGGCGATCATGTTCGTGCGTCACGTGTGGAACATGCTGTGTCTCGCGCGCGTGATCACGGTCGGGGCTCGCATGCGCGACGAGTCGCGCGGCGCGCACTTCAAGCCGGAGTTCCCAGATCGCAACGACGACAAGTACATGAAGTCCACGCTCGCCAACTACGATGCCGCCACGCACGGACCGAAGATCACCTACGAAGAAGTGGATGGCGCGCTCGTCAAGCCCGTGAAGCGCGACTACACCGGCGGCGGCGCCAAGCCTGCGACCGCGCATCCTTCGTCTCCCGCCGTCACGCCCCCCGCGAGCACCTAGGAATCCCTATGTCGAACGCTTCGAACGCCAAGACCGTCACGCTCAAGATCAAGCGCCAAGAGACCGCGGACTCGCCGCCTCGGTGGGAAGAGTTCTCGGTGCCGTGGGAAGAGCGCCTCAACGTGCACGCGGCGCTCATGGCCGTGCAGCGCAACCCGAAGACCAGCGAGGGCAAGAAGACCACGCCGGTGGTGTGGGACGCTGCCTGCCTCGAGGAGGTGTGCGGGTCGTGCACGATGGTCATCAACGGCCGCGTGCGGCAGGCGTGCTCCGCGCTCGTCGACGATCTCGAACAGCCGATCGAGCTCCGGCCGATGACCAAGTTCCCGCTCGTACGCGATCTCGCGGTCGACCGCACGCGCATCTTCAACGACTTCAAACGCGTGAAGGCGTGGATCGACGTCGACGGGACGCACGACCTCGGCCCGGGCCCACGCTATTCGCCGGAGCTCGCTGAGACCCGCTACGAGCTATCCCGCTGCATGGCGTGCGGTTGCTGCCTCGAGGCGTGCCCGAACTACGGCGAGCAATCGGACTACATCGGCGCCGCCGTGGTCAGCCAGGCGCGCCTGTTCAACCTCCACCCGTCGGGAAAGATGCACGAGAACGATCGGCTCGACGCGCTCATGGAGCCGGGCGGCATCGGCGACTGCGGCAACTCGCAGAACTGCGTCGAGGTCTGCCCGAAGGAGATCCCGCTCACCACGTCGCTCGCAGACATGATGCGCGCGACCACCAAGCACGGCCTGTTCTCGCTGTTCCGTCGCTGACCTAGTCGGGTGGAAACCTAGCCGAGCGACATGGTAAGGTCTCGCACCATGCGACTCGTCCTCCTCACGATTGTCCTCATGAATGGGTGTTCCTCGGATGATGTGGCGTCCGCGGATCTGTCGGCACAATCCGATCTGCCCCTCCGCGACCTGTCCGCGACGTCTGACGCCACCCACCAAGTGGATCTCAGCCGCGCGGACTTCGGGGGCACCCAGTGCGGGAGCGCTGGTATTTGCTCGGCCAACGAAGGCTGTTGTGGCCAGTCAAGCGCGCCACCCCACTGCGGCTCCGCCTCCTCGTGTGACGTCGACGCCTTCATCTTCTGGATGTGCGATGGCCCCGAGGATTGCGCTGGTTCTGCGCCCAACTGCTGCACGGGCCTCGTGAGCTCGATGTCGTCCTACAGACCCACGCCCACCTGCACGACGACGTGTGCCGCTACGCGGAATCCGGGCGGAGGCACGAGCCCGGGCAGCCTGCAAACCAAGCTGTGCCACACCGCCGCCGACTGCGCAGGCTATTCGGGCGAAGTTCTATCGACGACTGAACCGTTCGATCATTGCTGTAGTGAATTTGGTCCGTTGTTCCGCTACTGCCGCCCGCTTTCCGACACCGCGGGCCGGACGTGCGATTAGGCTAGTCGTCACGACCACCTAGCCTCGGGAGGAATGTCGCGCATCCGAGGTCTGTTCCACTCGGATGCGCATCCTCTACGGCGTCACGGGTGAAGGTCTCGGCCACACCATGCGGGCTCGGGTGCTCCTCCGGCACCTCGTGGCCGCGGGGCACACGGTGAAGGTAGCAGCGTCGGGGCGCGCGGTGCGCGTGCTGCGCGACCATGGCTTCGACGTGCTCGCAATCGACGGTTTGTGCCTCGTCCAGACCGACGGTGCGCTGCAGCGTCTGCACACCGTCGGACGCAACCTACGTCGCGCACCGGCTGCACTCGGGCGAAACCTCGTCGCTGCAACGGAGGCGATCGCCTTCGCGCCGGGCGTCGTCATCAGCGACTTCGATTCCTTCTCCTACGCGGTCGGCCGTTTGCTGCGACGTCCGGTGATCTCCATCGATCACCAGCACGTGCTCTCGCGCTGCAGGCACGACGCGCGGGTCCTGCGAGACGTGTCGTACGACTTCGCGCTGATCCGCGGCGTCGTCCGGCGCAAGATGCCGCGCTGTGATCGGTATCTGGTCTCGTCGTTCTTCTTCCCCTCGTTGCGTGACGAATGTGCCGACGACACGCAGCTGATCGGGCCGATCGTCCGTCCCGAGCTCGAGCGCCTCCCCGCGACGGAGAATGATCACGTGCTCGTGTACCAGACCGGCAGCGGCGATCGGCGCCTGCTCGACATGTTGGCCGCGATCCGCCACGTACGGTTCGTGGTGTACGGCCCCCGCCTCGCGCAGGCGTCGCACCTCGAGTTTCGCTCGTTCAGCGAGCCCGGCTTCCTCGCCGACCTCGCGAGCGCACGCGCCGTGATCGCGAACGGCGGCTACACCACCTTGTCCGAGGCGGTCTCCCTCGGCAAGCCGGTGCTGAGCGTGCCAATCCGTCATCAGGGAGAGCAGGAGCTCAATGCCGCCTATCTGGCCGACGAAGGTCTCGGCATCGGCATGCGTCGGCCGACGGTCGGCACCATCAGGGACGGCCTCGACCAGATTCTGTCGTGGCCGCGCCGTCCGCGCCGGTTCGCTCGCGATGCGACGATCTCCGTCGACCGCGCTCTCGCGGAGGTCGCATGAGCGAGCTATATACGAGCGCCACGTTCGAAGATTTCTGGCCGGTGTACGTGCGAATGCACTCGAAGCCGATCACGCAGCGACTGCACGCCGTCGCATCCCTCAGCGCCGGCCTGCTCGTGGTGGGTTCGCTCGTTCTGCGCAGGCCGCTGCTGATCGCGGGCGCCCCGGTCGTCGACTACGCCATCGCGCAGCTGTCGCACCGCATTTTCCAACGCAATCGTACCCAGCCATGGCGCAACCTTCGCTGGCACGCGCGTGCAGAGCTGCGCATGTTACGGCTCACGCTCAAGGGACAGATGCGCGACGAGACTGCGCGCTGGGTGCGCGTGCCGTGACTACGCTCGTCAGCTACAACGTACGCTACTTCAGCCACGCCACGCATGGACTGATCCCCACCGACGGTGCGCGTGATCGCATCGCGGCCGCGCTCGGCGCGCTGCGGCCCGACATCGTCTGTCTGCAGGAGGTGCGAACGGCAGCCTCGCTGCACGCCTTTGCCGAGGCCCTGCGGGCATCCTCGGGACGAGCGTACCGGGCGTTCCACGCCGAGGCGCATCGCGGTCGCTGGTATTCGACGGGCCTTGCTCTCCTGGTGGACGAAGCGAAGCTCGCGGTCGGTTCGGTCGTCCCCCACGCGCTCACGACCGAGGACGATCGAGGAGAGCGCCGGGTCTGCGCGCACGCCGTCGTGCAACGAGGCGGAGCGAATCTGCACGTGTTCAACGTTCACCTGTCGCTGCCCTCGCCCGTCTTGCGCAGCGGCCTCGGTCACGGCGCGAACCAGCTTTGTCAGGCACGTCGGTTGAGCGACCTCGTTCGCAGCAAGACTGCGGGAGAGCCCTACGTGCTGTGTGGAGACTTCAACTCGACGCCGGGCTCCCCCGTCGAGCGGCACTTCGGCGCGCCAGGCGATCCACCTACCAGCCCGACCGCTCGGGTGGGCCCGTGGCGCAACCGCCTCGACTATGCTTTCACGGGCAACGGTGCCAGAGTGGCGACGGAGACCGTGCACACGTTCGGTCCGCCGCGGGGCGCGTTCCAAGGTCTCTCCGACCATCTGCCGATCATGATTTCGCTCGCGCCGTAGTAGGCTCTCGTGTCGTGTCCCCCACCGACAAACCCACCCTCGGCACCATCGGTACTGCCGCACATACGCTCGAGACCGAGCTGGCCCGCTTCCAACAAGCCGCCGACACCGCGGTGCGCCTGCCGCTCTCCTCTCGGCGCAACCTGGACAAGGCGGCCAACGCGATCAACGAAGCGGCCGACAGCCAGCGCCGCATCGGTGAGCACATCGGTGCGCTCATGACCGCGCTCAACGCGGCCCGCGAGCAAAACCAGCAGACCGCAGATTCGCTGGCCCCGCGGGGCGCCGAGATCCAGGCGCGCATGGACGAGCACGGCCAGCTGTTCGCGCGCCTCCAGGCGCTCGGCCAGGTCGCGAAGGACATCAGCGCCGAGGTGAAGACCGTCGGCCAAGATCCGGCGCAGACCCTCGCGCTGCTGCAGTCCATCGAGCAGCGCATGGGCGACGTCGTGACCCAGGCGCAGGATCTGACCAAGGCGGCACGCGACGCGCACCTCGGAGAGCTGGTTCAGGACGCGGAGTCGCTCACCAAGCAGGTGCAGTCGGCGCGCAACAAGCTCGGTCTCGCGCTGGCAAAGGTGGGGAAATAGGCGCGCGTGCCGGTAGCACAGTGGCTCAGCACTCGATGGTCCCGTCCGGCAACACCTCGGCATCGCACCCCGCGGGAATCCACAGCGTCGCCGACATCTCCTCGATCAGCGCCGGACCTTCGATCACCGTTCCTGCCGGCAGGCGATCACGCCGATAGCGTGCGGTCGGGACCCCATCGACGCGGCGGCTCGCGATGCGCGACCAGCCGACCGTGCGACGAGGCGTAGCCGCGACTGGCTTCGCCGTGCCTATCCCGCGCACGCTCAACCGCACGAGCTCGATGTCGCGCGCCAGACGGTAGCCGTACGCCTTTTCGTGCGCGCGCTCGAACGTCTCCCGGTCGAGGGTGCAATCATCGACGGACAGCTCCAGCTCCGCGTCGACGCCTTGCCCCACGTAGCGTGCTCGCACGAACTGCAGGACGCGACGCCGCGACGACGGCACGCCCTCCGCTTCCAATGCTTGACCAACGCGCATCGAGAGCGCCGCTAGCTCGCCGCGCAGCATCGTGGAGATGTTCGCGCCGAGGCGCTCATGACGGGTGGCGAGCGCTTCGATCACCACGTCCGCTTGCAACGTGCCGAGCGCGCATTGCAACCCTGGCGCTGGCGGCACCAGAACCCGCGCGAAGCCCAGCGCACGGGCGAGCCCGACGACATGAAGGCCGGAGGCCCCGCCGTAGCTGATCAACGCGGAGCGCTCCGGTGCACGACCCAGCGCGGTCGCGCGCACCGCACGTGCGACCGTGGCATCGGTGACGGCGATGATCGCGTGCGCCACGTCCTCGATCGAGGTCGCCAGCGCTTCCGCCAACGGCTGCAGCGCTGCGCCGGCCAGCGCGCGATCGAGCTTTACGGTGCCACCACAGATCGAGTCGCCGAGACGACCGAGAACCACATGCGCGTCGGTGACCGTGGGCTCGCTGCCACCGCGACCGTAGGCCGCAGGTCCTGGCAGCGCGCCGGCGGAGCGCGGACCGACCTTGAGTGCGCCTCCCGCGTCGAGCCATGCGATGGATCCGCCACCTGCACCGACGGTGCGCACCGCGATCGAAGGAAGCGCGATCGGCACCCCATCCACGGTCAGCTCGTCGACGCGCGCGGCCACGCCGTCTTCGATCAACGCGAGGTCGGTGGACGTGCCACCCATGTCGAGGGCGACCGCGCAGGCCACGCCCATGCGACGCGCGAGCGCCTCCGCGGCGATCACGCCTGCCGCCGGTCCCGAGAGCACCGTGCGCGCGGGACGCACACCCGCGCGTGCGCCGCCAGACGACTCCATGACGCGCAAGGCGATCGACGTCGATTTCAATTTCGCGAGCGTGCTGCCCAGCACCGGCGTCACGTAAGCGTCGACCACGGTCGTAGACGTGCGCTCGTACTCACGTGGCAGCGGACACACCTCAGACGACGCGGAGACGGTGAAGCCCAAGGCTCGGAGCCGAGTGACCAGGCGGCTCTCGTGCGCCGGATGCGCGTGGCCGTGCAGGAAGCTCACTGCAACGGTGGTGCTGCGATCCGTGACCAGCGCGCAGACCCGCTCGATCTCGTCGTCGGTCAACGGTTCCAGCGCTTGCCCGTCGAAGGACATGCGCTCGTTCACGCCGTGGCGCTGGACCGCAGCGACGAGCGGCGCGGGCTTCCGTGGCTCGAGGGCGTAGAGCTCGGGTCGTGCTTGCCGGCCGATCTCGAGCACATCCTCGAACCCCGCGGTGGTGAAGAGCACCGTTGGGCCACCGCGTCGCTCGAGGATTGCATTGGTGGCTGCGGTCGTGGAGAACACGAGCCCGAGCGGTTGCTCGCGCAGGCCGAGCTGCGTAAGGGCCTCGAGCACGACGGCAGCGGGATCGTCGCGCCGTGATGGAAGCTTCAGCTCACGCTGTGCACCTGACACATCGTCGAGCACGACGACGTCGGTGAACGTGCCACCCGCGTCGACGCCGACGCGGATCAAGCCCGAGGTGCTCCTTTTGCCTTGGTGGCGGCCTTTGCCGCGAGGTGCTTCGTCGCACGCGCGTCGAGGTCCTTGTAGAACTGATCGCCGAGGAGGAAGCGCAGGATACCCTCTTGCTCTTTGTACAGCGGCGCGTAGTCCGGCGAGTCATCGACGATACAAGCGAACTTGTCCTCGTCCTCGTCGTCGTCGCTGCCCTCGAAGAGTCCGGCGGTCTCGGTGGTGTAGGCGGTGAGGAGGTACCGGGTCTTGCCGTTGTCTTCGTAGTCCACGAGCGCGACCGGCCACAGCGAGCACCCGATGGGCTTGTAGTCCCACACGTCGAGACCTTCCTCGAGGCAGGTCTTGTGGACCGCGCAGGCGGTCTGTCCCTTTTCATAGAGCACGAACTCGCAGGTGCCCTTGTCGGTCTCGCGCAGGTGCATCGAGAAGTCGTCATCGATGTCGTAGAAGGGCTCGTTCTCGTCGAGCCGCAGCGCGTGGTTCGCGGCGAGGCGCTTGCGCACCAGCGGCAGGATCTCTTCGACCTTCTTCCGGTCCGACTCCGTGATGGGCACCGTGTAGCTCGAGCAGCAGCTGCGATCGATGAGCGGCTTGGCCGCGTCCATCGTCTTGTGCGGCGTCCACTGGATGCAGCGGTGACGATCGCAGAGGAAGCGACGCTCGATGATCTGATCCACATCGACATCGACCTTGCCGATCGACATGAGTCTGCCGATGGATCGCTGCAGCTCGACGTAGCGCTCGATCGGCTGCTGATTCAGGTCGTGCGTGTGGACTCGGAGCGCCTGCTTCTGACGAGGCGGTGCCATCGGTAGGCGCGGCGCTTTTTTCGAGGACTGCTGGCGCGGCGTGGAGGATTGGATGACCGGGAGATGACGGGTTGCCATGGCTGCAGAACCCTACCCGATGGCGAAGCCGAGGTGCGGCCTGATCTCGAAGTACTCTTCGCTGATCGAGTACAGCACCAGCTCCTTGATCTTGTCCTTGGCGCTGAGCCCACCGACGGTGGCGGGCTCCATCTGGATGAAGCGAGCGGCGAGCGCGAGGTCGTTCGCGATGATGAAGCCCGCCCGGTGCGCGGTGAGATCGACCGCCTGTGACCACTTCTGTAGGTTGATCTCGCCCTTCGACTCGATGAAGCGCTTCACGACGATGGCCAGCTGCTCGTGCCACTCGGGCGGGACCGACTTGCGCATCATGTCCACGTACTGGTCCACGGTGGCCGCTTGGTTCGGCGGCACCGGAAACTGCGGTTGCACGAGCTTGATGGCCGAGATGAACGCTATGCCGAGCTCGGTGTTGGTCGGGATGGTGAGGCGAAGGTAGTGCTCCGGTCGCAGCTTGGTGAGGAACGCGGCGACGGGGAACGCGAGCTCCTTGTCACCACGACCCTGCAGCATCTGCGCGCCGACGATCAAGGACGGGATGAGCTGGTTCTTCTCCTTGGTATTGGCCAGCTGCATGTCCGTCTGCTGCTCCGGTCGGAAGTAGACCTCCGGCGGCTGGAGATTAAGGACCTGCGTCACGTAGTTGAACGTCTTCGCGAAGACCGTCTGATCGTTCTGGACGTCGCGCTTCTCTTTGCGCTTCAGGTTGAACTGCTTGTGCTCGCCTGATTTGAGAAGCGACACGCCCTGCCACACGGCAGCGAAGATCTGACCGACCAACGTGTCTTCGTCGCGGTGAAACACATTGCGGTGCCACATCTCGTCGGTGAGACGAGCCTTGGCGCGCACGAAGTTCTTCTGCCGATACTGCTCGAAGAACTGCGTCTCTTCCGCATCCGCGCGCTGGAGGAACGCCAGCGCCTGACACACGCACCAGGCTTTGTCGTACTGGTTGGTCTCCATGTAGATCTTGCGGAGCGCCTTGTAGCTCTCCACGCGGAACGCATCACGCCCGATGAGCGTCATGTGCTCCACCACCGCGCGCTGCGCGTAGTCCGGTCCGCCCGACACGTACAGCTCGGCGAGGATCTCGCGACGCTGGATGTTGGTGGGATCGAGCCGCGTGGCCATCTCGAACGCATCGACGGCGTTGCGGAACTCCTTCAGGCGCGACCGGTAGATTTCACCGAGCGCGTGCAAGAGCACCACTTTCAACGAGTCGAGTGAAGATGAAGCGATGCGCTTGAACATGCGCTTGTAGTTCCGCTCCTGCGCCTTCCAGTCCTTCTTGTTCGTGCAGATCTTGTCGATCGACTCGAACGCCTTCAGGTACTCCGCCACCTGGGCATCGTTCAGGCCCGAAGGATTCGCGAAGTACAGATCGAGCGCTTGGTTGAAGGACTCCATTGCGTCGTCGAGGCTCTTCACCTCGTCACGAACGATGCGCGCGGCCGCATGCAGGTACTTGGCCTTGCGGATCGGGTCCTTCTCGAGGTTAGCGATGCGCTCGATGATCTCGACCGCTTTTTTCCATTGCGTGGTGTTCGAGTAGAGGTCGAGGACCTTGTGGAGGATGACGTGGTTGTCACCCCGCACGTCGAGTGCCTCGAGGTACGCCGTGATCGCCTTCTGCGGATTGTTGAGCTTGCCCGCGTACACATCGCCGATCTCGTCGAGGATCTTGAGCTTCTCCGGCTCCTCGGCCACGGTCACGAGTGCGCGCTTGGCGTGGATCACCGCCTCGAAGTCGCCGGCCTGCGTCTGCAGATCGACCACCGCCAACAACGTCGGGCGATGCGTGGCCGAAAGCTCGAGCGCCTTCTCGAACATGTTGAGCGCCTTCTTGCGCTCGTTCTGCTTCAGCTTGATGTTGCCGAGTCGATAGAAGATGTCGACGATCTCCGACTCTTTCTGAGAGTCGCGGTGGTGAACCAGGATGGTCTGGTAGATCTTGAAGGCGCCTTCCCAGTCCTCCTGCTTGTAGAGCAACGCGGCCCGCCCCAGCAACGTCGGGAGGTGCGTCGAGTCGAGATCGTAGGCCTGCTTGTAGAAGCGCAGGGCCTTGTCGCCGTTGTTGAGCTCATCGGCGGTGCGGGCCAACCGGAAGTAAAGCTGGTTGAGCTCCTTGCCGTCCTTCTTCAGCTCCTTCGGGGTGTCCTTCTGGTCGACCTTGCGGATGAGCATGTCGAGCAGTGGCTCGAGGTGCTGCCAACGCTCGTCGCGGAAGTAGATCTCCGCGAGCGGCTCGGCGGCTTCTACGTGCTCCGGATCGAGCTCGAGGACCTTCGCGTACATCTCCGAGGCATCGAGCTCGCGGTCGAGACGGTCCTGGTAGATACGACCGGCTTCGTAGAGCAGCTTTACCTTCTCGAGCGGGTTGACCGTCTGCGCCTCGGTGCGCACACGCATCTGCGCAGCCTTCAGCCAGTCACCGCGACGGTCGTACATCGTGGTGAGCGCCTGCATCGTGGGGACGTAGCCCCCGTCGATAGACAGCGCGTCCATGTAGCGCATCTCGGCGGTGTCGATGTCGGTGAGGCGCTCCTCATAGATGCGACCGAGGCGGTGGAACAAGTCCACGCGCGTCGCCGGATCGTCGGTGAGCTCGACGACCCGACCGGCCGAGTCGATCGCGCGATTCCAGTCTTCGATCTTTTCGTACAGACGGAACAGCGCGGACAGGGCGTGCGTGTTGTCGCCGTCGAACGAGAGGATGTCGTTGTAGGCCTCGACCGCGCGATCGAGATCGCGCAGCTCGTCCTCGTATACCTGGCCCATCTGACCGTACAGATCGATGCGCACGGCCGGCTCGTTCACCGCGTTGATGTGACGACGCAGCGTCTCCACGAGCTCACTGGCGCGCCGCTCCTGTCGATAGAGGCGCTCCAGCGTCTCGAGGGTCGGCGTGTGCCTGTCGTCAATGAGCAGGATCTTCTCGAGCGCTTCCCAGGCGCGCTCGGGCTTTCTGAACTGCTCTTCCCAGGCGGCGGCCATTCGCTCGTACAGCGAGATGCGCTCTTCGTCGGTGCCCGACACGTCGAGCTGTTGCTCGAGGATGTCGAGGTACGACTCCATCTGGCCCGTCTTCTCGTAGAGTCGCTCGAGCGCCTTGAGCGCTGGGAGGTTCTGCGGGTCGACGGTGAGGATCTCCTTGTAGCTGGAGATCGCGCGGGCGCCATCGCCGAGGCGCTCCTCGTACAGCTGGCCGACCTGGTGGCGCAGCGTGACGACCTCATTCTGATCCTCGGTGACGCCGGCCTTCGACGTCATGATGTCGATGAGCTCGGGCCACTGCTGCCCTCGCGCATACAAGCGGATCAACGAGTCCATGACGGGCACGGAGGCCGGGTCGGCCTGCAGCGCCTGCTGGAACGCGTCGACGGCGCGAACCTCGTCGCCGAGCGGGCCTTCCCAGATCTCGGCGAGCTGCTTGTACAAAGCGCTGCGCTTGTCGTTGTCGTCCTCGACACCTGCGTGACGCTGCAGGGTCTCGGCGAGCTCACTCCACTTCGACAGCTTGCGATAGAAGCCGGCGAGCGCCTCGAGCGCTTCCGGGTGATCGGCGACCAACGCCAACGCTTGCTGCTCGGAGGCGATGGCGTAGTCGACGTGACCGAGGTGCTCGCCGTACCAACGACCGATCTTCACCCAGAGATCAGCTGCGATCTTCGGGTCCTGGATCTCCTGCACGACCTGCGTGTACTCGGAGAGAAGGTCCGTCCATTTGTTGGTGGCGGTGGCGAGACGCTCGAGCTCGCCGGAGATGGCGGCGTCAGCATAGTTCTCGCGGAACGCGGCCTGGAGAACGACGAAGGCGCCCTCTTGATCGCCGACCTCGCGCTCGTAGACCTCGGAGACCGCCTGGTAGATGGCGACGCGACCCGCGGGATCAGTGGTGAACTCGGTGCGAGCCAGCAGCAGCTCGATGAGCTTTTCCCAGTTACCCTGGCCGCGATAGACCTGCTCGAGCTGCACCGACGCGGTGAGGTTCTGCGCATCGAGCTGCAGGATGCGCTCGTAGACCTCGCCGGCACGATCACGATCGCCGATCTTGTCTTCCCAGACCGACGCCGCTTGCAGGAGGACCTCGACCTTCTGGCGATCGTCGTCGAGTACCTTCGCCTTCTGCTCGAGTACTTCGATGCACTCTTCCCAACGAGCCTCTTGCGTAAAGAGCTGCTCGAGCGCTCCGAGCGCACGGAAGTCGCGCGGGTTGAGCCCCAGCACCTTGCGCCACGCCTCGATGGACTCGTGCGGACGCATGAGCGTCTCGCCCTGGAGCGCACCGAGCTCGGCGTAGAGCTCGATGAGCTCGTTCTGCCCGATGATGGCTGGACTGGTCCCCGTGTTGGCGCCGACCTCGATCAGGCGGGACAGCGCTCCGACGAGCTCCTCCCACGCTTGCGACCGCTTGTAGATGGCGGACAGCGCGCGCAGTGCCTTCTCGGAGTGGACGCCGCCTTCGTAGTCGAGATCGAGGACGTGTTGATAGGCCTCGACGGCGTTGCGCTCCTTCTTCAGCTCCTCGTCCTGGATGCGACCGAGGCGCGTGTAGAGCGGAATCTGCGCGGACGGCTCCGGATCGATGCGCAACTGGCGCTCGAGAACGTCGACCAATTCGCGCCACTGCCCCGCGGTCTCGTAGAGCTTGCCGAGCTCGGAGAGCGCGATGGCATCTTCGCCACGCACGTCGAGCACGCGACCCCACAGGTCGACCGACTTGTCGCGATCGCCGAGGCCATCGGAGGCGATCTTTGCCATCCGGGCGTAGCAATCGCCCATGGCCTCGTCGCCCGGTGCCACGTCGACCATCTTCTCGTAGACGGTGAACAGCTCCGGCCACTGGCGCCGCTTGAAGTACACGGTCTCGAGTGCTTGGAGCGCGCGTGCATTGCGTGAGTCGGCCTCGAGGATCGCGTTGTACGCCCCCACGGCCTCGTCCGGACGGTGAAGGGTGCCCGCGAAGACACTCCCGAGCCGGAAGTACAGCTCGATGATCTCCTCGGTGTCGGTCGTGTTCGAGATGCGCCGACGGAGGATGTCCGCCAGCTCGTTCCACATCGACGTTTGCGTGTAGATGCGATCGAGCGCGCCCAAGGCCTCGACGGCATTCGCGTCGATCTTGAGGACCTCGAGGAACGCGGTCTCGGCTTGCGCGACGTCGTGAATCTCTTCTTCGAGGATGCGCGCGAGGCGCAGGTACACGATGCGCTGGATGTCCCTGGTATTTGTGACGTCCGGATTCGCATTGGAGCCGCTGGTCGGACGCTCCTCGATGATCGTCCGGCAGACCTGCGCCAGCTCTTCCCAGCCGTGGGTCGCGCGCGCGAGGCGCTCGACTTCTTCACCCGCGAGCTCCGAGCGCGGCTGCTCGCGAAGGGCCTGCGCCCACCACACGAAGGCCGAGCCTTGGTCGACGAGACGGTGCTCGTAGACCTCGGCGATGCGCTGGATCATCTGTAGGCGATCGTCGATCGCGTCGATCTTGCCGAGCTGGACCTCGTTGATCTTGACCAGCTTCTCCCACTGCTCACTCACTCGATAGAGCGGCTCGAGCACGGAGGCGATGTCGATCTGGCGCTGACCTTCCGCGAAGAGCAGCTCGAGCGCAGACACCGTCGGCGAGTGGCTGGGATCCCCGACCAGGATCTCGCGATACACCTCGAGCGCCGAGTCGATGTCCGTGAGGCTCTGCTCGAAGAGCTGACCGAGGCGGAACTGCAGCGCGATGATCTCGGCATCGGTACCACCGAGACGGATCTCGCGACGGAGGATCTCGGCGAGCTCCTTCCACGCTTCCTTGCCTTGATACAGGCGATCGAGCGCGAAGATGGCGTCGCGATTCTCGGCGTCGATGTCGATGACCCGACGGAAGGTGGAGATGGCCTTGTCGGCTTCCGCCAGCTCCGCCTCGTACACGCGAGCGACGCGCAGCAGCATCTCGACCTGACGCAGCGGCTCCATGAGGCGAGCGAGCTCGACTTCATAAAGCGCAGCGAGCTCTCCCCAGGCGCGGGTGATCTCGGCGAGGCGCTCGAGCTGCTTGAGCGTGAGCTCGTTGGCCGAGTCGTCGTGGAGCGCACGACCGTAGGCCTTGAAGGCCGAGGTCGCGTCCTCGAGGCAACGCTCGTGATAGTCCGCGATGCGATGGAGCAGCTCGACGCGACGGATCGGATCTTCCGTGTGACGGACCGTCACCTCGAGCACGTCGATGAGGCGCTCCCAGTCACCGGCCGTCTCGTAGAGAGGCTCGAGCACTTGGGCGGCCAAAACCGGCTCTTGCTCACCGTGCGCGAGGCCATCCAAGGCCTTCAGCGTGGGTTCGTGGTTGCCATCGACCGTCAAGAGGTCGCGGTACGCCTCGACGGCGCGACCGAGATCCTTCAGCTCCTTCTCCCAAAGTTGACCGATGCGGTACTTGAGCGACACCGTCTCGCCCGTAGAGCTGGCGAGCTCGACCTCGCGCTCGAGGATTTGCAAGAGGTCGTACCAGCGCGCCGCGCCCTGGTACAGGCGGTCGAGCGCTTGGATGGCAGTCAGCTCATCCGGATCGAGGTCGAGGATGTTCTGGTAGGTCTCGATCGCGCGGGTCGAGTCCCTGAGCTCGCGGTCGTAGACCTGGCCGAGCACGAAGAGCATCTGCTTCTTGTCTTCGGGCGCCGCGGCCAGCTCGGCCTTCTTGCTGTAGATGTCCTTGAGCGGTTCCCAGCGCTCGAGGCGGATGTACAGGCGCTCGAGCGCGTCGATGGCTTGGCGATCGTTTTCGTCGACGCTGAGGACCTGGCGGAACACCTCGATGGCGCGATCCGAGTTCTCGAGAACCTCTTCGTAGATCTGCGCAGCGCGGAACAGCTGTTCCTTCTTGTCCACGTGCGCTTCGACGATGTCGGCCTTTTGCAGCACGACCGCGACCAGCTTGGTCGACGCGTCGGTACGCGTATACAGCTGGAGCAGCGCATCGACGGCGGGCAGCTCGCGGGGCGAGACCTCGAGCACCTTGTGGTACGCGGTGGCCGCGGACTCGGAGTCTTCGAGCTGTTGCTCCTCGATCTGCGCGACGCGGGTGAGGAGGAGCACCTGCAGCTCCACGTCGCCCGAGCTCTTGCCGACCTGTTCCTGCGCCGCGGTATAGAGCCCGACGAGGTCCTTCCAGCGATCGAGCTCGCGTGCGAGCCGCTCGAGGCGTGAACGGCTCTCTTCGAGGGCCGGATCTTCCTTGAGCGCCCGATCGTAGGTGTTGAAGGCTTGCGCGCTGTCGCCCGCGAGGTCGTAGATCTCGCCGATGCGGTGCAGGAGCTCGATCTTGCGGACCGGATCCATCGAGTGACGGACCAGGATCTCGTAAATTTCAACGAGCTTGCGCCAGTCGTCGCGCCCCTTGTAGATGGGCTCGAGGATCGTCGCGACCTGCAGCTCGTGCTCCGGCAGACGCACGAGCCGCTCGAGGGCTGTGAGCGCGCGATCGTTCTGCTGATCGAGGTCGAGCACCTGTCGATAGGTGTCGACCGCGGCAGCGACCTCGCCGATCTCGGTCTCACGCAAGGAAGCGAGGCGCACCAACAGCTCGATGGTCTCGGACCTATCGTCGGTGAGCTGCAGCTGCCGCGTCAGGTTGTCGGCCAGCTCGTGCCAGCGCTTCTTGTCGAGATACAGCCGGTCGAGGGCCTTCAGCGCCTTCCCGTTGGCGCTGTCCTGCGACAGCACCTCCTTGTAGGTGCCGATGGCCTCTTCGATGTTCTGCAGCATCTCTTCCCAGATGAAGGCCATCCGGAAGTAGATCGTCTCGCGCTCCGAAGGCTCGCCCGAGAGCTCGACCTTCTTGCGGTAGACCTCGAGCAGCTCGGGCCACTTCTCGTTCTTGGTGTAGAGCTTCTCGAGGGCCTCGAGCGCGCCTGCATCGTCTGGCTCGATCGATTGCGCCTTGCGGTAGTACTCGACGGCCTTTTCGGCATTGTCGAGCTTCGAATCGTACGCGTCGGCGATGCGCACGAGCAGCTCGCGCTGCAGCGACGGATCGGCGACTGGACCGTCGGGCGGTAGCGCCGCTTCGTACAATGCGACGAGCTGCGGGAACGCTTCGTTGATCTCGGCGAGGCGCTCGAGCTCGGTGCGCGCGATGGTGCTGGTGGCGTCTTCCTTGAACGCGCGGGCATAGGCGTCGAAGGCCTTCTCGCCATCGCCGATCTTGCCGGACTGCAGCTCACCGATGCGGAGCAGCAACGAGACCTTCTGGCCCACGTCCTTCTGGCGCGCGAGCTGGATTTCGTGCACCTCGATGAGGCGCGGCCACTCTTCGGTCTTCTCGTAGATGGGCTCGAGGATCGCTGCCACGTCGAGCTGGTGATCGGCGTCCGACAGACGTCGCTCGAGCGCGCTGCGAGCACCAGTGTGGCTGGGCTCGAGCTGGAGGATCTCGCGGAACTCGCCGATCGCGCCGCGCGGATCGTCGAGGTGCTGCTCGCGGAGTGAACCGAGGCGGAACTTCAGCTCCACCACATGTGCGGTGTCGTCGGGCGGAACGAGGTCGAGCTCGCGCGGGAGCACTTCGGCGAGCTGCTTGTACTGCCGGCCCGCGGTGTAGATGCGGTCGAGTGCTTTGTAGGCGGGGAGCTCGGCACCGTGATCGTCGAGGATGCCCTTGTAGGCCTCGATGGCTTTCTTGTCGTCCTTGATCTCGTTCTCGAAGATGGACGCGACCTTGTAGCGGATGTCCTTTTGCTTGTCCCCGTCCGCCTCGAGCGAGAGCTTGCGCGAGTAGATGTCGAGGAGCTCCGTGTAGCGCTCCGTGCGGAGATAGAGGCGCTCGAGCGCGGTGATGGCATCGACGTTGGTGTCGTCGAGCTTCAGGATCTCCGCGTTGGTGCGGAGCGCCTTGTCAGCCTCGCCGAGGTCGTGCTCGTACACCTTCGCGACGACGGCCATGAGCGGCAGCGCTTCACGTCCGCCGACCTTGGCCGAGGTGCCGCCTTGGTCGAGGTACGCTGCTTCGTAGGCCTGAACGAGCGCCTCGTAGCCATTCGTCTCAGCCGCGAGCCGCTCGATCTCCGTGCGCGCCCAATCGAGCTCGGGATCTTCGCCGAACGCCTTCAGGTACCAGCCGAGCGCTGCCGGCTTGTCCTTGATGGTGGTCTCGACGAGCTGCGCCAAGCGACGTAGCTGTTCCTTCCTCGTACCCGCGTCGCTCGTGTGACCGAGCTGGATCTCGTAGACCTGAGCGAGCTTCTTCGCGTCCTTGCCGCTCTCGTACAACGGGATGAGCGCTTCGGCCGCCGGCAGGTTGTTCGCGTCGAGCGTGAGCACCTTTTCGTAGGCGCGCATCGCGCGATCGGCCTTCTGCAGCCGGTCGCGATAGAGCTCGGCGATGCGGAGATGCAGGACGACCTTGGTGGCATCGTCTTCGGTCTCGGCCTGACGCTCGAGCACGCGGATGTACTCGTCGTACTTGTTCTGCGCGGCGTAGAACTTCTCGAGCTCGTCGAAGTTCTTCTGCTGGAGATAGATCTTCTTGAGCGCGTCTTGTCCGCGCTTGTTCTCGGGCTCGATCTCGAGAAGCGCGCGCCAGGCAACGGTGGCGCGATCGTTGTCGACGACCTTGTCGGTGAACAAGATGCCGAGCTTCTGCAGCATCGCCACTTGCTTCGACTTGTCATCGAACAGCGCGACCTGCTTCTCACAAACCTCGGCGAGCTTGTCCCACATCTTCTCGCGCTCGTAGAGCTTCTCGAGCTCGCCGAGCGCTTCTGGATGCGCAGCATCGGCCGCGATGACCTTCTCCCACAGCTCGATCGAGATGGACGGCTTCTTCAACTTCTCCGACGCCAGCTTCGCGATCTCGACGAACTTCTGACCACGCAGGACCGGGTCGTGGATCTGATCAATCTCGCGCTGATAGACGCCGATGAGCTTTTCCCAGTCGCGGCGCTTCTCGTAGTTGGTCTTGAGATACGCGATGGCGGACGCATTTCCGCCATCGAGCTCGAGCACCTTTTCGTAGGCCTTGATGGATTCGGCGACGTTCGAGAACTTTTCCTGGAAGAGGCTCGCGACGCGCAGGTACAGCTCGACCTGATCCGCGACGTTCCCAGAGGCCGTGGCTGTTGCGGTTGCCTTCTTTTGCAACACGCCGATGAGGTCCGGCCAGCGCTTCATCTCTTCGTACTGCGCGGCGAGGGCGTCGAGCGCCTCGGTGTCGCCGGGACGCAGCGCGACGATCGCGTTGTACGAGTTCAGCACCATCACTGGCAGCTTCAGCTTCTCGCGGTAGACGCCGATCATCTCGTGCAGCAATGCCACCTTCTCGTCGGGTGACGTGTCGGTGAGCTTCTCGACTTCTTCCTTGTGCAGCTCGATGAGCGCGTTCCAGCGCTCGGCGGCCTTGAGCACGCGGGCGTACTCGCGGCGCACGCTACGAACCGTGTTGTTCGCGGCGGTGAGCTTCTTCCACGCGTCGATGCCCTTGTCGGGACCGCTCGCTTCGGCGGCCTTGGCAGTATCCATCTGCGACTGCAGCGAATCGTCGATGGCCTCCGAACGCGGCGCAACCACCTCAGCACGTGCAGCGACAACGGGTGCAGCGGCAACGGGTGCGGGCGGAAGCGCTTCGGCAGCAGGCGGCGGTGACACCGGCGCTTGCGCAGGTGCGATCTTCGCCAGCGCGGCGGTGGCGGTTTCCGCGGCGTTCTCGGTGTGGCCGTTCTTCGCCTGGTGGCCGTTGCCGTTCGCGTGATCTTGCAAGAACGCTCGCAGCTCTTCGTTTTCGGGGTTGAGCCGTTGCACGCGGTCGAAGTACCCGCGGGCGCGGTCGGGATCTTTCATTTCGCGCCAGGAGATGACGCCGGCTTGCGTGGCGAGGATGGCGAGCTCGTCTTCCGAAAGTGATTTTCCACCCTCACCGAGACCGAGGTCGGCGATCTGCAGGAGCTTCTGGAACTCACCCTTCGGGCCCTCGATCTCGCGCAGGAACCCGAACGCCGCGAGGTGCCCCGGAAACGCTGCGCCCTGCGTGGCGCCATCGCCGTAGTAAGACTGGAGGGCCTTGCGATAGTACGTTGCCGCGCGCTCGAGATCCTTGAAGCGCAATGCCCATAGCGACGCAAAGCGACGGTACAGGTCGGCTTGATCTTTCTCGTCGGCCAGCGCGTAGGCACGCTGGTCCTGGATCGCCACGATCTCGTCCCACGCCTGCTTGGCGCCGAGCGCGCCCTCGAGCAGGAAGTTGGCTTGATCGTGTTGCGGCTCGTTCTGCACCACCTTGCGCAGCATCTCGATGTACGCCGGGTCGGTCGGCACTTCGAGGCGATAGATGCGAGCGATGCGCAGGTAGATGCGCGCCGCCAGCGACGACGAGCTCTTCTCGGCTTGCTTCTGCAAGCGCTCCGCTTCGCCCAGCCAATCGTCTTTGTCGTAGTTCACGGTGGCGAGCGCATCGGCGACATCGTTGTCGTTCGGACGCGCTTCGGCTGCGGCCTCGAGGTGCGGCAATGCTGCATCGCGTTTGCCAAGATCGAGGAGCGCGAGACCTAGCTGCCCCTGGATCTCCGCCTTGTGCTCGGGCGACTGAGCGACCTTCAGCTCGAGGCCGAGCAACGTCGCAACCATGTCGAGGTTGCCCATCTCGCGATAGATGCGACGGGCTCTCTCGAGCGCGCGCGCGTCCTGCGGCGACAGCTTGAAGGCTGCTTGGTAGTGAACCATCGCCCGGTCTTTGCGAAGGAAGAGCTCCTCGCAAATCTCACCGAGCTCGAAAAGCTTCTTCGCGCGCGCCTCTTTGGGCTCGATCTTTTCGACCTCGCGTTCCAGCTCCTCGATGAGGCCCGGCCAGTTACGCGAAGTGCGCAGACGCTGCTTCAACTCCGTGCGAAGTTCCATGCGGGGGCTATCCTCATATACTCAAAGGAGAAAATGGCAGGGCGCAGTTATATCACGCCGCAACCATTGCGATCAATCGTAAGTCCAGAAAGCGGAGGGAAAACCGCGAGGCCGATGTTGGACCAACGATGTTGGACCAACGCTGGAGACATGCAACACGAGCCCGCCGTTTGACTACGCGATGCTCGGATCAGAGCCGTTTCATTCTCGTAGCGAGATCTCTAGCAGGCGTGAAAATGTTCGTCTTGCCCTGCTTCTGGCGGACGAGCAGTCCTTTTTTTTCCAGCGTCGCAAGGTCCTGCCTGGCCGTTTCGTACGCCACTTGATGACTCGTTGCGTGACCCTCGACGGTGTAGTGCGCATCCGCCTGTTTCAGTGCGTGGCTGAGCATGGCGATCTGCCGATGGTTGAAGTGTTGAACCGAGCGTCTCACCAACGCTTCCGTCGCGCGGATATCCGTCATCTTCTTTAGCAGATACGCGTGGAGATCTTGGATCGCCTGCTGGATGACACGCATCTGCGAGAGCAGGAAGTACGTGACGTCGTTGTCATCCGATTCGGAGTAGAGAAACGAGCGGCTGTACTTGCTGGGCGCCTTGCGAAGTATGCTCGAGATCGAGACGTACTCGGTTAGCCAATAGCCGTGCTTGAGCATCGACCAGTAGAACAGCGCCCGCGCCGTGCGGCCGTTTCCGTCGACGAAGGGGTGATCATAAGGATAGCCAAAAGTGAAGCAAGACCGATTGGGCTACGGGGTGGATAAATGGCTGCGATCCGCCTTCGTTGGCAAACGCAAGCATGAGCCGCATCCGCTCCGCGAGCTCGCTCGCTGGCGGAGGGACGTGCAGTGTCTGGTTGTCCGTCTTGTCATAGACAACGATCGGCTCTTCGGGCTTGCGGAATCTTCCTGCAGCGTCACGCGTCTCTAACGTCTTGTCGGTCAGCATCCGGTGCAGCTCGAACACTCGGTCCTGCGTGAGTGGGCCGTCCAGGATTTCACGGATGTGCTTCATCGCGATGTAGTTGTTGAAAATCATCTGCTCCGCGGCGTCTCTGGGAGCACGCCCGTTCAGGATCATTTCCTTGGCGATGCGTCGTGTCGTCGATGCGCCCTCGAGCTGACTCGAGGTGATCGCCTCTTCCATCAGTGAGTTCACGAGGTACTGATCTCGGGTCGCCGGATTCGTAACCTCCTCAGCGAGTGCGATCCGGCCGCTGGCGTTGCAGTCGATCTGATGAACTCGCTCAAGCGCGGCATCAGGCATCGCATAGCGGAACGGTTGACCGCTTCGGTCGGTGAGCGTTAGGGATCGAAGAAGCGGCGACCTCGCGAGCTTGATCGCAAACCACCAGTCCTCAACGGTGAGTCCCACGGGTGGCGTCAGCCGCCGAAGAGTGTCCCAGTGCCGATACTTGCCACCCGGACTCGCCTCGAACCCCGCGGTGAGAACCGTGCGCATCAGCGCGGCCCCCTCCGTGGAGGAGTAGTTCTTCATGAGCGCCGACATCGTGGGCGGCGACGCAGGGAGCTTCATAAATTCATCCTGTGTCCGCCTGGCAACAGTTCGAACCAGTTTCGTACCAGAAAGTTACATTTCCGGTACGACATTACGCGATCTGATTTTAATATCATACATTACTGGATACTTACGAGAAAATGGCGT
>JAYUBF010000343.1:0-9641 GCA_043741435.1 Myxococcales bacterium
GTGACGGCAGCCAAGGCAGCCACATCGTCAAATCGCCCAATACTGCACGAATTCAGCGACTCGATTGAGAGCCGCCGGCACTTTTTGAGAAGTTACGCACGCCCAGGCTGGTTGTTCGTACCGCTGGCGCTCTATGTCGTGGTGACGATCACAGCGACGGTGGTCCACGCCATCAACACGCCGACGCACACCGACGACAGCGCGCGGGTCAGGGCCTTCACCGCGCTCGTCGCTGCGCAGGATGTGTGGCCAGACGCCTATCACGGTCTGCTCGTGATGGCCGGTCCAGTGCCGGCGTTCGTCCCGGCGCTCGCCGCGCGGCTCACCGGCGTCGTCGACCACTTTCAGTGCAACTACGTCATCGTGACCGATCTGGTGGCGCTGATTCTGCTCGTCGTCGGGCTCAACGCGTCGCGCGGACGGCCGGAGCAAGGCTGGCTGAGCGCGTTCCTGGTGTTGTCGCTGCCGCTGTTCGTGTACCACTGCACCTCGACGTACGCGGATGCAACGCTCGCGATCCACCTCGGGATGGGCTTCGTGTTCTTGCTCGAGGTCGAAGCCACCGGCGATCTCGCCGACGGTAGCCGCGCGATGCTGCTCCTCGGCACGGCAGCGCTCGTGAAGCGCGAAGGTGACTTCGTGACGGCGCCGATCGCGGGAATGGTGATGGTGGCGGTGTTGGCGCGGTGCCGCGTGCCCAAGCTGCGCATCGTGCTCGCGGTGACCGCCTGTCTGGTACCGTACCTGTTGTTCGCCATCACCAAGGTGTCGCTCGTGCACTTCGTCGATGCGTTCCCGTTTCTGCAGCCGCTCGTCGGGCGCGCGGCTGCGGCCCTCCCGAGCGCGCCTGCGGGTGCGGTCGCCGCCGCGGTGGTGGGCCGAGAGGCCGGCGTGCCGGGGCTATACCTGTACGCGCTGACGCAGTCAGGCAACGCGGGGATGGTCTTCTACGTGCTGCCGGTGGCCATCGTCGTCGGCGTACGGACCTGGTGGCCGCGTCGCGTGTGGTCGCTCCTCGGCCTGTTGTGCTTGTTCGCCGAGGCGACCGTGATCGCGCTGTGGGTCTATCCGAAGTTCACGCGCGACCAGACCACGGTCCATCGCGCCTTGCTGCCGGTGTCGGTGTCAGCCGCGCTGTGGCTTGCTGCGTTGATCGCCGACGCGGTCTGGCCTCAGCGCAGCGTGCCGGCCGAGGCCGCGGTGCCCACGACACGCTCGTTCCGCGTGTCGTGAGCATCGTGCTCTCCGTGGTGCGCCGTACGGACACGCGTTGCCGTCAGTTGACCCCCGGCGGCATGCAGCGCGGAATCTTCGGGACGTCCACCGTCTTGCCTGGAACGTCGACCGACATGTTGATCATCGTGCACTTGGTCGGCGCAGGGCACTCGTCCGCGGTGGGCGGAGTGCCGGGCGGACCCATCACCACGGGCATGCTGCACGACTTGGTGCAAACGCCCTTGCCTGAGGGGAGTTTCAGACAGTCCTCGCGGCCCACGCAGTCATCGCGGCTGCTGCACTCTCCGCCGATCGCGACGGTCTCCGACTTGCAACCTGAAGCACAGAACAAAAAGCCGAACAGGCACCACACCGCTGTCGCTCGCATGAACACTCCCGTGTAAGGGTTGGCCAACGGAGGAATTGTACGCGAAAGCGAGCCAATCCTTCTTTCACGCCCATGCTCCTACCTTTGCCAGCGACCCCATGCCTCCGGTCATCAGCACATTCCCGCCGTTCGGCAGCATCACACATCGCGCCTTGCTGCCCGTGGTGGCTCGCAGCGTTGATCGCCGACGCGGTCTGGCCTCAGCGCAGCGTGCCGGCCGAGGCTGCGAGCGCCGTCGAGAGCTGACGCTCGTAGGCCACCTCGCCCGGCACCAGGTGTGTCGCGATCTCGAGCTCGTTCACCGCCTCCTGGTTGCGACCCATGGCCAGATTGAGGAGCCCGAGGTTGGCATGTGCCATGGCGCCCTTGGGGTCGATGGTGATCGCCTTCTCGAGCTGGGCTCGCGCGTCGTCCAGCAGGCCGAGACGAAACAGTGCTTGGGCCAATCCGTTGCGCGGGATCACGTTGTTCGGCGCGAGCTCGACCGCGCGCTCGAACGTCTCGCGCGCGAGCATCAGCGAGTTGATGGAGAGATACGCCAGCCCCAGGTTGTTTTGCACGTCGATCGCCTTCGGGTTGAGCGCCGCTGCCCGTCGGTACTGCGCGATGGCTTCGGCAGGTCGATGGGCCTTGTCGAGCTCGTTGCCGAGGTTGTAGCGCGCGCGTGCGTTGTTCGGCCGCACCGCCACCTCCTGCGAGTACATGCGCAGCTCGCTCTGGTAGTCGAAGTTTCGTTGGTACGTACCGAAGGCGAGCGCGAGGCCGAGCCCGAGGCCGATCACCGTGAACGGATTCGCGCGCGCTGCCTTGCGCCGAGCCGCGAGGTTGACGATCGCAAGCACCGCGAGCAATAGCACCGGCGCGAGCGACAAGTACATCCGGTGCTCGGCGGCGAGATCGGCGATCGGCAGAATGCTCGAGCTGGGCGCGAGCATCAGGAAGAATGCGGTGGCCAAGAAGCCGACGCCAGATCCGCGCACCAACGACACGAGCGCGCCGAGGCCGGCCGCCAGGTACAGCGTGCTGGAGATGACGGCAGGGATGCCATGCAAGGCCGGCCAGCCGTAGTCGAGGCAGAGCGGATAGGGAACGATCGCGAGTCTCAAGTAACGCGCGATGACCGCACCCTGGGTCGCGAAGTATTGCCAGGGCGTGATGCCCGCGGTCGCGAGACCCGCATTCCCCGTCGACGCGACGATCTCGTGTCCGTACCCGAGGAGGCGCAGCATCCACAGCCACGTTCCGAACAAGCCGAGGTAGAGCAGAGGACGCGCACGCAGGACTCGGGCAAGGCCTCGTGCGCCCCAGCGCAGGTCGACGAGCAACACCATCACGGGTGCGGTCACCATCACGGGCTTCGTGCACATACCGAGGAAGCACGCGACCACGGCCAGGACGCTCCAGCCGCGCCCGCCTTCGAACCGTCGCAGCGATGCGTACACGGTGACGAGGTAGAGGAGGCCCATCAGCGACTCTGCGCGCTGGATGAGATACGTGACCGATTCGGTCTGCAGCGGATGCACCGTCCACCAGAGCGCGGTCAGCGCGGCGATCTGCGTGGCCCGCCCGCGGTGCGGCACGGCGCGTGACAGCGCGAGCCCCGCCGAGAGGACGGCGTACAACATCAGCCCGGCGGCGAGGTGAATGACGAGGTTGGTGAGGTGATACGGCGCGGGATCGAGCCCGCCGCGCGCGTAGTCGGCGACGAGCGTGCACCGCACCACCGCACGCGCGCTGTCGATGCATTGCTGCCAGCTGGTGATGCCCTCGCCGAGGCGATCGTTGATGTGGAAGCGATCGTCGAACATAAACACGCCCGCGAAGCTGTTCGCGTAGGCGAGCGCCCCGGCGATCAGGATCCCCACGGCCGCGAGCCACCGATGAGGCCAGGGTCTCGCGAGCTCGATCGCTTCCTGCTCCGGCTGAGGTGGCGCGGTGACGCGATCGCACGCGACGACGACGCGTCGGCGCTTACGGCTCACGGGGGAGCGTGCTCATGAAGTTCACGATCCTGCGCGCGACGCCGTGCGGGTCCTCGAGGTACGGCGTATGCGAGTGCCGAGATGGCTCTTCAATCACGGTGGTGGCCGCCGGCAGGTGTCGACGGAAGAAGTCCAGCGACGAGCGCGGCAAGATGCGGTCTTCGGCACCCCAGGTCAACAGTGTGGGCACCTTCAGCGTCGCGAGCTCTTCGGGGCGCAACAGATCGGTCGGCTTGAGTCCGCTCAGCAGGGCCTGCAGATCCTGGTCGGAGAACTTGCGGCGGACGCCCCACGCGATGAGCCGGCGAAGCACGCTGCGCTCCACGAAAAGCCGATCGACGAAGGCCAGCGCCTCGCGGTAGTTCCGGATCTGGAACAAGCGACGCAGGTCGCCCAGTTCCGGCTCGGTCATCGCGGCGCCGCCGGGTGAGCACAGGATGAGGCCACGCACCTTTTCTGGCCGCGCGAGCGCGTAATACAGCGCGACGAGGCCGCCGAGCGAGTTGCCGTAGATCACCGTTGGCTCGACGATGAACTGGTCGAACGCCTTCACGATCTCCTCCCGCAATGCACCGGCCAAGATCGGCGTCGTCGGTGCCGACGATCGACCGTGGGCCGGGAGGTCGGGCAAGAACACCTGGCTCACCTGCGGACGAAGGAAGCGGAGCAGCGGGGCGTAGTGCACGCCCTCGGACGAGAAGCCGTGCAGCATCATCAGCGGAAAGCGGCCTCCACCCTCGGAGTGGAGCAGGGAAAGGTCCCCGAACGCCGTTTGCACCGTGCGCGAGCGATAGCCCACCAGGCGCAACGAGGTGCGGGTAAGCTGCTCAGGCCAGGCGATGAGACGGTCGAAGAGCCAATCGAGCACGAACCCCTAGTATGCCTGCGAAAGCGCAGCTGCCAACATTCTGCGCCTGGCACGCGCGATGAGCCGGCACAGCAAGAGCCGTGTGCTGCGCTGGCTGCACGGTGATGAAGGTGTGCCGTGGGGTGCCGACCCCGCGGACTACGACCCGGTCGCCGTCGAGCGGACGCTGGGCACGCTCGGCGAGCTGTTCGGCGAAGAGGGCTGGCCTCGTCGCTATTTCCCGCTCGATGTCCGCGGCATCGAGAACATCCCGCAGGCGCCCGTGATGGTGGTGTCCAACCACTCGGGCGGCACCACGATCCCCGACGTGTGGGGCTTCCTCGTGGCCTGGTATCGTCGCTTCGGCAGCGCGCGGCCCATCCACCCCCTCGCGCACGAGATGATCCTCTCCACGCGGCTCACCGGCCCGTACTTCGCCAAGCGCGGCATCTTGCGTGGTCAGCGGCAGCTCGCGCTGCGTGCGCTGAAGGAGTTCAAGCACGATCTCATGGTGATGCCCGGCGGCGACCTCGAGACGTGGCGTCCGTTCAGCAAGCGCTACCAGCTCGAGTTCGGCGGGCGCACCGGCTATGCGAACCTCGCGATCGAATCGGGCGCGCCCATCGTGCCCGTGGCGCACGCGGGCGCGCACGAAACGCTGCTGGTGCTCAGCGACGGCCGCTGGCTCGCGCGCCTCCTCAGGTTGCAGCACATCGCGAGAGCGAGCGTCTGGCCAATCCATCTCTCGCTGCCGTGGGGGCTCGCCGTTGGACCGGTTCCCCACCTGCCGTTGCCTGCCCGTTTGCGCTATCGCATCGGCAAGCCGATCGAGTCGCCCGCGTTGCCCGCAGGTGGCGCACCGACGCTGGAACAGATCAACGATCTCGACGCGCAGGTACGGGTGGCGATCCAGGGTATGCTGCGCGAGCTCGAGGAGACGCGGGCGCCACACCGTCGGGTTCGCGTCGAGAGCCGGAGATAGGACCGTGCGCCGCCTCGGGAGCGGGGTCGGCCTCGCCGCGCTGATCGGCGCCTGCTGCGGGGTAGGGTCTGCGGTGTTCCTCCATACGCTCGAGTGGGCCACGCGACTTCGCGAGCACCAGCTGTGGCTCGTATTCGCGTTGCCGCTGGCGGGCTTGCTCTCGGGCCTGGCGTACGAGCGCTGGGGCAAGCCGATCGCGGGCGGCAACGACCTAGTGCTCGACACGGTGCACGACCAGCGCACGCAGCTGCCGCTCCGAATGGGACCAATGGTCCTCATCGGGACGCTGCTCACACACTTATTCGGTGGCAGTGCCGGTCGCGAAGGCACTGCGATGCAGATGGGCGCGAGCCTGGCGGACGCGATCGCGCACCGCTTGCGCGTGGAGCCGGCGCTGCGCCGCACGCTGATCATCGCTGGCATCGCCGGGGGCTTCGGCTCGGTGTTCGGGACGCCGGTCGCCGGCGCGGTCTTCGGGATCGAGGTGCTGGCGCTCGGTCGCCTGGAGCTCACGGCCGCGTTCCCCGCGCTGGTCGCGGCGTTCGTCGGTGATCGGGTCACGCGCGCGCTGTGGATCGTGCACACGCTCTATCCCACGCCGACCGCGTTCGAGCTCTCGCTGCTGGTCGTCGCGAAGTGGGTGGTGGTCGCCGCGCTGGTGGCGATGGTCGCGACACTCTTCATCGAAGCGAGTCACTGGTCGAAGCGCACGTTGGAGCGTGTCGTCCCGCGTCTGCCGGTGCGCATGCTCCTCGGCGGGATCGCGATCGTGGCGCTGAGCTGGCTCGTGGGCAGCGACCGCTACCTCGGGCTCGGAGGCCCCACGATCGTCGCGAGCTTCGGCACGCCGGCGCCACCCACGTTCGCGTTCGCGTGGAAGCTGGTGTTCACGGTGGTGACGCTGTCGGCGGGCTTTTTCGGCGGAGAAGTGACGCCGCTCTTCTTCATCGGCGCCACGCTGGGCGCCACGCTCGCGCCGCTCTTGGGCCTTCCACCCGCGCTGACGGCGGGCGTGGCGATGGCAGCGCTGTTCGGCGTCGCTGCGAATGCGCCCATCGCGCTGTCGGTGATGGCGGTCGAGCTGCTCGGCATCGGCGTGCTGCCGCATGTGCTGCTGGTGACGCTGGTTGGGTTTCTGCTGAGCGGACACCGCGGCATCTATGCGGCGCAACGCATCGCGCGCTGGAAGTACGGCCGCAAAGCCGAGGCGGGGACCTCGCTACGGGATGCGCGTCAGCGAGGGGCGCCGTGGTAGGTCGCGCTCGAGGTGCAGGTCTCGCGGACGGTCACGTGGTGGAGGTGCGCTAAGACCGGCTTCACGCGCTCCCAGACCCACACCGCGAGCACTTCGCTCGTGGGGTTGGCGAGACCCTCGATGTCGTTCAGGTAGCGGTGATCGAGCTGGTCGAAGAACGGCCGAAACTTTTGCTTGATCTCGGCGTAATCGACCAGCCATCCGGTGTGGGCGTCGAGCTCTCCGCGGAGGTGCAGCTCGATGGTGAAGGAGTGGCCATGGACGCGGCCGCACTTGTGACCATCGGAGACATGCGGCAAGCGATGCGCCGCCTCGATGACGAAGTCCTTGTGGATGTCGATGATCATGGAATCCGGAGCAGCTTGTGGGTTTGCAGGCTGAGACGCCAGCGCGGGTTGGCGTGACAGTACGCAAGGCAAGCCGCGAGGCTCGCTGCGGCGTCGGGGCCATCGAGTGGCTGGAGGAAGAAGCTGTCGAAGTGCAGCCGCTCGAACTGGGTCGGCGAGAAGTCGGCCTGCGGATAGACGAGCTTCAGCTCTTGCCCCGCGTCGACCACCAGCGCGGGGCCTTGCTTGGGGCTCACGCACACCCAGTCGACACCGGTGGGGACGCGCAGGGTACCGTTCGTCTCGATGGCGATGGTGAACCCTTCGCGATGCAGCGCGGCGACGAGCGCTTCGTCGAG
Source organism: Myxococcales bacterium (assembly GCA_043741435.1). Classification (GTDB taxonomy): domain Bacteria; phylum Myxococcota_A; class Polyangia; order Palsa-1104; family Palsa-1104; genus JBDTCO01. Next base: position 7,355 of record JAYUBF010000343.1, read on the forward strand.
TTGTAGCAACGGCTCACCACCCGTGCAAACGACGAGCGCGTGCTCAGTGGTTGCGCCACCCCACGCGGTTCGGACGGCCGAGGCCAAGGCTTCGGCCGAAGCGAAGCGCCCACCGCCAGGACCGTCGGTGCCGAGGAAGTCCGTGTCACACCAGCGTGAGCAGCCGCCGGGACCTCGCGCACGGTCGGCCTCGCGGCCCGTCCACAGATTGCAGCCGGTGAAGCGGAGGAACACGGCGGCGCGACCGGCCTGCGCGCCTTCACCCTGGAGGGTGTAGTACACCTCTTTGACGACGTACGAGCTCACGGCAGCGACGGACGGATAGCACCTTGCCGCGGAGGCCGCTACTGCGCGTTGCCGACGCGATCACCCGCGAACGTCGAGGCGACCTTGCCGCTCGAGAAGCTCCAGCTCCATGTGCCCTCGGCGACGCGATCGGACTTCTTGTCGAGGGTGGGCTTGGCTGCGGAGACGTCGTACAGGACCGCTCGGCCGCCGTCGACGGTGGCGTCGGTATTGAACTGCATCTGCGCGATCAGCTGATCCGCGAGATACCCCGCAGCGACGGTGCAGATGCCCTGCAGGACGTTCTGCGAGATGAGCGAGGACAGGCCGAAGTCGTCGCCGTCCGCGAGCGCCTGAGCGCCTTGCGCAGCGATGCTCTCGCAGGGGATGAGCGAAACGAAGCCCTGGCGGAAGTCGCTGATGCCGTAGAGCGGCTGGAACACGAGCTGCCCGGCCGCCTGCATGAGCATGGCGCCCATCGGCAGCGTGACCTTGCCCGAGCCGAATGCGAGGTCGGCGTCGGCCACCGCGAGGTTGGCGCGGGGCGTGAGCGTGGGCGTCGCGAGCGAGACCTTGGCGGCGGGCATCGCAGCCGCGGGGATCGTGGTGACCACGTTCGCGACGTTGAGGTTGATGTCGGCGGTGGTGAAGGTCGCGCCGGTCACCTGCAGCTCCGCGGCGACGGCGTGATTGGCGCTCGGTGTGTGCACCGTGAGCTTGGTCTGGAGCACGGTCGTCTTCGCGATCTGCGCGATGTTCTGGATGTCCTGCATCGCGCGAGCGAGCGTTGGGTTGTCGTTGTAGAGGTTGATGAGCGCCGAATCGAGGACGCCGCCGAGCACCGTGCGGCCAAGGCCGCCGATCCTGTCGAGGGCCTCGACCCCAGCCGCCTGGCCCAGGTTCACGAGGGCAGTGCCTGGCTGGGTCCGGAGGTTCGCGAGCAGGTTGAACGCGGGGCCTTCGAGGCCGGGCAGAGCGCCAGGCTGCGTGAAGTCGAGGCCGGTGTCGGACTGATAGATGCCCGCGTAGGCGCGGTCATCCGTCGGCGCGGGCTTGGTGCCTGGAACTGGCTGTATGGACGAGCCAGGGCCTGGCTCAGTCGTCGGCGTGCCGTCGCCGCCCGCGGCCTTGGTGTCCGTGTTGCAGCCGCTGGAAAGGGTCATGGCCAACGCCAGCGCGCCGGCACCCGAGCAGATCCGATTCATGGAGGTCTTCATGCCGAGGCGTAGTGCACCGCTCGCGCCAGCGTGTACCCTCGTTGTGACGCACACTTGCAGCGCGACGCCGTGTTTCCCAGCTGCTAGCGCTGGCCGAACCGGCCACTACCGGTAGCTACTCCGGTCGCCGCGCACCGTGTGGAATCCGCGGGGCGGGGGGCGCTCGCGGACCCGCGCAATCGCGAAATGGCGGCCGCTGAAGCGTAACGGCCTGCAGTGAATCGAGCAGTCCAGATTGCAATCCTGCCGTTTGCAAGGACGTAACCGACGCGTGTCTCAGCGACCTGCCGTAGCTGCAGCAGCTTTGCCAGCTGATCGCCGGGAATCAGTGCACGTGCTGCGACCGCGAAACTGAGCCGATGCCCGGAATTGAACCGGGGACCTACGGTTTACGAAAGCAATGCGCGACGTGATATCAATGGCTTAACCTTCGTAGCCAGATCGCCGGGGTACACAAGAAGAGCAGCAGGCGATACGGCAGCCCGAGGGTCCATCGAGCACTGCGCGCCAAGGGCGAGCGAGTGAGCAGGAAGACCGTCGAGCGGGTGATGCGAGAGAACGGAATCGTGGGTCGGCAGAAACGGCGCTTTCGTCGCACGACGGACTCGAAGCACACGAGCCCGATCGCGCCGAACCTGGTGCAGCGCCAGTTCGAGCCGAGGGGCGCAAACCAGGTCTGGGCAGGTGACGTGACGTACATCGCAACAGCGACGGGCTGGGCGTACCTCGCAGTGCTCCTAGATCTCTTCTCGCGACGTGTCGTCGGCTGGGCGATCAGTACGAAG
>JAYUBF010000344.1:0-27289 GCA_043741435.1 Myxococcales bacterium
AGCAGCCAAAGGCTGCGTCGCGGCGAAGTCGCCGCGTGAGCAGGGTGGGACCCTGACGGCTCGGCCGGCAGGGCCGGCGGCACGCCCGATGAGATAGACTAAACAGCAACGCAACCTTTGATCTCCGAACAATGCGTTGCTGTTTAGGTTCGCTCGGCGAGCGCGATCACCAACGCCGCCCGGAGGCCGCGCTCGTCGAGGCCTGCGAGGATCGACATCTGATCGGCCACGTCCGAGAAGCCGGACATCATGAGCCACGGCATCGTGAGTGGCACCACGAGCTTGCCCGCGGCGAGGCCCTTCAGCAGCGCGCGCAGACGCTCCGTGGAGATGTGCTTGAGCCCAGGCTTGTGCGCGCTCATCTCAGGCCGCTGCTTGTACGACGCGATGCACGAGATAGAGCTTCGCCACCACCTTGCGGGCGAAGCCGAGCTGGGCGTGACACGCGAGGCACTCGCTGTTGCGGAAGAACACGGGCCGCTCACAACGACAGCGATACGCGCGCTGCGTAGTCGGCTTCTTGTTGCGGCGCCACAGGCGACTCAAACGGTCGAACAAACTTTGCATAAGGGTGGATACGATACGGGACACATGCCGCCCCGCAGCTATCTCGTCTTGGATATCGAAACCGTCCCCGACGTTGCGCTTTATTCGCCACCCGAGGTCGCGATGGGGCAAGACCGGCCGTTCCCACCGCTGTGGGCGCACCGGCCCATCGTCATCGGCGTGCTCTGGCTCGACGAGCGCTACGGCTTCCGGCGCATCGGCGTGCTCGGCGAGGACAAGGACGAGCCCGCGATGCTCGCCGACCTCGGCAAGTTCTGCGAGGAGCAACGGCCGCACCTCGTCACCTACAACGGGCGCGGCTTCGACCTCCCCGTGCTGCAGCTGCGGTGCTTGCGCCACGGCGTGCCCATGCGCTTCGCCTTCGACAAGCAGTTCCGCTATCGCTTCACCGACGAAGGCCACATGGATCTGTTCGATCACCTGTCGGATCACGGTGCTGCGAAGGTGGGCTCGCTCGATGCGCTCGCGCACCTCGTGGGCCTGCCCGGCAAGGTCGGCGTCGACGGCAGCCAGGTGGAAGGGCTCTACAACGCGGGCCAGCTCACGCTCATCAAGAACTACTGTCTCTCCGACGTCACGCAGACCGCGTTCTTGCTGCTGCGCTACCGTTTGTTGCAAGGCGCGCTCGATCTCGGGGAGTACCGGGCCGTCGCCAGCGCGCTCATCGACTCACTCAGCGCCGACGTGCGTGTCCAACCCGTGATCGACCGCATCGATCGGTCGCGGCTCCTCGTCGCCTGACGTGCGCCTCGGGCTCGATTTCTACGCGCGCGACGCGCGGGTCGTGGCGCGAGCGCTCGTCGGCACGTGGCTGTGCCACGGCGACAAGCACGGGCGCATCGTCGAGACCGAGGCCTACCTCGGCCCCACCGATCTCGCCAGCCACACGCGCTTCGGCGACCGCGGACGCGCGCGGCTCATGTTCGGGCCGGCCGGCATCGCGTACGTCTACTTGATCTACGGCATGCACGAATGCTTCAACGTCGTCACCGGCGCCGATGGCCAAGGCGAGGCCGTGCTCGTTCGCGCGCTCGAGGTGGCCCCGCCCTTGCCACGCAGCGACGGGCCGGGCCGGCTCACGAGGGCGATGGACATAAGCCGTCGCCACAACGGCCAGAGCCTCCTCGACGGTGATCTGTGGATCGAAGATCGCGGCGGGCCTCGCCCGAAGATCGTGACCACGCCACGCATCGGCATCGCCTACGCTCGCACATGGTCCGAGAAGCACTGGCGCTACGTCGACGCGCGCAGCCGCAGTCTGTCGGTCAGATTGCCCGCGCGCTGAGCCGGACGCAAAGGTAGGATTGCGGACCCTGTCATGCCGCGCGTGACCTTCCTGCCCGTAAACCTCAGCGTCGAGCTCGAGCCCAACGAGACGGTGTTCGCTGCCGCGCGCCGTAGCCAGGTGGGCATCGCCACCGCGTGCGCGGGTAAGGGCACGTGTGGCCTCTGCCGCGTGAAAATCGCCGGCGGGGAGGAGCACCTGCCTCCCATCAGCTCCGTCGAGAAGCGCCACCTCGGGAACACGTACTTCATCACCAAGCTGCGGCTGTCTTGTCAGCTCTATCCGACGGGCGACGTGGCGATCGAGCTGCCGATGATGACCGTCAAGATGACGAAGTAAGCATGGCCGGCGACGGAGGGCAACCCGAGCAGCCACCTTCTCCCACCTTCTCAACGGCCGCGCGATGGGCTACGTGGTGCCCCATGTTGCTCCGCCATTTTTCGCTCCCGTTCGTACTCGTGTTTTCTATTGCCACTGGCGCTTGTGGAGGCACCGATCCCAAGCCCGGTAAGTCCGGGCCTTCGGACCTCGCCGGCTTCGCCACACCGCAGCTCGACTTCGCGACAGCGCCCGTCGACATGGCGATGCAACCGGACGACCTCGCGATGGCCGCCGAGGTCCTCTGCAGCGCCGCGATCTCCGTCAGCGACGGCACCAAGCTCACGCTGCAAGACACCTCGGTGGCGACCGAGACGCTCGACGGACTGTGCGTGTCGGGCGGTGACGGACAGGTCCTCTTCTACAAGGCGACCATCCCGGCGACGTACACGCTCACCGTCGCCGTCAACCCCGAGGTCGCGTTCGATCCGATCGTGCGCATCATCGACATCTGCAGCGCCACCACCTGCCTCGGCTCCGCCGATCTCGGCTACGAGGGCGCCAACGAGATGCTGAGCTTCCAGAACACCACGACCGCGTCGCGCGACGTGATCATCGCCGTCGGTGGCACCGCGTTCGGACAGGGCGGCACCTTCGATCTCGACGTGAAGATCACGCCGCCGCCGCCACCCGCCGTGAACGCGATGTGCGCGAACGCGATCGCGGTGGGCGCCAATGAGTCCCTCATGAATCAAGATCTGGCCGGCGCCAGCCAGCTGCTCTCGACGGTGTGCTTGGCGAGCGCGAAGACCGGCGTCCTCTTCTACTCGACCGTCATCCCCCCCAACAGCCAGCTCGACCTTACGGTCACGCCGTCGGGCTTCGACCCCGTCATTCGCTTGCTCTCCGCATGCGGCGCCGCCAGCTGCCTCGCATCGGCCGACAGCGGCAACTCCAACACGGCCGAGCAGCTCTCGCGTGTCAACTCCACCGCGAGCCCGGTGCCGCTCATCATCGCCGTCGGTGGCTACGGCGCGAACAACACGGGCACCTTTACGCTCGCGCTCGCCACCACCGCCTTGCCGGCGGTGCCGCCGAACGTCTCGTGCAACATGCCGACCGCGCTCGCGAGCGGCGTCACGCTCTCCGACCAGTCGCTGAATGGCGCCTCCACCACGCTCAGCAACAAGTGCGTCTCCATCGGCACCGGTCCCTCGACGTTCTACTCGGCGACCGTTCCCGCCGGGCAGCACCTCATCGCGCTGGCGACACCGACCAGCGCCTCGTGGGACGTGATCTTGCGGCTCCTCGGCACCTGCAATGACACGACGTGCCTCGGCTCCGCCGACAACGCCGATACGGGTGCCGCCGAAGCGCTCGGCTATCGCAACGCGAGCGCGGCGCCGGTGCCCGTGGTGCTCGCCGTCGGCAACTACAGCGCTACGACGCTCCACTCGTTCGACCTCACGGCGTACGTGGCCCCGCTCGCGACCAACGCCACCTGCGCGCAGGCCATCCCGCTCAGCGACGGCACGATGCGGCTGGCTGAAGACGGCGAAGGCGCGACGACGGCCATCACCAGCACCTGCCTCTCGTCGGCTGGCGGCAAGGTCCTCTACTATTCGGCGACGGTGCCGGCCGGCAAGACGCTAAAGGTGCGCGTGACGCCGATCGGCCACTGGGACCCGGTCATCCGCTTGCTCGCCGACTGCGCAGCCACCTCGTGCACGCAATCCGTCGACGGTGGGAATGCAGGCGCCATGGAGAACCTCACCTACGTGAACAGCACGGCGGCCGCACAATCGTTCGTCATCGCAGTCGGCGGCTACGCCACCACGACCAAGCCGTTCCACATAGAGGCCGGCATCTTCTGATACTGGTGATACCAGTGATACTGGATCACGCGCGGTCGTCTCGAACACGAATGATGGCAGCCCGATGGCACTAACGCATGTTGAAGTAGTCGGCCGGAGACGTGCCAGGGGACGCCGCTCTTGCTGATTGAGTCTTCGACGCCGTCGGTGAAGCGCTGGGCCATGGGGATCATCTTGTCGAAGGCGTCTTCATGGATGGAGAGTGAAGCACGGCCCCAGGCCTCGCTAGCCCAAACGAGGTGCGCTATTCTTCGAGATCCATGGCTATCCCAGCACCCCGTCGAGCCACGTACCAAGACGTGCTGGCCGCCCCCGAGAACCGCGTCGCAGAGCTGCTCAACGGGGTGCTCTCGTTACACCCTCGTCCTGCGATGCCGCATGCCGCGGTCGCCAGTGCGCTCGGCGAAGAGCTAGGGCCTCCGTTCAAGCGCGGCAAGGGTGGGCCCGGCGGCTGGATTATTTTGGACGAGCCGGAGCTGCACCTCGGCGAGAACATACTGGTCCCCGATTTGGCAGGTTGGCGTCGCGAGCGCATGCCCAAGGTCAGCGACGAGCCCTACTGCACGATCGCCCCCAATTGGATTTGCGAGGTCGTATCTCCGACGACCGGCAAGCTTGACCGCACGCAGAAGCTTCCTATTTATGCTCAGGCTGCGGTGCAGCACGCGTGGATCGTAGACCCACTGTTGCGCGTTCTCGAAACGTATCGCAATCAAGATGGACTTTGGCTGCTCCTCGGAAGCTGGGCGGACGAAATGCGCGTTCGGGCAGAGCCCTTCGATGCGATTGAGCTCGATCTCGCCATCCTGTGGGCGGACGTCGCGCTGTCCGATTCACCCGGAGGCGGTTGATGCCAACGTACGACTACGACCTCGTCGTCATCGGCTCCGGTCCCGCCGGCGAGAAGGGGGCCACGCAGTCGGCCTACTTCGGCAAGCGCGTGGCCGTCGTCGAAAAAGAACCGAAGCTGGGCGGCGCCTGCATCCACACGGGCACGTTACCGTCGAAGACATTGCGCGAGACGGCCCTGTACCTGTCACAGCTGCAATCGCGCACGCTCTACGGGGTGTCCTGCGAGGTGCGCCGCGACGTGTCTGTGCCCGATCTCATGTGTCGGCAGGAGCCGGTCATCGGCAGCCAGAACGATCGCATCAAGAACAATCTGGCCAAGCACAACATCGAGCTGCTCCACGGCAACGCCAGCTTTCTCGACGAGCACACCATCGAGATCGTCTCCCAGAGCGGAAACGTGCAACGCCTCACCACCGACGTCACGCTCATCGCGACGGGCACGATCCCATTTCGTCCAGAGTTCGTGCCGTTCGAGGATCCCGACGTCGACGACTCCGACACGATACTGAAGCTACCCGAGGTGCCGAAGCGCCTCGTGATCCTCGGCGGCGGCGTCATCGGCTGCGAGTACGGATCGATGTTCGCGGCGCTCGGCTGCGCGGTCACCATCGTCGAGGGCCGCGACACGATCCTCGGGTTCCTCGACAACGAGGTGAATCACCTGCTCGCCGATCGCATGCGCGCCATCGGCGTGGGGCTGGTGCTGAAGCGCCAGGTCGTCGACGTGAGCCGCAAGAGCGGCGTGCTGCAGTGCACGCTCGACGACGGTCGGTCGCTCCCATGTGAGCGCTTGCTCTTCGCCGGCGGCCGAGCCGGCAACACGCAGACCCTGGGCCTCGATCGCGTGGGCATCACGCCCGATCCGCGCGGGCTCCTCAAGGTCGACGAGCACTACGCCGTCGTCGGGGCGCGCGGCGGTCGCATCTTCGCGGCCGGCGACGTCATCGGCTTTCCCGCGCTCGCCTCCGTCGCGATGGAGCAAGGCCGCGTCGCCATGTGCCAGGCGTTCGAGCTCGGCTTCAAGAAGCGCGTCGCGCCGATGTTCCCGTACGGCCTCTACACCATCCCCGAGGTGTCGATGGTCGGAGAGACCGAAGAGACGGCCACCAAGAAGGGGCTCGAGTTCGAGATCGGGCGCTCGTTCTACAAGGACAACGCGCGCGGACAGATCATCGGGGACCTCACCGGCATGGTGAAGCTCCTCTTCACGCTCCCCGACAAGAAGATCATCGGCATCCACGTGCTCGGCGAGCGCGCGACCGATCTCGTACACGTCGGCATGGTCGTCATGCACTACGGCGGCAAGCTCGACGACCTCATCGAGATGGTCTTCAACTTCCCGACGCTGTCGGAGCTGTTCAAGTATGCCGCGTACGACGGGCTGGGCCGCCTCGCGCGAAGAGCCGCCTTCGCGAGTGGGCCCCCCGGCGCCTGACCGCGCCGCGCTACTTCAACGTCAGCTTGTCGTCGCTTTCATGGCGCGAGTTGAAAGTCACCACCCCGTGGTGGGGGACGTAAACGCCGACGGACATGTCGAGCACGGCCTTGCCGGCGCCCTCGCCCGTGCGTGCAAGCGACAGCGCGCCCGTGATGGAGCTCAAGCTGCCGCCGTCTATTTTTTGGACGGCCTCACGGTTGGCGAAGCTGTTCGGGAACTGAATCTTGACGTGGGAGCCCGATTCCTCGACGACCTGACCCACGAGGTCGACTGCACCCACCGCTTTGAGCGGAGCAAAGCGGGCCACGCCCGGACGCCACGCCTAGTGGACCTCCTCCCCGACGCGGTGAAGCTTGCCGACGGCGCTCTTGAACCCGCCGTTGCCCTTGGTGATGGTCCCTGAAGAAGATCTCGCGGTCGCTTCGAAGCGGCCGCTGAACTTGACCTCGCCCTTGCCACCGGTGAACTGCGCGAGCCCTTCGGTTGCAGACGCTGAAGCACCCAACGCAAGCAAACATCCCATCGTGAGACCGATTTGATCGGAAGCTCATTTTCTAATCCAGCCCTTTCTTTTCATCGAACTTCCTCGCGGCCTTCTCCGCGGCTGCTTTCCGCGCCTTCATCAAGAACGCGACCTTCTCCACCAGCGCCGTCGGAGTGCTCGCCACCACCACCCGATCGGCAGCGACATTCTCGGAATCGATTACCGCGATCATCTCGGCGATCTTGTCACCGTGCGTGGACTTGTTATCGAGAACGGCGATGATCGGCTCGTTCTTCGCGCGCAGCGCGTAGGCGAGGCCGGAGAGGTTGCTGTAGCGAGCGCTCGAGAAGAACACGACCTCCGCGTGCTGCGTGACCTCGCGCGCCGCGGCGAAGTGACCCATCTCGGCATCACCGAGCCCGAGCCCGAGGCTGCGCACACCCTTCATGTCCTTCACGCGCTCGGCCTTGTCGGGCCCGATGAGGACGCTGCGTGCGCCGTAGGTGTCCGCCAGCATCTCGAGCTGCAGATGCCGCGTCACGTCGAGGATCGTCGATGGCACCACCAGCGTGGCTGGCTTGCCGGTGAGCTCCTTGCTGCGCGAGGCCCACAACGAACGCAACTCGTCGGTGCGCTCTTTGTCGCGCACGTTCACGCGAGGATCGGCCGTGAGGAATGCAGCCACGCTGCGGTTCTTGAGCTCGTCTTCCTGGAGCACGTCCTTCGGCTTGCCCGGGCTCACCAGCTTCACCTGTCGTGTGCCGAAGCCGCTCGGGCGCTGGTCGGGCAAGGCCTTCTTCGCTTGCTGCGCGAGCTGATGCGGATCGGAGCCGGAGATCGCGTGGAAGCTGGCCTTCGCGTCGAGCCAATCCAGCCAGCCGGGCGCAGCGTCGGCGACGCCGCCCGTGCCCTTCAGGAACACCAGCACGCCGTCCGCGTTGTGCAACATGGCGGTGAGCTCGCCGAACGTACCGGGCCCGCCGTTCGCGTAGCTGGCGACGCCATGGTTCGCCATCTGCGCCATCGGGGCTTCGCGCGAAATAGTGCCTGCGCCGTCGCCCGTGCCCGTCAGGATGAGGTGGGTGGTCTGACCGATGTTTCCGTCGTGCGAGCTCGAATGGCTCGCGAGGCTGCCCTTCGGCGTGAACGCGAGGGTGAAGGCGCCCGCAGCGTACGCGCCATCCTCGGTGTCCTTGGGCAGGCCGTTGCCGCCGCCCGTAGCGAGCATGAAGCCGCGGCGCGGCAGCGTCTTGCCCAGCGCCACCGAGAGCGTCTTCGCCGCACCTTTTGCATCGTTCTTGCCGAACGCGGCCCACACCGGCTGGTTCGGCACCGTGAGCGTCATCTGCTCGGGATCGACGGTGAACACCTTCATCTCGTTCTTCACTCCGAGGAACTTTGCGACCTGCGGCATCTTCGTCGCGAGCGTTCGCTTCGTGGCGTTCCAGCGCGGACCCGCTTGGGCACTCGGTGCGGCCGGCATGATCATCGTGATACCGACGGCGAGGAAGAGCGATCGAAGGACGTTGGGCTTGCGCATGGGCAGCTTTCTGTGGGTCGGGCGGACAAAGGCAAACGACCGGCGAGTGAGCATGACGCGCTGCTGTGCAGCCGATGTGCCACGCGGCTTCTACATTGATCCGGGACGTGGATCGGTGACTTGCGCGGGTCGGCCGAGGCCGAGTGAGGGTCTGCCGACCCACGAAGTGGGTCCTTTCGACACCAGCTGGACTGGCCGCTCGAAGCCAAGGGAGGTTGGATCGGTTGCCACCATCACTTCTGATCCCAAGCAGTTGTGCTAACCGATGGGTGGCACATGAGTTGCTGTCTTGCCTCATTGGAGACCAACCATGCGGCGTCCGCGATTGCTCGGATCGATGATCCATCATTCACGCTTCCTGTCGGCGGCCTTGCTCGCGGCGTATCTCGGCACGGCCGGGGCCGCCGTCGCAGGCAGTGCCCCTGCTGCCAGGCCGAGTCTCGCGCGCTTGTACAAGCCGAGCGCCACGCCGCCCGCCGCGAGCTCGCTCGTCACCACCGCGAGCGGCACCGTGCACCTCGACGCCAAGCACTACAAGAGTGTCCGCGACGGCGCCTTGGCCATGATGAAGCGCTACCCGCCGGCAAATAACTTCTACCTCGCGCTGGGTCGATCGCCGGTCTCGATGTTCACCTTCCTCCAGGCACTCGACTCGCAGATGACAAGCACGTTCCCGGCGAGCGATCTTCGCCTCGGGATCCAGCCCGCGCACCATCCGCTCTACTTCCAGCACTTCGAGCACTACATCCCGGCCGAGGTGTTGCGCGGTGAACGCGGTAACATCGTGCTCTTCGACCGCTCACACGACAAGTCTGGCTCGTCGCTGGCGCGCCTGAAGCCGCTGCTCGAGCAGTACATCGCATCGAAGGGCTACAAGACGAAGGTCGTCGCCCTCGGGTTCGCGGCGGCTGGCCCGCTGCAAGCCGGCGTGGACTACATCTCGACGCGATCGTTCCCACACGTCTTCATCTACGACAACGGCGTCGACGGCGATGAAGCGGTCGCGCCGTACCTCGGCAAGCACACCATCGGTCAGCACGCCGTCGGTCAGCTCGAGAAGAACCCCGAGCACGGTGCCTTCAAGAAGGCGATGAAGGAGCGGATGGCGAACGATGCCGAGCTCGACGAGCTCCTGAAGACCGAGCCCCACCTCACCGAGGTCGCCGGAAAATGATCAGCCGCGTCGCTGGTGGTGCGCTCGCCCTGTGCGTCGGCGTCGGGCTCGGGCTCGCTCCGCTGGCAGCGCTGGCGAACCCACCCGGCGCGAACCGGGCAAAGCTCGTCCGACAAACGAACGACGGCCACGAATCGGTGAAGCTGTACGTCACCCCGAGTGACCGCGCGATCGAGCGGCGATCGAGCCGCTTCGGCCAGATCACCGTGGAGAACGCCCACTACAAGATCGTGAACGACTCGATGGAGAGTGGCGTCCGCTACAATCGTGCGCACGTCCGCTCCGTCGAAGATTTCCGCACCGGCAAGCGCGTGGAGGTCAGCTTCCCGCGCCCGATCCCGAATCGACTGCAGGGCCAGGCGCTGGCGAGCGGCCCGGGCGAGCCGTTCTTCGTCGACGGCAAGGCCCCCCGCACCGTGCACACCGCGCGCGGTCGGGCGATCGAGGTTCGCTCCGGCAAGTGGGGCGACACCAGCGTCGAAGGTCCCCGCTATCGCATCGTGACCCGTTCCATCGAGGCGGGCGTCCGATTCGATCGCACCTACGTGCGCTCCATTCACGACAAGAGCAACGGCAAGCTGACCGAGGTGAGCTATCCGAAGGTGGCACCCATGCGTGTGCTCGATCGCAAGATCGTCCGCGATGGTCGGGGGCGCGACACCGGCGTGGAGCTCGTGACCTACGGCGAGCTCGACACGGGCGAGCGGCTCACGATGGTCCGGGTCCACGGCGCATCTCAGGTCGAAACCCCGTAGCGCATCCCGCCCTTCCCCAAATCGCGTCGACCGTGCTAGTCGCCTTGCCACCCGAGGTCCTCGGGCGGAGGCGAACGAATGCGACGCGCGACTTACATGCTGTGCCTGCTTGGGGGCCTGACCGGATGCGGCGGCTCGACCAACCCGAATACGTTCGCGGATGCCGCGGGACCTCCTGCGAGCTGGAGCTTCGGCACTGGTGGCGCCACCGGCGAATACGAAGCGACGCTGGTCGATTCCGCGCAGGTCTCGCATCGCTACGTGGTGCACGTCCCACCGGCCTACGACCCCCAAAAGGGCACGCCGCTGCTCGTCCACTTCCACGGCCTCGCCTCATCGCTGCCGTTCGACATCAAGAAGAAGCTCGACACGCTTTGGACCCCCACCTCCGACGCGAGTGGATTTCTTGCCGTCGCGCCCGAGTCACCCACGTGCCCCTCGAGCGCGACCGACACCAAGCCGGTCGGCTGCTGGGATCCGACGCGTGACAGCCAGTACGTGAAGGATCTCGTGGCGCAGGTCGCCAAGCAGTACAACCTGGACCGTGATCGCGTGTACCTGAGCGGCCACAGCAACGGCGCGTTCTTCGTCGATGCGATCGGCCTCATGGACTCGGCAAACTACGCCGCCGTCGTCGAGTGGGAAGGCGGCTGCGATGATTCGACCACCGGCCACACGAAGTGCGTCAACCTCGACAAGATGGCGAAGGCGGCCACACGCAAGACGCCGTACTTCACGATCCACTTCCCCGACGACATGAACATCCCTGCATCGTGGACCTTCTGGTTCGTGTCGATGCTCGACGACAACGGCTTCCCGCACACCACGCTCGACAACTACGACGGCTACAAGGGCGGCGGGAACGGCCACACGCCCGATCCGGCCGTCGCACCGACGGTGTGGGCCTGGCTGTCGACGAAGAGCCTGAGCGCGCCGTAGTCCGGCTCTCATCACCCACCACATCTTCCGACGGAGAGAAAACAGGCGACCGGCGACGGGCAACCGGCAATGGTTGGGCGTTACGCGACGCTGGGCGTTGCACGTTGCCTCGCGGTCTTCGCGGATGCGCTCAGGATCGCTGCGAGCTGATGTCCTTCATCGAGAAGCGCAGCTGGAAGTCAGCGCGACTCTCGGCTGCACGCGCTTCTTCGTAGTTCGCGCCTGCGCTCGTCGCTGAGCGAATCCACTGACCTGCAATGTGACGTCCGCCAACGTCTTTCGGTAGACGAGCGGCTCGGTGCAGAGCATCGACCGCGAACGCGAGTAATCGGTGCGCGATATTTGCACCTCTCTCTAATTTCCTGTTGCCGGTCGCCTGTTGCCGGTCCCCGGTTTCCGAAGCCACCTCCACTCATCGGCTCTCTACCCGGGGAGTTGCCGAAGACGCGATGAGGACGTCCTTGACGACGTCGTCGAGGTGCGACTGCCAGCGACGGATCACTTCGGCAGCTTGCCGCCGTAGGCCTGCGCGACGGCCTTGGTGACGTCGGCCGGCGTCGAGGCTTCTTCGACCTTCGCTGCGGGCGATGGTGTCGCTGTGGCCGTCACCATCGCCGCCATCTTGGGCGGCGTTTCGATGTACGTGTCCGCGTGCGTGACCGGCACCAAGTGCCAGTGCGACGAGAGCAGGTGCATCAGCGAAGAACCGGGCGCGGGCTTCGCGGGTGCGGCAGGAGCGGCTGCGACCGGCGCGACAGCATGTGCGACCGCCGTTGCGGGCGTGCGGACGAGCGGAGCTGCGCCATCGTGACGCTGGCGCGCGTTGTTCACGAGCCGCGAGAACGCGTCGGTACCCGGCGGCCCACTCTCGTTGGCGTAGACGCTCGACAACGAGAGTGGGCCCAACGTGACAAGGGCGACGGTGATGCGCAAAACCTTCATGTCGCTGGCCAGTGCATGGGGCACGCCAGGACCGACGCACGGCCTGTCGCGTACCTCCATGATGGAGCCGCCATGAGATCGGGTCGGTAGACCCCATCTGGTAGGGACATTCATCGCGGCGCTGGCGACGAGGGTGACCACTGCTGGGGTGGATAAACCATGACGCCGATCGGCGAGCTCACGCTAGACAGCTGGATCTCTTCGCGATGATGCGCGCGGGATCCACAATTCGCCGTGGCCCGCGGGTTGCTTACTGACCTCTCGCACTCATGTCGATCATCCCAACCACGCGCTGGCTCGGCTTGTTCTTGCCTTTCCTCCTCGCATCCACCGCGGGGGCGGCGCCCGGGCGTTTTGTGAGCCCCTACTCGCCGCTCTCGCGACCGCTGGCCGCGACGGCGCTGATGTCGACTCAGGTCACCAACAAGAAGAATCAGCTCGCCAACCGCGGCTTCCTCGACGCGCAGCAGTACCTCGACATCCGCGCGGGCACGCTCGAGATCGTGAAGCGCTACCCGCCGAACCAGAACTTCTACATCACGCTCGGTCGTTCACCGACAGCGATTGGCGCATTCCTCGACAACCTGAGCGAGCACGAGGGCGATCTCCACGCCAACCTTCCCGCCAGCAATCTGCGCGCGGGCTTCGTGGAAGGCTTCGAAGAAGCCTGGTTCTCGCACCTGGAGAAGTTCATCCCGGCGCACGCGCTCACGAGCAACCAACGTCTCGTGCTCATCGATCGTTCCACCACCGGCGCCACGCTCGTGAAGGTCAAGGGCATCATCGAGTCGTTCCTCGCGAAGAAGGGCATCAACAAGAAGGTCGAGGTGCTCGCGTTCGCGCGTGCCGCCCGCGCCGTCCCGATCCCGTTCGTCGACGTCACACCCTACGCGGAGCTCACCAAAATGAACGCGGGCACCTACGATGGCCTCGCGAAGTATCCGTGGTTCTACGTCGGTGAATCCGAGCCGAGCACGCTGCAACGTTCGCCGATCTATGACCAGTTCAAACAGTCGCTCCTCGAGCGCATGACGCGCGACCCGGAGCTCGACACCGCCCTCGCGTCTGCGAACACTGCCAAGGCCAAATAACGAGCATGACCACGCTCTTCCAAACCCGGTCCGCACGCCGCGCGGTCATTGCGCGGCTCGCCTTCGTCGTCCTCTGCGGCACGCTCGCGACACCGGCGCATGCCGGCCAGCTCGCGTCGTCGCTGCTGACGCGCGGCCACGAGGAAGTGGATGCCTCGATGGACGTCCTGCGCTCGCGCTGGAAGAGTGTCAACGTCAAGAAGGTCACCGCCCTCGGTGGAATATCCGCGAAGGTGCTCGAGGTCCAGTCAACCGACAAGAACGTCTTCATCGTCCGTCGGCCTCGTCGATCGTTCGAGCAAGGCCTGCGCGTCAACGTCGCCTCGCAGCGCATGGCGACGGCGATGGGGGAAGAACGCCTGGTGCCGGCCGCGGTGCTCGACACCACGCCGATCCAGCTCGACGAGCACTCACCGGCGGGCTCCGAGGTCCTCGTGATGCGGCACGTGGGTGCGTCGTACTTCGCCGCGAACCGTCTGGCCAACGTGCTCGCAAACGTGCCCGAGCACGTGAAGATCGTCTCGGCGGTGATCGACCTTCTGTCCGAGCACCAAGATCGGAAGAGCGACAACATCCTCGTCAAGACGGACGGCCTGTCGGTGAAGATGATCGATCCCGACAAGAGCTTCGGGCAGCGTCATGGTCGCAAGTACCGCTCCCAGTTCTTCCAGGGCGGCATGGTTGGCTACACCACGCAGCAGCAGCGCTTCGAAGATCTTCCGACCGACGTTCGCCACTACATCGACGAGCTGGCCAAGACCCCGGTCGAAGGCATCAGCAAGGCGTACGGTCTGCTGCCCGAGGAGGCTCAGGTCGTCAGCCTCCAGGCGCAGCGCATTCGCGCAGTCGGCCTCACGAACGCGATCGAAGAGTACGTGACCTCGCTCGGCGAGCTGCACGCACCCGAGTAGGCCCGCCTCGCACTCTTCCCGTCGCCACGAAGCACGTCCTCCCCTTGCGGAAGGACGTGCTTTCGTCGTTTTTGGATCCTGTTCTCGTCACCCCGCTGACCGTCGGGGACAAGCGTCCCCACACGGTGGCTCCTTCACCAGACGATCGGTCCCGACGTCTCCCGCAAGTGCCCTAGATTCGGTAGGGACCTCGCCTCGAAACCCCGGCACGAGGGTTGCTCTGAGAGGCACCATGTACAAGCGCGCATTGCTGGGGCTCGGGCTGGGCGTCTTCATGGCCACCGGCGCATACGCCTCGCCGAACGCCGAGCCGGGCGTGCACATTCACGGCAACGAGAGCCAGCGCGTGCGCAAGGTCGGTTGGACGAGCAGCGTCGGCACGATCGATATCGCCGCGGAGCTCAAGCGCGCGGGCGAAGGCGGACCGTCCACGTACACGAGCACGAAACCGAGCTCCGGCTCGGGCAGCTCGTCTTCTTCGGGTGGCAGGACCAGCTACTACTACAGCACGTCTTCCTCGTATGCGTCGCCTTCGTCGTCATCGTACCGCTCGGGTCCGCCCGTGAAGGTGGTCCTGTCCGGAACCGAGACAGGCCTCGCGGCGCACCCAATTCGCGTTGCGGTGTTCGGCGGCTCGAAGGGCGGCACGTTCGAGCAAGAGCGCCAGCTGAAGAAGCTCGGCAAGCTCGTCGCGGAGGCCAAGCTCCCGCTGCTCACTGGCGGTGGCAACGGCATGCCGCACGTCGCGCAGAAGGCAGCGTACGAAGCGGGCGGCTACACCGTCGGCTTCGGCCAAGCGGAGTCCTTGACTGCGCATCGCGAGAGCGGTCGGCCTTCCGATCACCTCACCGTCCTCTACGCCACCGGCACCGGCCATGGCCCTGGCACGATCGAGCGCGAGGCGCCGCTGGCCGAGCAAGCGAACTTCGGCATCGTCGCA
Source organism: Myxococcales bacterium (assembly GCA_043741435.1). GTDB lineage: Bacteria > Myxococcota_A > Polyangia > Palsa-1104 > Palsa-1104 > JBDTCO01. The sequence continues at coordinate 15,111 of JAYUBF010000344.1, forward strand.
GGCGGCGAAAAGGGCACCTTGGGCGAGGTATTGGCCAGCTTCTTCAAGCCCGCCGGCGTGCTCGGCTTCCTCAAAGGATCCGGCGGCGTCGCCGATGCGTTCGTGAAGAAGATCCTGCCGCACCTCGGTCCGCTGCCGAGCCACATTCGTATCGTCGAAGATTCCGACCCCGAGAAGCTGATCATCTCCGGGATGCTCGAGCTCGACAACATCAAGGGCAAGGCCGCGGCCTTCCCGACCTCGTTGGTGAAGGTGGGCAAGCGACCGGTCCTCTCGAGCGGGATTCTCAAGGACGCCAACGTCATCTCGTACCTCGTCGACGGGCAGGGGATGAGCCCCGTCGATCGGGCCAAGCTCACGCGCCTCACCAAGCGCATCAACAGCGAGCCGATCGAAGGGCGCCATCCCGTCGTCGTCGTTCCCGATCGTCCGGGCCTCACCGCCACCGTCGCCAAGCAGGCGGCCGCAGCCGGCGTGAGCACTGTGACGCTCTCTCACCTCGGGCCGCCGAAGATCGAAAAGATCACCGACAAGCACGTGCGCCTGTTCCTCGATCGCGGTGAAGGCGTCGGCGAATTCGCCGCGGGTCGCGAGGTCACGCAAGACGCGCGCGTCGTCATCGTCGCGGGTGGTGACTACAAGACGCTGAGCGGGCTTGTCTACGCGCTGCACAACGACACCCTCATCGCGGTCCTCGAGACGGGTGGCATGTCCGGTGGGCTGAGGAGCGACATCATGCCGGTCATCTCCGAGAAGGGATCGAAGGCGAAGGTCGTGTACGCGTCGGATCCCGACGAGCTGTTCGCGAAGATCCAGCACGAGCTTGCACCGCCGCCACCTCTCCCACCGTCGAAGAAGAGCTACAGCTTCGACTTCGACTCCGACGACTCCGACCGCTGGTAGCGAGCCACCCCATGAAAAAACAAATCATCATCACCGTCACACTCTCGTTGCTCGGCAGTCTCGTGCAGCCGGTCTTCGCCGAACCACGCGGTAAGACGGTCGGCGACAAGGCCAGCGTCACCATCCCGGCGCCATCGCGGATGAGCGCTGCCCTTCGCCTCGCGCAGCGCTACGGAAAGAAGTACGGGCTCTCGAAAGACGAACAGATCGACCAGGCCGAGATGATCGAAGAAGCCGTCGCGCGGACGCGGGGGCCGGCGCACGAAGGCTTCGAGGTCCCCGACAAGTACTTCTTCAAGTACAAGACGCTGGGAATCCCCTCCAAATCGAAGCGCAAGTCGATCGTCATGCGCACGACGCAACCGGCGCCCGAGAACCTCGTGGAGGTGGCAATGGCCGCCAAGAAGGTGGGCATCGATCCGAGTGAGATCGCGGTGCTCAACTTCCGCGCCGAGAACAACGTGGAGGCCACGTACCACCGCGACTTCGCGAGCTCCACGGATTCCGACGAGCGCGCGGCCGGCAAGATGACGCTGTTCGAGAAGCCGACGCTCGACCACACGATCTTCCGTTACCAGCAGGTGGTCGAGGTCCTGAACATGCTCACGGACCCGAAGTACAAGCTCGTGCTCATGCACTGCAAGGTGGGCAAGGCGCGCACCGGGCAGATGGTCGCGATCATGCGCATCGTCCTCGACGGTTGGTCGGTGGAAGACGCGCTGTCGGAAGCAAAAGACCGCGGCCTGCGTCGGCCGCTGCAGATCGCCTTCGTCCGTCAATTCGCAGCCGACTGGAAAGCCGGCCGCGTGAAGCTCAACGAAAACACCTAGGGAGAACAATCGATGCGTCGCTGGATCTTGTTGGCTACGTGGTGTCTTCAGCTCGTGAGCGTGAGCGCCGCCTTTGCGCGGGGCGCCGACAGCGTGGTCATTCGGCCGAGCGGCGCACGTTCGCCTGCCGCCTCCGTCGCCATGACCGCCGCCAACGTGAAGCGAGCTCGCGTCGCCAAGGCGCTAAAGTTTGCCACCGACGAAATCCGGGTACGCCTGCCGGGGAGCATGGTCGGCAAGGCGGTGTACGTGAGCCAGGGCAAGGACGTGCACGCGAGGCCCGCGAGCTCGTTGTTCGAGGCCTTCCAGGCGGTCGAAGCCGCGCACTCCGGCCACGCGGCCGAGGTGCACGTGGTGCTCGATGCTGCGACGCGTGATCAATACGGCGAGGCCTTCCTGGCGCAGATGTTCCGTGGCCTCGATGCGCGTTCACTCGCGTTCGCGGGCACGAAGGGCGAACGCAGCGAGGTCAGCCTCGTCGACCTTCCCGAGCAACGTCCGTCGGCGAGCGTCGAGACGCTCAAGAAGGCGCCACTCGCGGTGTGGACCGGCTCTTCTCACCCCGAGCTCGGCAACGCGCTCGCCAAGAAGCTCCACGTAGAAGAGATCCAGGCCGAGCGCCGCGACGACGGCCGCCTACTGCCGTCACCGCTGCCGGCGCAGGTCGCTGGCAAGCGCATCGTCCTGGTGCAGACCAAGCGCATGGGCGACTCCGAGCGCTTCCACCTCGACCTCCTCGAGATGCTGCACCGCGCCTACGAAGCCAAGCGTGACGGTGCTGCCTCCGTGATGGTCGCCTCGCCGTACCTCCCGTACTCGCGCTCCGATCGCATGGACACGCCGGGCACCACCGTCGGTGCAGCGATTCTGCCGCAGCTCATGAAGCGCGCGGGTGTCGACCAGGTGCTCTTCTACTCCGTGCACCAGGCGCAGGAAGTGGGCATCTTCCAGGCGCTGCACATCAAGACCGCGCACGCCGCGGGCGAGCTCGTGCTCGCGCAGAGCATCGCCGCGCACGTCACGGAAATGGGGATCCCGCTGCCAACGCTCAGGGTGCTCGCGCCAGACGCAGGCGCGGCCAAGCGCGCGCTCGTCTTCGCCAAGCACCTCGAGCAGTTGCTAGGCATGCCGCATGAGAGCCTCGCAAAAACGATCGTCATCGCCGACAAGCAGCGGTCGGGCGAGAAGGGTGAGCTCGTGAAGGTGAATTTCAAGGGCGAGGTCGAGGGCATGACCATAATCGCGGTCGATGATGAGACGGCAACCGGCACCACCCTCGACGAAAATGCGACAGCAGCGCGCGCCAGCGGTGCCAAGTCGGTGATCGGCGCCGTCGCGCACCTCACCGGGGCTGCGCAGAAGAAGCTCACCGGCTCTGCGGTCGACCGCTTGTTCGTCCTCGACACCCTGCCGCAGGCCGAGGTGCGTGCCAGCACGGGCCACCCCGTCGAGGTCGTCCCGATCGCTGACCACCTCGCGCAGCTGGTGAGGGGTCTCAACAACGGAACCAACGTGGACAACCTGTTGTTCTTCGAGCACTGAGACAAACAGCATCTTCTTGAAAGGAATCGTTCCGATGTTCAGTCCTGCCGAAGGTAGTTGCCGCCTGAGGTGCTAGGTCAATACGGCGACCTGGTCCTCCTTTCTGCGGCCAGCGCGAGGTCGGTTGAGTGAGACCTCGGCATCGGCGCGCCACCTGGCATCACCGTCGGGCCGCTTCTTCCAGCGCTGGACGGTCCGAGCGTCCACGCCGATCTCCTCTCCCGCGCCCTCCAAGGTCGCTCGGCGTTGCACTACGAGCCGGTCGGCGAAGCGCAGGAGGATCTCGCGTTGGTGCGGCTCATCGACGATGAATACACGCGGACGGCGTTCTACGGCAGCCGCAAGATCACGCTCTGGCTCGTCGAGCAGGGGCACCTCGTCAACCGCAAGCGGGTGCAGCGGCTGATGCGGATCATAGGCATCGAGGGGATCGCACCAGGCCCGTCGACGAGCCGGCCGCACCCGCAGCACAAAGTCTATCCGTACCCGCTGCGCGGCGTCGACGTCGTGCGTGCCAACCACGTCTGGGCGACGGACATCACGTACATCCCCATGGCCGGCGGCTTCGTGTACCTGGTCGCGATCATCGACTGGTACTCGCGCATGGTGCTCTCGTGGCGACTCTCCAACACCCTCGACACGCGCTTCTGCGTCGAGGCGCTGCGTCGATGGGGCACGCCTGAGATCTTCAACACCGACCAGGGCGCGCAGTTCATCGCTGCCGCCTGGATCGACGTTCTCAACGCTCACGGCGTCCAGATCAGCATGGACGGCAAGGGCGCTGCCTGGACAACATCTTCGTCGAGCGGCTGTGGCGCTCGGTGAAGTACGAGGAAATCTACCTGCACGCCTACGAGGACATGACCGTCGCCAAGGGTGGTCTCGGGCCCTACTTCGGCTTCTTCAACGACGAGCGCCCGCACCAGGCTCTCGGCTATAGCGTGCCGTCCGCCATCTATTTCGAGTCGCTGATGCGCGAGCACGGACTCGCGGAAGCAGCATGAGCGCCCTCGCGATCACCCGCGCCCGCACGATGATCGTGGACCGCGCACGCGGCGTCAGCTGACGATCACCCACCGCAGGGCAGAACCTTAGCGAAGCCCCAGAGTGGTCCTGACGATGGGGTCTACTTCATTGGGGGGCGCAGCGGAGCGCTCGACTGCCTATTATTTCGCCTTGCAAGAAGACCCGCGCGGTAGCGTTGCTCGTTTTTTTGCGTTTGCGTATAAAGCGATATCTCCATGAAAACCTAAAATTCCTAGAATTCGCTCCATCGGTTCGTGTGCCGAGGTGCTCGCAAGGCCGATGCCATCTTTGTCGTGGCTAAACCCGGTTGCGCTGGGCAACGGTTTCGGACGGTGTTCAAAAAGTTGATTCATCTTGCCTTTGTATTTGGCAACCCCCTGGGGAAGCTGGATATCAAATTCGGCAATTGTGAGCGAGGAGGAAAGGTCGCGGAGCAGGTCGTCTACTTTTCCCGACGAAAGCTCGCCCGATGAGGAAGCCTGCTCCACAGCCTCGGCGAACTCTGTTCCCCCGGGGCCTGGGCGCGCCGACTTGAGGTAGCGAACATGGCTGCCTTTTAGCATCTGGTAAGAGGCTTTTCTGTCGAGGCCTTGGCAAAGTGCTCGCACGACGACAGCGGGAATACGGCCGTTCTTGCTCGCATCGATAATGACCAAGCCATTGGCGGCTGTTCGCTGATCGATTCCCACCTGTTTCAAAAAACGTCTCAGTTCATCTAAATGGCCATAGTTCGCGGCGTCCTTTACTTTGCGCGAAATGTTGGCCAGATGCAGCTGGTCCGGTGACAAAATTCCTTGTTGGTGCATCCACAGATAACCCGCAGTCATGTCGCGGCCCAAAAACAAAATGTGCTTGCCTGGATATTTCTCAACAAGTTCGGCTTGCATTTGTTCGAGCACTGGCACGACAACATGTTCATCGTAAGCCCTCATGCCATCGGTCAGCTCTCGTGCGAGAGCGTGGCTCTCATACGTGCCGGCGTGCAACGAGTCTTCGGTGACAGTCAAAAAACGTTGCGGGTCAAATGCAGAGGTCTTGTAGCCACCCTTTTTCTGAGAGTAGTAGCTAAGGAGATTGGTGAATTGTTGCTTGCGTTTTTCTGGCGACAGTTTGCGCAACAACTCGAGCTCGTGAAAAATCGCCGACCGCAATGATTCTTTTGAAAGCGAGCTTGCGAGCTCGGCAAGAACCTCTGGATACGCGCCGTGATCCTGGGATTTGCGCACAATCTTCAGGTGTGACGAGACGAGGCTGCGGTGCGCGACGAGGTCCGGATCGGCTTCAAGGGCTCGGCGTTGGGCAGCCTCTTTTTCGACCAGCTGCTGCTGCTCTTCCTGCACCGCACGCAGCCGCTCTGACTCGCGCCGCTCAGCGGCTTTTCTATCGCGACGCGCTTGTTTGGCCTCGCTGTTGTCGTCCTGGTTCTCGTGGTCTGCTGTGCCGCTGGACTTGCCGTCGGGTTCGGTCACGGAGGCAATCACGCTTTGCGCAAGTGTGGATTGGGCCCGCTGAACGATAGTCGCCCCGGCCGAGGCACTGAGCTCTTCTTTACTGTCTTGGGAGGCGCCGGCGACCGAAGGTTGAGTCGCCAGACCGATGGACAACAACGCCAAGAATCCAGCCCACACACCTATGTTGAGGACACGCGGTTGGTTGCGCATCACAGTTGTTCCGCCGGCACCAGCGTCATGCTGGCGAGGTATTCAGCAATCGCGTGATCAAGGCCGACTTCTTGTACGCGCTGGGCTCGATGAAGAACAATGCGTGCTTGGCTGTTGTCGATCCGGTAAGCCCGCGCGAGGCTCTCTGATGAGGAAGACGCGATCTCGGAAACCACTTCCATGAGATCGCCAGGAAGGTCAGAAAATGCGGCTACCGATTTTGCATACGCGAGCATGCCGCCAGGAAAGAACACGGACGCATACGAAGGATGTTTCTTAAATCTTGTGCCAAGGGCGACATCTGGATCGATCAAGCGAACTTGTGTACCGTCGGTTTTGATCATCACATTTCTCGCGCGTCGATCCTGATGCTCCGTCAGTAGATCAATGAGTGCTGCAGCGAGACGCGTACGTTCGGGCAGGGCCAGCAGGCGGTTGCGGGACAGTGTCTTGCCCACTTGGTCCCCGTCGACAAAATCAGCTCCAGCATGTTCCATCACCATCACCGACCGGGTGCTGGTGAGGGCATTCGTCGCAGAAGACGACGCGCTGACGCCAGCCGCCGGTACCAGCTGAGGCTCGCCAAACTGTGCCGCCATGATTTGAAAGACCTGGTTCTTGGTCACTGCATCGTCCACACCGCGCTTGGGAGCGCGTAGAACAAAAAGGACGTTGTTCTTGGTGAGGGCGTGCACGTTTGCCGACTTGCCGAACAACTTAACTGCCGAACCGGTCACCGATCCGCTGCTCCAAGCCTCTAGCAACTTGGCGTTGCGTGCTTGTGTCGCCTGTGCCGCCTGTTTGAGTGTCATCGCTTCGACTGGGCACGCGCCCCCAAGGCCTAGCGCCAGGATGGCCAAGGCTGTGAACGACGGAACCGAAAGCTTTGAGTTGCAGAAATGCATACAATTTGGGGAAGCAACCATTGTGCCGCTCGCCCGGCGCGGCAGTATCGGGACAGCGTGATCGCATTTAAAAGTCTTTGACTCTAGGTGTTTGGCGTGATTTTCAGAGGGAGAGTGACCCTTTGGGAGGGATGACATTGACTGCGGAGAGCACGCCGGAATCGCCGTAGTGGTTCACCCGGGGGGTCGACCGACCTGTCGGTGTTCACCTCAGGGGGGGTCCACCGACCCTGTAGGCAGGGTCAGTTGACCCCGATCAGTGAGCGGGCGCGGTGGGCAAAGGCGACGGTGGGTGGGAGCCCCAGTGTTCTCGTTTCGAGGGCGGCGACAAGGAAGTCGAGGACGTTGCGGCAAGCCGGATGCAATTCTGATCACGCGGCACGGCGCACGATGCAGAGGCATCACGTCCACCTCTTCCCGGACGACGCAACAGCACGCATGGTGGCAGCTCGCCGAAAAAAGCCCCTCGTGCTCGCCAGCTTTCTACGACATCGCCTCCGACGGTCACAAGGCGTACATCAAGGCCGGGCTGAAGGAGCGGGTCTACGCGCACCAGCAAGCGGACCAAGCCGACTAGACTTGGCGTGAAGCGATGCGATTCAGCGGCGGGCGTCGATGCGGCTGCATTTGTACGCGAAGATCTGCTCATCGGCCGTGAGCACGGGCAGGCGCTCGACGATCGACTGCGCGATGATCAGACGGTCGAACGGGTCGCGATGGTGCCAAGGTAGATCAGCAACCTTGTACGCGTGGTGCGAGCTCACGGCTAGCTCGTGAACCGCCATGCGGTCGAGCCGTGATGGGAGGTAGTCGCGCGGCTTGGCGGGCAAAGAAAGCTTGCCGAGCGAGTGCTTCACCGAGATCTCGAAAAGGCTGGCGGTGGAGAGATACAGTTCGTTGTCTTGGTCGTCGATCAAGCTGCGCGCCTTCTTGCCGAGGCGCTCAGGCTCTGCAATTGCCCACAGCAGGCAGTGCGTGTCGAGCAGTAGCCTCATCTCAATATTCGTCGAGCAGCGGAGCGTTGAAGTCTTCCGGTACGGTGAACGCGCCGCGATCGATGCCCAATCGTGAGCGCGAGCTCGTGCTGGTGAGCGGCACCAGCCGCGCCATCGGGACACCCGCGTGTGCGATGATGATGTCCTCGCCGGCGCGCGCGCGCTTCAAGAGCGCTGATAGCTTGGCTTTGGCCTCGTAGGTGTTCACAATCGCCATGTGACTAGACTAACATTGATAATGGGTTGGTCAATGGTAGTTTACTTGGCGGCTTGTGCTTGGGCCCGCGCCGACGCAGACAAGTGACTCAGCAGCGCCTGGTAGCCTGCCGCCATGTTCGCCGTCTCTGGGCGCGCCATCTTCGCGTGCGAGCCGAGGTAGTAGTCCGCCTCGTCGATGATCTCGCGACGGAAGTGCTGGCTGCTATCGAAGCGGTTCGCGAGGCTCTCCAACATCTCGGCGTCCATCACCGCGACCGACAGCGCGTGCCCCATCAGACGGCGGTAGTCGCGGTTGCGCAGCTTCTTCTCGCTGCGCGCCTGCTCCACCTTGTCCATGAACACCGACGCGACCAGGTTCGGGCCCGCGCGCTTGACGGACGGCACCTCGCCTTCGATTTCGGCGCGACGCGCCACGGCCTGCTGCAGCCAATCGTTGAGCGCCTCACCGTTCTCCCTGAGGTACGGACCGGAGTCGTGACCTTCGGGACCCAGCGGCATCTTCGCCACGAGCTCGTCTATCGTTTTGCGCATTTGCTTCGGGAACGAGCGCGCCTGCAACAGGCCTTTGGCGCGCTCCCCGCGTACTTCCGCGCGTTGCGCCGCAGCCTCACGGGCTTGGTCGGCTGCGCGCGCCGCCTTTTCCTGCGCGCTCTCTTCTTGGAGCGCCGCCCGCGCGTGTTTGTCGAGGAACGCATCGAGCTCCGGATCTCGGCGCATACGCTCGAGCATCGCGTTCTTGTAGCCGATGTATTCTTTGCGACGTTCCGGGGGCTGAAGGTTGGGTGCGATGCGATGGTGCGGGAACTCCGCGACCGCCTCGTAGTGCGCCATGCTCACCACCTCGAGCTCACCTTGCGTGTTCAGGTCGAACGGGATGTGGTGGAGGCCGAAGCTCGGGTTCAGCGGGCCGTAGGAGAAGCCGATGGCCTCCACCTTCGCCGAGGAGCTCTTGGCAGCGAGGTAGCGCTGCAAGATGAGCTTGAACACGTGGAGCGACTCGCCGCCGCTGTGCGCACCGCTGAAGGGCCGTGAGCGATCGAGCAGCACGATGGTCTTGTCGCCCTTCACGACCTCGGGCGGGATGAGCGCGTCGAAGTGACGAAAGTACGACGCGTCGTCGTGGACACCGCCGTCGTGCATGCCGCTCGCCGGGAAGTTCATCGCCAGCTTCTCGGGCCTACTGGGGTCGGCCGCGAGATTCTGGATCATGGAGATGATGGATGCGGGTGAACGACCGAGCCCGAAGTAGTAGCTCGTGTTCGCCGGGAACTTCTTCATCACCTCTTTGGTGACGTACTTGAGTTGCTCGTATTGCTCTTGGCTCAAGTGTCCCTGTCCACCGCCGTGCAACAACGCGCCAGCAGAGATCGGCGGTGCCTTGGGGTCGTAGACCTTCTTGAGGATTCCACCACGAGCACGCGCGGTGCTGAGGCTGGCGACGGTGTCGGCATGGGCCCGCGAGGCATCGGCCTGACCGATGAACAACGCGAGCAGGGCTGCAGAAGACGTACGGAGTAGCGACATGGGAAGGCTCTTTCGGATTGGGCGAGAGGGAGAGGGCTTCAGTTCTTCTTCGTCTTCAGCGCCTTGTCGATGACGCTCCGGAACGCGGGATACGCGGCGACGACCTCGATGATGGGCTGCCGCATCTCGGACGAACGGAGGTCGACGTACTTGTGGATCTCGCGGATCGCAGAACGCGCTTCCGCAGGACTGAACGACTTGCGGGCCCACATGCCGGCGAGGTCCGTGAGAAAATCTTGCGCGACCTCGGGCTTGTTCGGCGCCTTCGGCAGACGCAGACGCATCGACTTGATGAAGCCCGAGTCTTCCTTCGACGCGGTCGTCGCTGTAGCGACGGTGACCGGCTCCTTGCTCGCGCGCTCCACCGGAGCGGGCGAAGCGGGCGAAGCGAGGCGCTTTAAGTGCTCGGTCTGCTTCATCGGGAACTCGTAGCCGTACTTCTCGACGGCGATGCGGCGGACCTGGTCGAGGAACTCCGGCTTGCTCGTCAGCGCCTCGACCTCGAACAGCTCGGCGAGCACCTCCTGCTTGCTGCCGAGCGAGCTCTGCCGGCCCGGCTGCGCGGTGACGGTGCCGTTGGACTGGCGCTCCATCTTCACGAAGTCGCTGTGCCATGAAGACGTGTACGTGAGCCGGCTCATGTTGCCACCGAGGTAGAGGAGCTCGCGCGGACCGTCGGTGCCGGTCTGGCTACGCAGGCGATCCTTGACCGCGTCGATGTTCTTGTGGTCCGAAATGAACGTGACGGGTCCGCCCATCGGCGTGCCGACGAAGTTCACGTGGTCGTAGAGCGCCTTGGGGTCACCGCCCAGGTCCTTCACCCAGGTGCGGTACACGGAGCGCACGAGCTGCGTCGACTGACTCGTCTCCCCGTAGCTCGTCACGTCGATCATGATGTACGGCGCCTTCTTCGTCGCGTTCGCGAGGTCGAGCCCGTTGGACTTCAGGAAGTCGTGGATGATCGGTCGGTCTTCCTCGTACGTTCCGGGGTGCGCGTTGCGGTAGTGCGGCAGGCTGAGCCCACTCATGTCGAGCCGCTTCACGCGACCGGTCTGTCCGATCGCCGTGTAGAAGCCCTCGAGCGCGTCGGCGATGAGCACCGCGTCCCGCCCGAGTGGCAGGTAGTGACCGCCCGGGAACGCGTGCTCGAGCTGGGCCACCATATCGGCGATGAGCGTGGATTCGTGCTTGACGTGACTGGCGCCACCGAACGGATTCTCGGTGGGGAGCTTGCCGCCGTAGGCCGCACGGACGGTCTTCATGAGCTGGGCGACGGTGGGACGCTCGACCTGACGGAGTAGCTCGTCGATGGGCGCGCGGGCGGTGGCGTCGAGCTGCTCATAGCCGAGCTTGGCCGTCACGGGCTCCTCCCAGCGATAAAACGAGGGGGCGGGACGCGGCGCGAACACTGGCTTCGACGCGGGGGCTGTCGTGGCCACGCGCGACGGCGTGATGACGACGGGTGGTGCGATCACACTGAGCGGCGGGGCCACGACCTGCTTCGGGCCCTCGACAACCATGCGCGCGGGCGCTTGCACAGGCATCGCCGGAGCCGCTGGCGCGACCGAGGGCTCCTGGCTACGCGCACGTGCCAGCACCTGCGAACTGATGCCTACCGTGCGGATCCACTCCATCGACAACGACTCGGGCTCCGGCGTGGTCGGAGCGGACTTTGCGCCGAAGTGCGCCTTCACCTTCTGCACCAGCCGACGAATCATGCCGGGTTGCCCGGGCGGGGCCGAGCCGGCGTGCGCGAAGGGAACGGAGCCAAGAACACTGACGGCCAGTGCGACGCGTACGAATTTGATCTTCATTGGGGTCTCCGCCTGCCTGCTTGTGCAACCGGTACGCCAGCGCTCAGCGCGCAGGAACTCCAGCACTTCCGCGCATCGCCCGGCGGTAGTCGTTCACCTGGAGGGGGAGAACCGCCAATCCCATCCGACTCGCTGGGGTCAGGTGTCTCCACTTAGAGGGGCCTGGTAGCCATGACCATTCGACCAGTCGAATGTGGCGAGCGCATCCGCCTCCGCGCGGTTTGCGCGCTCGCGGTAGTCGCAAGTTAGCGGCGTTTTACCTAAGACAAGCAAGCCAGCTTCTACCTCACCGACTACAACCAGAAGGCGCGCGAGGGCACCGAGAACATGGCGCAAAACTTCCGCGCACTCGTCGCCAAGATCGATCCGAAACGCGCGCTGTAGTCGGTACGCGCGGTTTTCCGACCCCAGCGCTGTGTCGGAAGACCGTCGTTTTGGTGGGTTGCACGTCTCCTCGGGGTGGCTCGCTTGTTGCTCAACGTGACCACGCCATGAACACCACCGTGCAATCGCTCTTGCTCGCCGTCCTCTGCTGCGCCGGCGTGGGTCAAGCCCACGCAGCACCGAGCGACGCAAGCGCCTCGCTCAAGGCCGATCACGAGCAGCCGTACACCACCCTGCGCTCGTCGCTGAAGGCGTCGATGAGCGCGGCCGAGTGGGCCACGCTCAAGACGGCGCAGCTCTCCACGGTCTCGATGCGGGATCGCTGGATCGACGAGGATCGACCTGGCTTCGAGAAAGATGGCACGAGCCGCCGCAC
>JAYUBF010000345.1:0-27267 GCA_043741435.1 Myxococcales bacterium
GCTCCGGACACACGAATACCGTCGAGCTAGCCAAGCGCTTGATAACCCTGGTACAGGAGCCGTGAACGATGGTCAACTTTGTGAGCGCTATTTCCGAAACGGACTACTAGTACCTCGCCACAGCAAAGATGACCGGCTGAGCTGTGCTCATGGCTCCTCGGGGTCTCGACGGGGCGATCCAACCGATCATCATGCCGGTGGCCAGGTACTAGTCGAAGCAGAGTTCGTCGTGCACCGGGACGCAGCTCGACAACCTCTCGATCGAGGCAAGTATCGATAACGTCCATTCGATCTGCCGCCGCAGCTGAGTGCGATGAACGACTCAGCGCAGGACGATCTCGCCGAACGACCATCCCGGCTCGGTTCCTTGCAACGTGAACGGATCGGTAGACGCCTTACGCTCATTGGAGTCCGAATCGATCCAGCGTACCTTGGCGTAGTAGCTGCCCGGCACGAGGTAGGCCATGCCGTGGATGTAGCCGCCTTCGTCGGTGGTAATCACGGCATGACGTACGTCGTCGCCGACGCTGAACAGCTCGAGCGTCGCTTTCGGTGCACTGTAGTCGACGATCCGCATGCGTCGATACTGGACGACGCCGCTCAGCGTGCGCCAGAGCGCGACGGTGGGATCGATGCAGCGGAACTTCTCCGAGCAGATGAGGTCGTCACTGCAATTCGCCGTAGTGACGCAGATCTCGCCGATCGGCTGTCGTTCAGCCGCGCCGAGGTTGCTGCTCGTTTCCCCGTCCGAATCGGCCGGCGCTGCGCAGCCGATCGCTGCGAACGAGAGCACGCCCATCACGAGCGTGGCGTAAATGCTTCCGAGTGCTTTGGGTCCGCGCATGGTTGTTTGCTCCTGACACGTAACTCGGAGCAAGCGAGGTGCCAGAAGAGACGTCCAGCATTTCAGTCGCTTGTAGCGACGTAGTCATTCACCCTAGGGTCAACCGACCCTGCAGACAGGGCCAGTTGACCAGTTTGTTCACGGGCTTGTTCACGGACATCGCTTACAAACAGTGCAGGAACATAGCTCAAGCTCACACTGACTTTTAAGTAGCAGGCTCGAAACGGGGTTGAAGTTTGGGGTGTTTTGCGGTTCCGGAGCGTCGTGCGGGCAAACGCCCGTGTTATGCTCACCGGGGCGCGTTGCGTCCCCACGCCGCGAAGACTCTCTAGAGGATCCCTTTGATCACGTCCCGTTGGCGCGTTCCCGTCGCGCAACTACTCGTTGGCGCCTGCGTCTGCACCTGTGCCTATCTGCTCGTCGGTTGCGTCGGCGACCTGGTCGAACTCACCGACTCCGACCTCAGCGCGTCGGCTGGCGACATGACGATGACCGGTGGGGACGCGGGCGGTGGGCCGCACTTTTTCCCGGACATCCAGAACGATCTCAACGCGAAGTTCTGCGGGACGGCCGGCTGCCACGGCGTGGGGAGCAACATGCCCACGTTCGTGATCAAGCCGACCACGCCGGCTGACGAAGACACCAACTACAACAACTTCAAGACGAAGGCGCTCGACTTGAACGGGACGACCGATCCGGCAATGTCCGCGATGCTGACCCTCATGTTGCCCGGAGGTGGACACCCCGGCGGCCAGCAATTGTCGTCGACGATGGACCCGATTTACCTGCGCTGGAAGTCATGGATCGCGGCGGGAGGCCCTCGGTGAGGTCCTCCCGCGGAAGCGTGGGTCTCGCTCTCGGTCTCGCTCACGCTCTGGTACTCCTCACGTTCTCACCGCATGCGCGCGCGGAGACCGCCGAGGCGCGCGCCGCGGTCATGTTGCGCGACCGCCCCAGTGCTGGTGGCAAGGTAGTCGATCGCGTCACGGCTGGCGCACGGCTGAACATGATCGAGATGAGCGCTGACGGTGCTTGGGCGCGCGTCAAGACGAAGGGCGGTCGCGAAGGCTGGCTCCCCGTCACGTCGCTGCATACGTTGGGCGGCGGCAATGACGCGCCGGCTGGCGATGACGACACGCTCGCGACGCGGCGCAACGTTCGCCCGGAATCGTGGGTCTCGAAGTCGAAGTACCACGAAGACGACGACAAGATGACCGTGCAGGTCAGCAAGGCGGAGCTCTTCGGCCGCCCGCAGGCCAGCGGCACCGTCCTCGGCATCGTGCGACGCGGCGAGGTCGTCCAGTTCGTGCGCCGCAGCTCCGACAAGAAGTGGGTGCAGATCGACATCGGTGCTGGCGAGCTGGCGTGGGTCGATGCGAAGGCCGTCCGCATGGGCGCCGACATGTCGAATGCCGGCGACCCGGACAGCGCGCCAGACCCCACGTCGCGTCCACGCAACAACGATCCTTCGCCCGACGACGTGCGCCGTCCCGATCGCGACCGAGAAGCCCGCGAGCGCGACGCGCGAGATCGCGAGAAGGACAAGGCCCAACGGGATCGCGACGCCGTTGCACAGCGGGATCGCGACAGAGACCGGGACCGGGATCGGGATCGCGACAGAGACCGCGAAAGGGACCGTGATCGTGATCGGGAACGCGATCGGGAACGAGCGCGGGACCGTCGCGCCGCCGGTCCGAATCGTGACCAGGGACCCCACGGCAACAACTACCTCGATGTGCGCGTTCGTTTCGGCTTCGGCAAGGTCGGTCAGGCGGTGCGCACCAACGGGACCTCGACCACCCTGCTCCACGCCTACCAGCGCAACACCACGGGCCTCGCGATCGGGCTCCAGCTCGGGTACTCGCATGCCTGGGGCAAGCTGCGTCTCCACGCCGATGCGAAGTACACGATCATCGCGCTCGGTCAGGTGAAGTACAACCTCACCGACGGCAGCAACCAGTCACTGCTGCTCGGCGTGCTGGATCAAAACATCGGCGGCGGCCTCGCTGTCGGTGGCTTCTTCAATGCTGCTGGCGGTATCGATCTCCGACTTCGGCTCGGGGTCGACGCGTGGATCAACCAGATCTCCGAGTCGCCGCCGCCGCTCGTTGTTTCGAACGACATCCTCCTCGGCATGAACATTGGTCTCGAGTTCGCGATGCCCGCGGTCGTTTACGCGGCCGATCGGCCGTTCGGCTTCCGCATCAAGGGCGGCGCGCTCGCGCCCGCGACGCGCGTGCAGCAACCCAACAACAAGACGACGCCGAGCAATACCACCGTCGGTGGCTACGTGGGCGCCAGCATCTTTGCCGGCGTGCTCGAAGCGCCGACCAAGCGGGGCCAGCTCCACGTCGAGCTGAGCTACGACTTCTCGTTCGCGTTCACGCACTTCACCGGCGCTTGCCCGCCCACGACCAGCGTGGACTCGCGCCAATGCCGCGACGATTCAGTCGACGACGCGCGCTACTCGTCTTCCGCGCACATCGGCACGCTGGCTCTCTACTACCAGTACTAGCTAGCCGCGTACGAAGACGAAGATGTCGTACATGGCGTGCGTGTACACCGCCACCGCGAAGCCGCGCGTCTGATAGAGCGTGGCGAAGATCAGCCCGCACAGCACGCGGTAGACGAAGACGCCGATGCGGAATGGCTCTCCGCCGATGACGTGGTGCGCTGCCGAGAACAGCACCGACGAAACGGCGAACGCGACGGTGATGGCCACCCAGCTGCGCGCCTTCAGCACGCCCTGCAGCAACGCGACGAGGCCGCCCACCATGAGGACGCGGAACACGAGCTCTTCGTGGACGCCGGCACCGAGGGCCATCACGAAGCCGGCGACGAACCCAGGCTGAAGCGGAGTGGCGTCGAGGCGAGGCCACTCGATCGCGAGACTGGGCCCAGCGACGGCGAGGCTTGGATCAACATGGAGCACGTCGATCATCACGAAGCAGATGAACGTACCCATGGTGAGCGCGTAGATGCCGGACTCGGCGAGCATCGGCCAGAACATGCGCGGGTCGAAGTGGTGCCTGCGTCGCATGTAGAGAACGAGCCCGAGGAAGAAGGCCCAGAGACAGGCGTTCAGCGCGATGTAGCCCTGCAGATTGCCGTGCAGCAACTGCAGGATCTGCGACGTGATGAGGTCGGCACCGTTGTATGCCTTCGGCACCAGGAGCACACCGACCTCGTAGATCAGGAAGAGTGGAAACACGAGGAGCAGCGACGTCAGTGGATCGAGCCGTGTCCACATGCGGCGTCGACCAGCGGCCTTCTTCATGGGCGTCAGCGACTCCGCCCTGCTTTGGCCGGGTGTTTCTTGCCCGACTTGCGCTTCGCAGAGCTCTTCTTTGCCGCGAGCGTAGGGCTGCGCACCTCGGGACGGACCATCGAAATCACGGCCTGTCCGCGTTCGAGATACTTTCGCGCCGTGCGCTGCAGCTCGGCTGGCGTCATCGCCTCGATGCGGGCCGGGTAGCGCTTGTGCTCGTCCGCGCCGAGTCCGTACGCCACGTGGAAGGCGACGGTCGCGGCCAGCGATGACCGGCGCTGGAGGCCAATCTCGTGAGCGCCGATGAGGTAGCGCTTCGCGCGATCGAGCTCGTCCTTGCCGATGGGCTTGTCGCGGAGCTTCGCGAGCTCGTCCTCGATCCCCGACACCGCGACCTGCACGTTCTCCGGGCTGGTCGCGATGTAGATCGCGAAGTAGCCGGGATCCAGGCCATCGACCGACGACGCGCTGACGCGATACGCGAGGCCCTTCTTGTCGCGCAGCTCGAGGAACAAGCGACCACTCTGCCCGCCAAGCACCGTCGAGAGCACCTCGAGCGGGATTCGATCCGACGACGTCAGCGTGGTGCCCGGGAACCCGTACACGATGTGTGCTTGGCGCTTGTCGAGACCGTGGAACACCTCACGCGGACCATCGGTGAACATGGGATCGATCACTGGCTTCGGCACGTCGATCACGCGCTTGGGCGTGGCGGGGAACAGGCGCCTGGCGCTCTCGATGATCTCGGCGGGATCGACGTCACCGACGATGGTGAGCACCATCTGCTCGGGCCGCATGTAGCGCGCGTGCCAATCGAGGAGGTTGCGGCGCGTGAGTCCGGCGATCGATTGTGGGTCGCCGAGCACAGCCAACCGGTACGGATGACGCGGGAACAAGGCCTCGTGAAACAGGCGAAAAGCGACACTCGACGGATGGTCGGCCTCGGTGCGCAACTGCTCGAGCACGCGGCGGCGCTCACGCTCGAGCTCAAGCTCCGCGAAGCTCGGGTGGAGCAAACAGTCGGCCAGGAGCGCGAGGCCTCGCGCCGCATGCGCCGCGAGGAACTCGCCCGACATGCCTATCGTGTTGCGCCCGGAGAAGCCACCGAGCGCGCCCGCCATGCCCTCGACTTCGCGACCCAGGGCGTCACCACTGCGGGTCTTGGTGCCACGGCTGAGGAGCCCTGCGATCAGATTGTTGATGCCGGCGCGACGCGCTTCCTCGTAGCGCTGCCCGCCGAGGAAGACGGCGCGCATCGCGACCACCTTCGAACCGCCGCCTTCTTGCGCGCGATCGGAGATGACGAGGAGCTGCGCCCCAGACGGCAGCTTCACCGACGTGACTTGCTGTCCATCGACGACCTTCGTCGCCTTTGCCGTGACCGAACGCTTCGGCGCCGGCAGTCGCGCGATGAGGTGCTCCGCCGTCGGCGCCCCCTTCGTCGGGCACACCGCCACGAGCGACGCATTTTCGGGAACGAAGTAGCGTGCGGCCACCGTCTGCAGCTCCGCGGGCGTGAGCGCCGCGGCAGCACGAAGGTACAGCGCCTCCGCTGCAGCACCACCCCCCAGTGTCTCGAAGTAGCCGAGCTTGCGAGCCCGCCCCTGCATCGTCTCCTTTTGATACACGCCGTCGGCCTCGAGCGTGGCCAGCGCGCGACGGAGCTCCTCCTCGGTAACCGGCGCCTCGGTGAGCCGCATGGCGTGCTCGATGAGACCGTCTACCGCGGTGTCGAGATCATCCGGACGCACGGTGGCGCCGAGAACGAAGAGCCCCGGGTCACGCGGTGCGTACGCGTAGGCGAAGGCCTCGTTGACCGATTCGCGCTCGCGCCGCAGCTCGCGATCGAGACGTGAAGACTCTCCGTAGCCGAGGATCAGCGCCAGCACCTCGAGCGCCGGCGCATCCACGTGCTTCACCGACGGTATGTGGAAGGCCACCTGCACCTGCGCCTCGCGCACGTCGGCGGTCACGACCTTGGCGCGAGCGACCTTCTGTGGCGGCTCGGTCGCTGGGAGCATGACGTTCGGTTGCCCGGCCGGCATCGTGCCGAAGTACTTCTCGACGAGCTTCTGCGCCTGCTTGAGGTCGAGATCGCCGCACAGCACGAGCGTGATGTTGCTGGCGACGTAGTGGCTGTGGAAGAAGTCGAGCAAGCGCTGACGCGTCAATACACGCACGCTCTTGGCGGTGCCGATGACCGGCCGCCGATAGGGATGCTTCGTGTACGCCGTCGAGAACAGCGCTTGGCTCGCGACGCGGCCCGGATTGTCCTGCCCTTGCTTGAGCTCCTCGAGGACGACCTTCAGCTCGCGCTCGAGCTCGGTCGGTTCGAAGGCGGAGTGTTGGAGCGCATCGGACAAGATATCGACGCCGAGCTCGAAGTGACGGCTCGGCAGGACCAGGTGATAGACGGTCTCGTCGAAGCTGGTCCACGCGTTGATGTCACCGCCGGCGCCTTCGACGTCGCGCGCAATTTCACCGACCGCTCTTCGGGCCGTGCCCTTGAACAACATGTGCTCGAAGACGTGTGCGATGCCTGCGAGATCCGAGGGCTCGCTCGCCGAGCCGACGTTGACCCACGCCTCGAGCGCGACCACTTTGGCCGAGCGATTTTCTTCGAGCACGACCCGAAGTCCGTTGGCGAGGGTGAAACGATGCGGCTCCATGGAAGCTCCTTCGAAGCGAGGCGAACGTGCCGCGCGCTTTTTTTTCGACGAGATGCGACGCGCAACTAGACGACAATGACGACCAAACCCGAGACGCAAAGCAACAGTCTACTAGGCAGCTCGCACGCGGAAAGACCGACCATACTGCCACACCGGAACTGGTAGAGAGAGACCTTCCCTGCGTGGTACGATTTGCATTCCGCTGCGTGTGCGTTCGCTCGCGGATCCAAGCCCAAGCCCATGGCCACGCCAAAGTCCGAGGGGAACTCGAAAGGATCGGGCCCGACGAAGACGTCGGCCGACGCTCGCCAGCCGTCGCCTCCGCGTGGGCTGGCGCCGAAGCTCGCCGTTCCCTCCGACGACCAGATCGGTCAGCTGCTGGCCAAAGCGGCCAAGGCGACGGGCGGTTCAGCCGTCGAGGCGCTCGAGCGTGCGGCGGAGTTGTTGTTCGAGCGCGGTGAGCCGGCGCAAGCCATCTGGCAGCTCGAGCAGGCGATGCGGCGCGGGGGCGAAGCGCCGACGGACCCGAAGCTCCTCGCACGCGTCGCCTTGCGCGCTGCGCTCGGCTACGAAGAGCACCTCGGTCGGATCGATCGGGCCATCGAGCTGCTCGAGCAGGCCCACAAGGTCCACCCTGACCAACCGGAGGCGATTGCCGCGGGTCGCCGCATCTACGGCGCTGCCGGTGACCTGGCGCGCGTGGCCCGGTTGTTCGAGGTCGAGCTCGAGACTGCGCCTGCGGCCGCCCGCGCCAAACGGGGCGAGCTCCTCATCGCGCTGGCCGACGTGCTCGCTCGTGATGGCGCACTCCCCGACGCGGCAGCGCGTCTCGAGCAAGCGCTACCGCTGGCGAGCAATGCGAAGCAATCTCTCGAGCTGCGCGAGCAGCTGGCGAACCTGTATGCCGCACCGGGGTTCGCGGATCGGGTCGACGAGCACGCGGCGGACCTGGGGCAGCGACGAGCAGCCGAGCTGTTCCGCGGGCTCGCAATCGAGCACAGTCGCCTCGGGAACACCGACGCCGAGATCGCGTGCTACCGGCGTGCGCTCGGCGCCGCGCCCGAAGACCTCGAAGCAGCCGTCGGGCTCGAAGCGTCCTACCGCGCGACGAATCGCACGGAAGATCTCGCGCGGCTCTATCGCCTCCATCCCGAGCTGCCCGGTGCGCTCCGCGCCTTGGCCGAGCTCGCCGTCGCGCAGCTCGTCGCGGCGCCTCCCGGGGCATCACCGACGCGGACGCATCGCCTCGTCAGCGCGCTCGAAGCCACGCTGGCCGCGGCAACGGCAGCGAGCGCCGTCGCGGCTCTCACGGCCACGCTCGAAGGCCAGCTGGCCAGCGCCGATGACCACAACCGCTACGCTGCCTTCCTCGAAGACCTGCTGCAAGGCCGAGCGGAGACTGATCCGCTCGATCGCGCCGACCGACTCGTCGTCGTCGCGAAGCACTACAAGCAAGCCGGCGAGCTCGTCCGGTTCGAAGCCGCGTTGCTCGACGCCCTCGCCGCCTACCCGGGGCACGACGAAGCTTTTCATTTACTCTCGGAGCACCTCAGCTCGCGCCGCGACTACGCGACGCTGGTGGCCGTCGCAGAGGCTGCGCTCGCCGCTGCGCCGGCCGACGAGCACGCGGCGCGCATCGAGGAGCTCGCCGAGCTCTACGACAAACGCCTCGGCGACGTGGCGGGTGCCCTCGACGCGTGGAACAGGCGCGCGGAGATCGGCCGCTCCGACAAGGCCGAGAGCGAGCTGCGACGTCTCCGGGTCAAGCAAGAGCGATGGGCGGGACTGGTGGCCTCTCTCGAGCGTGAGCTCGAGCTCGCAGCGTCGGAGGACGCTCGTGCCGAGGTGCTGCGGCGCATCGGACAGATCCACCGCGAACGCCACGACCTCGAGAAGGCACGCACGTTCTTCAACGAAGCGCTCGAGCTGCGACCGACCGACCCGTCCCTCTACCGCACGCTCGGCGAGCTCGCCGAGCTCGAGGGTCGATTCGAAGCGCTCGCCCAGCTGCTGCGTCGCCAATACAAAGCCGCGAAGGACCGCGTCGAGAAGCTGAACCTCTTGCGCCGACTGGCTGCGGTCTACGACGAGCGCCTCGGCGACCTCGAAGGGGTCGAGTGGGCTTGTGAAGAGATCCTCACGCACCTGCCGTCCGATCGCGACGCGCTCCGGCGCTTGGCCCAGTGTCACGAGGCCAAGGGTCATGCTGGCCTCGACGCACTGTTGAAGATCCTCGAGTCCCATGCGACGGCCGCGGCGACGCCGGCAGAAAAGATCGAGCTCTATCGTCGGCTCGCGCGCACGTACGAGGGCAACGGCCAGACGGCCCTCGCCGCCGAGCGCTGGGAGCGCTTGATTCGCCTCGACCGCAGCGATGCCGAGGCGAGCTTCGCGCTCGCCAGCGACTACGAAGCGCTGGAGCGCCCCGCCGATGCTGCGCTCGCGTATGCGCGGCTCCTCGAGGAGCCGAAGTTGCGGGGCGGGAGCAAGCCCACCGACACGCTCGATGCGGTGTCGCGCATGGACGCGTGGCAGCGGTACGCTCGCATCCTCGATCGTCGTCTCTCCGATGCGACGCGCGCGCAAGGCGCCTGGGAACAATTATTGGCGCTGCGTCCTGCGGATCGCGAGGCGTTGAGCTCGCTCGCCGCGATCTTGCGACAACGCGGGGACGCCCGTGCGCTCGAGTCCCTTCTCGGTCGCTGGTTCATGGTTGCCGAAGGCACCGACCAGGCGCGCATCGGCCTCGAGCTCGCGCGTATTCTGCAGCATCGTCGAGCCTTGCCGGAGGCGCGTGCTCGCGTGAGCGCCGTGCTCGCGAGTCTCGGTGGGACCGAGCTCGCCGCGGAGCTCGGCGCCGATGCGTTGGCCCTATCGGTGGAGCTGGCCGACGCCGCGCGCGATCCGCTCGGCGCCATCTTCGCGCTCGAGCGCTGCTACTTCGCCCGGATCGGCGAGCCGCTGCTGGTGAGCCGCGAGATCGCCGAGCGCTGGGGCGCGTTGTCCCCGAGCAGTCCGGCCACGTTGTTGTCGTGGGAGCGAGTGCGCTCGCTCGCACCGAACGAGCCCACCGCGCTCGTCGAGCTCTCCGCGCGCTACGCCGCTGCGGATCTGCCGGAGCAACAGCTCGAGGTCGATCGCGCGCGACTCGACCTCGCCGAGGAAGCGGGCGACCGTCAGGCCGCGGTCGCCTTGGGACAGAGCTTGGCGGCTCTGCTCGAGGGGCGTCTCGGCGACCCGGCAGCGGCGTTCGCGCAGCTGCGACGGGTGCTCGGCCAGCCCAGCGAGGTTCTTCGCCGCCGCGTCCTCGACGAGCTGCGCGCGATCGCGACACGCGGTGCGCTGTGGAGCGACCTCGTCCGCGTGCTCGAGGAAGAGCCGGGCTTGGCCCCGCGTGTCGAACGGGCGTTGCTCCTCGAAGAAAAGATCCACGATCCGCGCCGCGCCTTCACGGTGATCCGGGAGGCCACGGGGCCGAAGATCTTCCCATCGCTCGGGCCCGCGACTTCCACGGCACGTGCGCTCATCCCACACCTGCTTCGCCTCGGCGAGCGAAGTCGGGACACCGAAAACGTGCTCGACGCGCTGCGTGAGCTCGTCTTCCAGGTGCCACGTGGCGAGCAGGCGCACCTGTTCTCATTGCGTGCCGAGGTTCGCGAGAAGACGATGCATGATCCGGCGGGGGCTCTCGACGAGCTGCTGCGGTCCGTCCCGCTCGTCGATGATCCGGCTGCCGAAGATGTTCTCGCCGCCGAGATCGATCGCCTGGCGCACGCGTCGGGTCGCTTCGAGGACCTGCTCGCCCTGCTCTCGCGTCGTGCCGTTCGCGCGGCGCGGGGTTCGGCAGAGCGCACCAAGCTCCTCGACCAGGCAGCGGCCCTCGCCGAAGAAAAGCTGAGCGCGCCACTCCGCGCCTTCCGCTTGCGGCTCGCGACGCTCGCGCAAACGCCGGATCCCATCGAACCCGCGAACGACGTGCGCGCAGAGCTCTGGCGGCTCGCCAAGCTGTTGGCCACCACCCATCCGGCGTTGCCGGCGACCAACGTCGGCCAGGAGTCGTTCGCGGCTGGGCGCAGCCGCCTGCCACCTCTCGAGCCGCCGGCCGCTCCATCGGCGCCGCTCGTGATCTCGTCGTCTCGCCGCGTGGTGCAAGACCAGACCATGGAGATCGCCATCGGTGACCTGGCCGAGGTCGCCCGTGGGGCCCCGCCTCCGCGTCCATCGAAGCCGCCGACGCTGACGCGGGGATTGCCTCCGCCTCTTCCCGGTGTGCCGCACCAGGCACAAACACCGGTGCCCAACGTCTCCGAGATCTCCGACGTGGATGGCGCGTGGTTGGCCAGCGCACCGATGTTGGACCAACCGATCGCGCGGCTCGAAGCGACCCACGACGCCTGGGAGGAGCTCGCCGAGGTCATGCTGGGCAGCGAGCGCCGAAACGGCCGATCGTCGACCCGCGCGCGGCTCGCCGTCGCCGGGATGTGGGAGACGGGTGCCACGCGGGTGGAGCGCGCGCTCGCCGAGCTGCGGAAGGCATTCCTCGAGCCGAACGCGGGCCCGGAGGTCCGCGTGGCTCTCGATGCCATCGCCCACCGCCATGGCGCCGAGGACGAGCTGGTGGCGATCCTCGATGAAGCGGTCGAGGCGACCACGTACTCGGAGCGCGCTATCGAGCTGCTCCTCGATAGCGCCGTCATTCGCGAGCGCCAAGGTCGCTTCGACGACGCGGAGCAATACTACCGGCGCATTCTCGGGATGCGGCCGGGCATGCCCGAGGTGATGGAACGCCTCGAGCGCTATTACCGCGGCATGGAGCGCTGGGACGCGCTCGCAGAGATGCTCGAGCGTCGCCTGAACGGCCTCGGGGAGAAGCTGCCTCACGGGGAGACGCGCGACCGCCACGCGCTCGAGCTGGCGGAGACCTACGAGCGTCTCGGGAAGCGCTACGACGCGATCGCGACGCTCGAGAAGCTACTCGAGCACAACGGCGCGCACCCGATGGCCCTCGCGGCGTTGAGCCGCTTGTACGAATCGCAGGGTGCGTGGTCGCGGCTGATCGAGCTATTGGGACGCCGCATCGACGTGCTCGAGGCGAGCGAGGGCTCCGCGGTACAGCCGCAAGCACGATCCCTGCGCCTCCGCATCGCGAAGATCTACGAAGAAAACCTCGAGCTGCCGGAGCGCGCGCTCGATGGCTACCGGGCCCTCGAGCGGCGCGGGATCTTCGACCCGGACGTGAACGCAGCCACCGAGAGGCTCCTGCGCCAACTGGGTCACGTCGACGAGCTGGCCGCATTTTATCAGCGCCTGCTCGACGACCCGCAGCAGCCCTCCACCGAGCTCGTCGCGGTGGCTCGCAAGCGAGCCGAGGTTATACGTGACCACGCTGGGGAGCCGGCGCAGCTGCTCGCGGCCTGGCGTCACCTCGTGTCGCTGCAGCCGGACGACGACGCTGCGATCGTCGCGCTTACCGAGGCGATGGCGACCAGTCCGGAGACGTTGCACGAACGCATCGAGCTCGGCGCTCGACGGCTGCAGCTCGCCGAGAACGCGGGCGCCTCACCGGTCACCTGCGCACACCTGCTGGCACACCTCGGTGGCCTCGAGGCCGAAGCGGGTCGAACGGTCGAAGCCATTCACACGTTGGAGCAAGCGATTGCGCTGGCGCCCGACGAGCCCGGCCCTCTCGCGCAGCTGGCGAAGCTGCGTGAGGGCGGCCAGGACTGGCACGGCTACGCCGATGCACGAGAACGCCAAGCGGCTGCCGTCACCGATGATGCGAGCGCCACGCGCGCACTCATCGATGCCGCCTCCGCGCAGCTGGCACACGGCGATCGCGACCGTGCGGCCTCCGATGCTGCGATCGCGCTAGAGCGCTGCCCTGCCGATGCCAAGCTCTGGCGCGACCTGCGCGAGGTGTTCCGCTCTCTCGGCGACCGGCTACACGTGCTCGCCGTCCTACGGCGCGAGGTCGACCTCGCACCGACGCAAGGCCGTGAGCGGGCCGAGCTGTTCTCGTTGCTGGGCGCGGCGTTGTTCGCCGACGAAGCATGGAGCGAGGCCGAAGCGGCCTTCCGCGCGGCGCACGATGCGGAGCCAGGCTACGCCGCTGCGATGCACGGTCTCTGCGACTTGGCTACACGCACCGGCGAGTGGGACGAGGTCGAGCCGTTGCTGCGCTACGCGGCCAGCATGCCGAGCGCAAGGCCGATGGACGCTGCGGCATTCTTCCGCCGTATCGCGGAAGCAGCGTCGGCACGAGGCAATGCAGACGACGCGTACTCGGCGTTGATCGAGGCCGATCGCCGACAACCAGGCGACGTGCGTACGCGCGTGCAACTGGGTCGCAATCGGTTCTCGCAAGGTCGCTACCGCGAGGCCGCTCAACATCTCTCTGCCGTCTCGGAGCACCCCGACATGAAACGTTTGGGCAAGGGTGGTGCGCAAGCGCTGTACGAGGGTGCGCTCTCCGAGCAAAAGATTCGCCGGCCGGAGAAAGCCGTCGCACTGCTGAAGCTCGCACTCGCGATCGATCCCGAGCATGATCTTGCGTTGTCGCAGCTCGCGGCGCAGGCCACCGAAAAAGGCGACTGGGCGAATGCACTCGAGTTGCTGGAACGGCAAGCCATCGCCACGGTCGATGCCGCGGAGCGTGCCCGTCGCTGGGAACGCGTCGGCAAGATCGCGATGGAGAGCCTGCGCGACGAGGCGCGCGCACGCGATGCGATCTTGGCGGCGACCCGAGCCTGGGATGCGGGCGGCGCCGAGAGCCGTCCGCCAGTCGGCACCCTCGAGCTGCTGCTGCAGCTCCAGCGCAACACGCACAGCGTCGCGGCGGCTGCCGATACGGCCGCGCGTTTGCTCTCGTACAGCGCTGCTCCCGTCGAGCGCGCCCGCCGGCTTCGCGAATCCGCCGCGCTGGAAGCGGCGCTGGGTCGCGACGCCGCGGCGCGTGAGCACCTCGCTGCCGCGCACGAGCTCGCCCCGGCCGACGCGGAGACCTTGGCCGGCTACTCCGCGCTGTTGGTGCGCCAAGGTGACGACGAAGCTGGCGCGCAGCTGCTCACGCGCGCGCTCGCGAATTTGGCGCCGCCGAGCGAACCGGAGCGCGCTGCGCGTGCTGCACTATGGCAACGACTCGGCGAGGTCCGCGATCGGTTGAACGATGCAAAGGGCGCACTTCACGCGTTCGAGCGAGTGCTGGAGCTCGACCCGAGTCGGACTCCCCTCCGACTCAATCTGCTCACCCGCTACGGCGACGATGCGCAGTACGAGGCGCAGACCATCGCGCATCGCCGCATCTTGCTCTACGCCGACCCGTTCGATCTACCGTCGCTGAAGGCGCTCGAGCGCGTCGAGTCCCGTGCCGGCCATACAGCGCGCATTGAGGTCCTCCAGTCGTTGCAAGCGGTCGCCGGTGCGCTCGCGGTGGGTCGCCCGATCCCGCTGGTCAAGCAACCGCCGAGCGCGACACGGTCGCCGACAGCCCCGATGGGCGAGGCCGAGCTCATGTTGCTGGAGCATCCGGACGCTCAAGCGTTGTCTGAGGTGTTCGCTGCGATCTACGAAGGCCTCCCCCAGAATCAGCTGGGCGACCTCGCCTCGCTCGGCGTGAGCCCGTCGGCCCGGGTCTCGCCGATGGCCACCGACCCTGCAGCGGAGCTGTTCGCCGAGTGCGCACGCCTGTTCGGCAACCGTCGCACGGCGCTCTACATGAAAGACGATCCGAGCTGGACCACGCCCGCCGTCGTGGTCCGCCCGCCGACGGCCGTGGTGCTCTCGCCCGGACTCGCTGCGTTGCCGAGCGCCGAGCTGCGCTTCCTCCTCGGGCGCGCGCTCTGGCTGTTGCGCTCCGAGCACGCGCTGGTGGTAGGCTTGCCGAAGGATCGGTTGAACGCGCTGTTCATGTCCGCGGTGCGGGCCTTCCATCCGCGCCACGCCGCGGTGCGCGCCAACGACGCAAGCGTCGCCGGCGAGAGCGACGCGCAGCAGCTGCGCAAGCAATTGCCGTACAAGGTCGTAAAGCGCCTGTCCGAGCTGTTCCAGCGCGAAACCGACACGCAGTTCTCGTCGGCGCGCTGGCGCAAGGGCGTGGAGCACTCCGCCAACCGTGCGGGTCTCGTGGCCTGTGGCGAGTTCCGTGCTGCGGCGCGGGTGCTGCGTGACGAAGGCGACGACGAGAGCCTGCGCGAGCTCGGCCGCTTTACGTTGTCCGAGGCGTACCTCGCGCTGCGTGAACGCGCCGACGTTCCCCGCGTGTAGCGCCGGCCAAGGCCTGGTATCTTCCGGGCCGCATGTATCTGGGACGCGTCATCGGTACCGTGGTCGCCACGCAGAAATACGAGGGGCTCTCCGGCAAGAAGTTCTTGCTGGTGACGCCGCTCGATCATCACCTCGAGCGCAGCGGCGACGACCACGTTGCCGTCGACACGGTGCGCGCGGGGCAGGATGATCTGGTGTACTTGGTGGGCTCACGCGAAGCCGCGCTGGCACTCGATCCATGGTTCGTTCCGGTCGACGCTGCGATCGTCGGCATCGTCGATGACATACAAGCCGCCCAGAAGAAAATGGCGGAGAAGACCTCGGAGA
This sequence comes from Myxococcales bacterium, assembly GCA_043741435.1. Classification (GTDB taxonomy): domain Bacteria; phylum Myxococcota_A; class Polyangia; order Palsa-1104; family Palsa-1104; genus JBDTCO01. The sequence continues at coordinate 15,371 of JAYUBF010000345.1, forward strand.
AGCCGCGATGAGGCTCTGCCGCGTCGAGGGCAATGTCGTCGCCACCGCGCACCACCCGGCCTTCGACGACAAGAAGCTCCTCATCGTGCAACCGGTCGACGGCTCCGAGAAGCTGGCCGACGGTTCGTTGCGCGCGCTCGGCTCGTCCTTCCTCGCCGTTGACGACGTGCAAGCCGGGGTGGGTGATCTCGTGCTGGTCATGAGCGAGGGCAACGGCGTGCGCCAGCTGCTCAGGCAAGGCGCACAAACGCCCATCCGCTCGCTGATCGTCGCCGTGGTGGACGACGTGCACGTATGACCGACAACGCACTGCGGTCTCTCATCGCCGAGTACTCCGTCGCGCTCCATGACCGGGGCTGGGTCGCGAACCACGACGGCAACATCACGCACCGCGCCGCCGACTCTCTGCGCTTCCTCGCCACGCCGACCGCAACCAGCAAGGCCAAGGTCACGGCCGACTCCGTGCTGACGGTGGATGCAAGCGGCGCGAAGGTGGGCGGCCACGGCGGCAAGCCCTTCTCGGAGCTGGGCCTGCACCTGGCGGTGTTCGCAGCACGGCCCGACGTGCGCGCCGTGGTCCATGCCCATCCGCCGCATGCGACGGGCTTTGCCGTCGCTGGCCTCGCGCTCGATGTGCCGATGATCGCCGAGACGGTGGTCTCCGTCGGTCCATCGGTGCCGCTCGTGCCCTTCGCCGCGCCAGGCGCCGGCGCTGCCAACGCCCTCGGTCCCTACCTCGTGGAGTTCGACGCGGTGCTGCTCGGCAACCACGGCGTGCTGAGCTGGGGCGTGGACCTCGAGCAAGCGTACCTGCGCATGGAGCTCGTCGAACACCTCGCGCGCATCGCGCTCGTGGCGCGCCAGCTCGGTATGGTGCGCGCTCTTCCGGCCAGCGCGATGCCGGCGCTCGCCGAAGCGCGGGCCAAAGCCGGCCTCGGTCCGCGCGGCCGAGGGGTCACCGTCTCGACGCCTCAGTCCAGCGCTGAGCCTGCCGCACCGAAGACGGTGATTGCGTGTGCGCCCGGCCCGTCGGACGCGCCGGTGCAGGTTCGCGATTCCAAGCGCGCCAATCCCGAGCTCTCCGCGATCATTCGCGATGAGATCGCTCGCGCGCTCCGCAGCGGTTGAGCCCCGAGCCGTTCGCTCGAATCAAGCCAGCAGCGCGTAGGTGGTCGACCGTCGCTGACCGTTCGTGCGCACGCGCTGCTCCAGGCGCAGCTTGGCAAGACCACTCTTCACCACGCCGGGCGCCAGCTTCAGCTCGCCTTGGATCTGCTCGGAGCGCAGGTTCGGCTTCTTGCGAATGACCTCGAGGATCTGATCGATTGCGCCGCTCGAGAGCTTGCTGCGGCTGCCCGGCGGGCGACCGCGACGACCGTTTCCGGCAGTGGCTTCTTCACGGGCATTGAGCACCGACTCGACACGCACGTGTTGCATTTGCGCCCACAGATCATCCTGGGCGAGCGCTTCGACCAGCTTGCCCAGCGTGGTGCGGCCGTGACGCTGGAACAAGCTGCGCGCGCGCGTTCCGAGGACTTCCTCGAAGATCGCCTGACGGCGCTCCGGCGCGAGGAGGGACAGCAGGTCGACCTTTTCACGTTTACTGCGCGGCATTGTTTATTCGTTCTCCAATGGGGTGATTCAAAATGGGGTGATTCAGCAATCCGTTACGTCATACGTCATTCGCGAACGCAGTTCAATTGGAATGGGTGCGAATGCCAATGCGCCTCGCGGTTGCGTTGGGAACGTCGAATGGGGCAAGCTTTCGCGCGGGTACTGCGCGTAGCGCGTGGATCTCGCTCTTCAGAACATGATCCGCAGCCGGCCCCGCCTTCCGCTCCTCCTCGCGAGCTTCGCGCCTTTCCTCCTCGCGCTCGTCGCCTCGATGGCGCCCTCGCACGTGGCGCGTGCCGACGAGAAGAAGCCGGTCTTCGTGCCGCCGAAGCTCGAGCGCTTCGTCGAGGCCACAACGCCCGAGAGCCTGGAGGTGCGTTCGCCGGTCGAGGTCATGCTCAGTATCGAGCTCGACGACAAGGGCGTGCCGACGAAGGTCGCCGTGACCACATCGGCCGGCGGAGACGATGCCGCGGCGTACGACGTCGCCGCGGTCGCAGCAGCGAGAGACTTCCGCTTCACTCCCGGGACGGCCGACGGCAAGCCCGTACCGGTGCGCGTCGCGTACCGCTATCGCTTCGTGATGAAGCCGCCGCCCCCTCCTCCACGCGAGCCGAAACCAGAAGAAGCCGTCGCCCTACCGGCGCTTCCGACGGTGCCGTTCTCGGGACAGGTGCGACGTTCGGGCGATCGCGCGACCATCTCCGCCGTCATCGTCACGCCCGACGTGCCCGAGCTCGAAGCCATCACCGACGATCAAGGTCGCTTCAGCTTTGCGGCGATCCCCGTCGGCAAGCATGTCTTCAAGCTGAGCTCTGGTGAGATCGCCGCCAGCGAGGTGAAGGTCGAGCTGAAGCAGGGCAAGCGCCTCGAGGTCACGTGGTACGTCGCCGCGAAGGAGCGCTACACCTCCACGGTGCGCGGCAAGCGCATCGTGCAAGAGACCACCGAGTACGTGCTCTCCGCCGACGAGGTGAAGCGCATCCCCGGCACCCAGGGCGACACGCTGAAGGCCGTACAGAACCTCCCCGGCGTCGCGCGCTCGGCATTCGGTGGTGGCCAGATCGCCGTCTGGGGCAGCTCACCGGGGGACACCCGCACCTACGTGAACGGCGTGCAGATCCCGGTGCTGTTCCACTTCGGCGGTCTGCGCTCGACGGTAAACAGCGAGATCATCGAGAACCTTCGCTTCCTCCCCGGCGGCTACTCCGCGGACTACGGTCGCGGCACTGGCGGCGTCATCGAGATCGAGACCAAGCGCCCGCGCATCGACGGGATCCACGGCTTCGTCCAGCTGGACCTCATCGATGGCTCGCTCATGCTCGAAGGCAAGATCGCGAAGAACCTCTCGTTCTCCGTCGGTGCGCGACGTTCGTGGATCGACGCGTTGCTACCCATCTTCACCACATCAGACTTCCAGTTGTCGCCCGTGTACTACGACTATCAAGCGAGGCTCTCGTGGCGCGCCACGCCGCACGACGATCTCGACGTCGTGATCTTCGGCTCGGACGACGTCGTCAACATCCAGCTGAAGCAGCCGGACCCGGCACTGAGCGCGGTGTTCAACTCGCACACCTTCTACCACCGCATCCTCGCAAAATACACGCACCGGTTCGCCGGGCGCGCCACGCTCACCATCACGCCGTCGTTCGGCTACGACGTCCCGATCTCGGTCACCGCGAACTTCGGCAACATCCCGGTCTCGATCGACGCGCGCCAAACCTCGTACAACCTGCGCGCCGTTGCCCGGGTGCCCATCACCGACTGGCTCCGCGTCGACGCTGGCCTCGACTTCGAAGGTCACCGCTGGGACGTGTCGGCGTTCGCGCCTTCGACGGGCATGCCGCGGGAGGGGGACACGCGCGGGCCCGGCATCAGCTCGTTCACCGCCGTCGACACCACGTTCTACACGCACGCCATCGCGCCGTATGCGCTGGCCGAGTTCAGCCTCTGGAAGAACCGGATTGTCATCTCGCCGCAGCTTCGCCTCGAGACGTATCACTTCTCCAATTATCAGCACGGCACCGAGTACGCGCATACATACGTCCGAGCCGAGCCGCGCTTGCAGATGCGCTTCAACGTGCACCCGAAGGTGTCGCTCAAGCTCGCCATCGGCGCCTACGACCAGCTCCCCGACCCGATCACGCTCACGCCAGGCTACGGCAGCCCAGGCATCAACCCGATCTTCGGCGTCCACTACGTCGCGGGCGTCGAGGCCAAGCCCCTGCCCGGTCTCTTCATTCAAGCGCAGGTTTTCTACAAGGACCTGTCGAACCTGATCGTGCGCGGTCAAACGTCGCTCGACCCGCTCTACACCAACAACGGCCGTGGTCGCGCGTACGGCGCGGACTTCCTCCTCCGGCAGGAACTGTGGAAGGGCCTGTTCGGTTGGATCTCGTACACGGTGTCGCGCTCGGAGCGCAAAGACGGGCCCGACCAGCCCTGGCGCGTGTTCAGCCTCGACCAGACCCACATCTTCACGCTCATCGCGAGCTACAAGCTGCCGAGGGGGTACCAGGTGGGCCTGCGCTTCCGCGTGGTGAGCGGCAATCCCTTCACGCCGGTGCGCACCGCGTACTTCGACAACAACGACGGTAACTACACCGCCGTGAGTGGCGACAGGTACTCGTCGCGGCTCTCCACCTTCCATCAGCTCGATCTGCGCTTCGACAAGGCGTGGACGTTCAATCGCTGGAAGCTGTCGGTGTATCTGGATATCCAGAACCTCTACTACGCGAAGAACCCCGAGGGCATCACGTACAACTACAACTACACGCAGACCCAACCCATCACCGGCCTGCCCTTCTTGCCGGTGCTCGGTCTGCGAGGTGACTTCTGATGTGGGCGCGCGCGCTCCGCCTCCTGCCGTGGCTCCTCGTCGCGTCGGCCGGGTGTGATTCGTTCGAGCCCGCCAGCTACGTCCAGACGTTGCGCGTGCTCGCCATTCGCGCCGATCCACCGGAGATCCCCTCCGGCGCGGAGTCCCAGCTCACGCCGCTCGTCGCGAACTTCGGAGTTGGCGCCGATGCGGGCCTGGCCGAGCCCGTGACCTACGAGTGGGCGCTGTGCAACCTCATCCCGCGCGCAGGTGTGGACATCGATCCCGCGTGCGTGGATTCCGACGATCCCGCGGTGATGACGGCGCTGCCGACGCTCGCGAACGGGACGACCCGCATGACGATGCCGACACGCACGCTCACCCAGTTCGGAGCACCCGACCCGACGGGTGGCTTCTACGTGCCGGTTCGCCTGCGCATCCACAACGGCACCGAGACGGTCACCGCGTTCGATCGCGTGCGCTGGCAGGCCGGCTTCGTGCCGCCGAACAACAACCCGACGCTCGCGTCAGTTTCCTACGTTCCCACCGACACCGATGGCGAGCTCCCCGACCTCGGGCAGACCGTCGCGCTCGAGCCGCTGCCCGACGACTCGATGCCAGCGCTTCAGCTGGCGCGCGGCGGCAAGCTCCGGTTTCGCGCGGCCGCGGCGCCAGGATCTGCGGAGACGTACACCACCTTCGTCGGCGATCCGCGCCAGCTCATGACCACGCAGGCGACCGAGCTGGTGCGCTTCTTCTGGTACACCTCGGCCGGCAAGGTCAACAACCAGGTCACCGGCGAGGAGCGCCCGGACACCGTGCTCGATACCACCGAGTTCATGAGCTCTTTGGACGGCCGTGAGGGCGCACTCGATGTGTGGGTGGTGGCGCGGGAAGAGCGCGGGGGCAACGACTTTTTGCATCGACGCATCCAAATCAGATAGGCAATTCATTCTTGCCATCCCGCCTGCGGGGAGTAAGGTCCAAAACATGTTTGGTCGACTTGCGTTCGTCGCAGTGATCTCCGGCTCGTTGGCAACGGCGGGAACGGCCGGTGCCGCTCCCATCCGGAAGGCCCCCGTGCCCGACCGGGTGATGTCCGACAACGCGGCGCGCGGCGCGATGTTGAACCAGCAAGCGTTGCAAGCGGCCACCAACGGCACCTTCGATCCGCTCGGCAGGCGTCCGTTCAGCAATGGTGCGACGATCGGCAGCACGGGAGGCGCAAGCCAGGGCTGGGAGACACAGCAGAACCGGCGCGTGAAGTCGGCGTACAGCAGCCGCCGGCTCAACGTGTTCCGCCCGGTCAAGCCGTTGCCGGCACCGAAGCGCACGGGCACCCTCGGCAAGCCCGGGCCGTTCAGCCGTCGCGTCCTCGCGAGCGCACCACCTTTGGCTGAGAGACCGCCAGCGATGCGGCGCATCTTTGACGGCCCACGCGGCGACGGCCCCGAGCCTGCGTTCGGCAATTTGAAGCGCGCGATGACACCGGAGCAAGGCACCGAGTCGCACATCCGCATCATGCTCCAGTAAGAGTGCCATAGCCAAAGATCCGGGCACCTCGCCAGCCGACAGCAGCTGCTCACAAAACTGTGGGCTGAGGCGCGCTACGGTGTCGGTCCAAATCTGACAATGGCGTCCAACGGAATGGGCACATCGTGTTCGATAACTCGCTGTGAGTTGCCAAACATAAACTTCCCGATACCTCGTGGCCGCTGCACAAGCGCTCGTGGAACCTCGAACGTGATTGAAGCCTCACCTCGCTTGCCGATCATTCCAGACCACAGGCGGTTCCAAGCGGAGGGCTGACCGACCGAGACCCAAAGGGCTGGCGTGGGGTGGTCTATTGCACGCGTCAGTACGTTGTTCGGCGTGGGCAGATGTGCCCTCAAAGTGCCACGTTCCAGCTTCCGGGCCACGGCAACGTTGCTACCGCGATGCGTGATCAGGACCCGCTCGCGGTCGATTGACCCCACCGATGAGGACGGCTGTCCGCGATGGATAATCTCGAAAGGGGCCGCCGTCGCTTCTAACTCGATGACACCTAGGGCAGAAAACAACGCAAGAGCGAAGATCAGCGGGTGTCGACGCGGCTGCAATGAACGCATGTAGACAAACGATGCGACAACGATGCCAACACGCTTTTTCGTTCGTGGCGTTGCCATCGATCGCGCACGCACTGGCTACGGCTCTGTATTGGGCAGCGTGAGGTCCACGCGAGTCTCTTCGTTCGAGCGGACCTCCGCTTCGTCTTCCGCGGATCGTCCCCTCAGTCGCGCGCGCAACTTCACCGTTCCCGTCGGTGCGCCGACCAGCAGATACTCGCCGCGGGTGTCGCTGCGAACGCTCTCGGTCGCACGTGACCCCACGACGTCGATGGTGGCGCCGGCCACTGGGTCGCCGTGGTCGTCGCGCACGCGGCCGCGCACCCGGCCACCGAGCTCGAGCTCGAGACGCAGGTCGCGCACCGTGACCTCCCCGGGTCGATCGCTCTCGGTGATATCCACATCCACAATGAGCGTGGGGTAGCCGCGCGCCGACGCGCGAACGCGCGCCGGACCCACGGGAAGTCCCGACGCGCGAAAACGACGTCCCGTGAGCGTCAGCGGCACGTGCTCTTCGCCGCTCACGAGCTCGAGCTTCGCGTCGAGCGGCGCATTGCCGGTGCGAGGATCGAACAGCTCGCCGTCGATCCCGCCACCGTAGCGCAGGAGGAGCCGCGCGTCGTCGCTGGCCTCGATGCTGGGCAAGGACAAGCGCGCGTAGTCGGCGTGCTCGACGACGACGCGATATGGGCCGCTGGGGAGGCCTTCCGCGCGAAAACGGCCATCGCTGCCGCTGGTCACGCGCAAGCCTTCGCCGCCGTCGGGCACCACCGAGATCCGCGCGCCCGACACGACGCTGCCCCATTGATTGGTCACCTCTCCCACGAGCCGGCCGAGGGCGCGGCGGAGGCTCAGCTCGACGGCGAGCTCGCGCTGATCCGGCTCCGGCTCCGCAGAGGCCTCGCCGCGCAGGTAGCCGGTCCGTCGTGCCGTGAGGTGGATGGGCCGTACGACGTGCTCGATCTGGAAGGCGCCCTGCGCATCGGAGAGCGCCGTGCGACCGTCGCTGGTGGTGATCTGCGCGTCGCTGAGGCCTTGACCGGTGTCGTCGACGACCCGACCTCGCACGATCGCACCGCGTCGTAGCTCGATGCGCACCGAGCGCGAGCCGCCCGCAGACAACAGGACCGGCACGCTGGTCGCGTCGGCGAAGTCGGGATGACGCGCGGTGACGAGCGCCGGCCCAGCCGGCAACTCGGCGACCCTAAACTTTCCCAGACCGTCGGTGCGTGGCAAGAGCGAGACGACCGGCGGTCGTGCAACGGGCACCGACGTGCGCAAGGGCGGAAAAGGGACGGGCCCTCGCAAGACCCCGAGCTCGCCACTTGCCTCGAGTCGCGCCCAGCCGTCGGGCGTTCCCGCGGGGACCGATGCGCCGGTGGCCGGGATCAGCAATGCTTCGCCGCCACCCTCTTCACCGACGATGGAGATCTCCGCACCGACCACCGGGGCGCCATGCTCGTCGACGACGAGCCCCTCGAGGATGGCGCCACGGCGGAGGCCCAGCTCCACGGGTGCGCCACCGGCACGCACGAGCCGAGGGCCGTCGGGTAGAAAGCCAGCGCGACGAATGAACACGCGATACACGTGACCGCGTATGCGATTGGGCGCGGAGAAGCGCCCGTCGACGCCTGTCTCGACCGCGAGCGGCAAGGCGCGCTCTTCCTCCTCGACGCTCACCATCGCGCCGAGCAGTGGCTTCCCCACGTCATCGCGGACGAGGCCGACGAGCGGCGCGGTGGCCGACAGCTCCACCTTGAGCTCGGTGTCCCCGATATCGGCGCCGAGGCCTACGTCCACCGGCACGAACGCGCCGAGGGGTCGGCCCGGCGCATCGGCGGCCAGCGCGTAGGCACCGGCCGGCACCGCGGTGAGCTGGAACCGGCCGTCGGCGCCGCTCGTGACCTCGCGCGTGTGGCCGGCAGTGCCGAGCTGGATGCGCGCACCCACCACCGGTTGGCCTTGCGAGACGACCCGGCCGCGAACCTGCCCAAGGACGGTGACGACGGCGACGCCTCCGTCATGAAGGCCCGCGGCGTTGGCCGGGTCCTGTCTCGAAATGCCTCCGTCCGGGGCCTGGTTTGCCTTGTGCTTACACGCTGCGCACCCGATCACGAGGCCCACAACCGCTGCGGACAGCGCTCCGTGCTTGCAAGCCCCGAATAGGAATGATAAGAGGTCGCTCCTTTTGGAGTTTCCCATGGCGAACACATGTGATCTTTGCAGCAAGGGTCGGCTGGTCGGCAACAAGGTCAGCCACTCGAACATCAAGACCAAGCGCGTTCAACGCCCGAACCTGAAGCGCGTGCACATTCTCCTCGAGGGTGCGCGTATGCGCCTCCGCGTGTGCACCCGTTGCCTGCGCTCCGGGAACGTTCAAAAGGCTGCGTAACCAAGCTGGTCTTTTGCGGTTAGCCCGCCGTGGCGATCGCGACTCAAGTCAACGACGCTATCGCGTCGATTTCGACGCGAGCGCCGCGGGGTAGCGCTGCGACCTGCACCGTCACACGGGCAGGTGGCTGTTTCTGGAAGTACCCACCGTACACCTCGTTCACGGCGTTGAAGTCGCCCAGATCGACGAGGAAGATGGTGGTGCGAACCACCGCGTCGAAGCTCACGTCGGCCGCCTTCAGCACGGCGGCGAGGTTGTCGAGCACGCGTCGCGTCTGTACCTTGATGTCACCCTCGACCAGCTGACCCGTCGCTGGATCGAGCGGGATCTGACCCGAGCAGAACACGAGCCCATTTGCCGACACGGCCTGGCTGTACGGCCCGATGGCCTTCGGTGCATCGCTCGACTCGACGATCTTCTTGCTCATAGGCATCCTTGGGTGACGCTCGTGGTAAAGCCTGGAGGATCTGATCAGGAGCCCTCGATGATACCCGCTCCTGCGGTCGGCTACGAGGGCCTCCCCGGCGGCAGCTTCAACTTCGAGAACGGGTTGTTGAAGGGCTGCTGGGGCGGTGGCGGCGCTGGCTTCGGGCGGTTGCTCTGCCCTTGTTGTGCACGCTGCGCTTGAGGCGCGGGTGCGGTGGTGACCGCCTCGCTCGCCTTCTTGATGCTCAGCGCGATGCGCTTGCGCGGCAGATCGACCTCGAGAACGCGGACCTTCACCTTGTCGCCCACCTTCACGACCTCGGCCGGATCCTTGACGAACTTGTTCGACAGCTCCGAGATGTGGACGAGGCCGTCCTGGTGTACGCCCACGTCGACGAACGCGCCGAACTTGGTCACGTTGGTGACGATCCCGGGCAGGAGCATGTTGGGCTGCAGGTGCTCGATGCCCGTGATGTCCGGATCGAAGGTGACCACCTCGAACGAAGCGCGCGGATCACGCCCTGGCTTCTCCAGCTCCGCAGCGATGTCCTTCAGCGTCGGCAGCCCGCGCTTGTCGTCGACGTATCGCGTGAGGTCGAGGGTGCGAACCTTGTCGGCGTGACCGACGAGCGCGCGCACGTCGACGCCCACGTCGGACGCGATCGCCGACACAACGTCGTAGCTCTCCGGGTGAACGGCCGAGTCGTCGAGTGGATTGTCGCCACCACGAACGCGGAGGAAGCCGGCACACTGCTCGAACGCACGCGCACCGAGGCGCGGCACCTCCTTCAGCTGCGCGCGAGAACGGAAGCGTCCCTTCTCGGTGCGGTGGCGGACGATGCCCTCGGCCAGCGACTCACCCACGCCAGCGACGTACGAGAGCAGCTTCACCGATGCCGTGTTCACGTCGACGCCCACGCCCGACACGCAGCTCTCCACCACTTGATCGAGCGCGCGCTGCAAGGTGGGTTGATGCACGTCGTGCTGGTACTGACCGACGCCGATCGCTTTGGGATCGATCTTCACGAGCTCAGCGAGCGGATCCTGGAGACGCCGACCGATGGATACCGCGCCACGTACCGTCACGTCCTGGTCGGGGAGCTCCTGCCGCGCGATCTCCGACGCGGAGTACACCGACGCGCCGGATTCGCTCACGACCACGATCGCTGCGCCATGCAGCCGGGATGCGCTCGCGAGCTTGCGCAAGAAGGCTTCGGTCTCGCGCGAGGCGGTGCCGTTGCCAATGGCGATGGCCTCGATCTGGTGCGTCTTGCACAAGCGCTCGATCGCGGCCTCGCCCTGCTCGAGCTGGTGCTGCGACTGCGTGGGGTACACGACGGTGTGCTCGAGCAGCGCCCCTTCGGCGGACAGCGCCGCGATCTTGCAGCCGGTACGGAAGCCCGGGTCGACGGCGAGCACGCGCTTGCCACCGAGCGGCGGCGCCAGCAGCAGGTGACGCAGGTTGCCGGCAAATACCTCGATGGCCTCTTTGTCGGCGCGCTCCTTCGACCACAGGCGCACATCGACCTCGACGGCGCTCGACAACAAGCGACGCCACGAATCCTCGATCGCCAGCCGCAGCTCCGGCGCGAGCGGACTGCGTGGATTTGCCGGCGCAGCGTCGGCGATAATGCCGATCGCCTGCGCCTCGTCGACCTCGAGCCCGACGCGGAGGAACCCTTCCTTCTCGCCGCGCCGAACGGCGAGCAGCCGATGCGACGGAACCTGGTGTATCGGCTCGCGCCATTCGAAGTAGTCCTTGAACTTCTGGGCTAGGGGCTCCTTCGCAGCCTCCTTGGTCGCCACCTGCTTGCTGGTAACGATGCCGGTCTCCTCGGCGAGCTTGCGCAAGCGAGCACGGACCTCCGAGCGCTCCGAGAGCTGCTCGGCCACGATGTCGCGCGCGCCGGCCAGCGCGGCCTTCGCATCCGGCACCTCCTTCGCGGCATCGACGAAGCCCGCGGCGGCTTGCTCGGGCGGCGTGCCATCGGCCGTTTGCGCGAGGATCAGATCTGCGAGCGGCTGCAGCCCACGCTCGCGCGCGATCATGGCGCGCGTACGCCGCTTTGGCTTGTACGGCAGGTACAAGTCCTCGAGCTCGGCCTTCGTCGAGACCGCGGCGATCTTCGCCTTCAGTGTGTCGGTGAGCTTGCCCTGCTGCGCGATCTCTTTTTCGATCGCCGTGCGTCGGTCGTCGAGCTCCTTCAGGTAGCGGCCGCGCTCTTCGATGAGGCCGATCTGCACCTCGTCGAGGTTGCCGGTGACTTCCTTGCGGTAGCGCGCGATGAACGGAAGCGTGGCGCCCTCGGCGAACAAGGCGAGCGTGCGCTCCACCTGCTCCGCGCGTAGTCCCAGCTCCTTTGCGATCAGATCTACATGCGACATGGCCGGGGAACAGTGCCGCAAACCGCCTGGGCGAATAAAGCTTGAAACGCTGGCCTACGGCCAATGCCAGTCACTTAGCGGCGAGTCCCAAGTTATTCCGATCACCTATGGGGCCGGGCTCAAAGAACAGGAGACCGGCAACCGGCAACCGGCGACA
>JAYUBF010000346.1:0-60547 GCA_043741435.1 Myxococcales bacterium
GCGCGGTCGGATACGCGAAGACCGTGGCGGGCAGAAGAAGAAGCAACGCACTCGCAAGCGTCTTACGCATCGAGTTCCTGCTACGCAGCCGCAGCGCTCTCCAAGGCTGCTCGTCGACTGCCTTGGTTACGACTCGCGCCGCGTGGTGTCCGCGCCGACGCCCCTTTATGGTCATCACCTGTTCGCGCACCCAATCTAGTGTCATAGGCCTCGGTGCGAATTGCTTGAGCCGAAATTCCCAAGGCGACCAAGTTGCGCTCGACGACCTCCGTCATCGGCGACAGCCCGCAGAGCAAGACGAGCTCGGGGTGCAGGGCGCGGATGGCGTTCGAGACGTGAAGCTGCACCCACCCGGTTGCGCCGCGCCAATCGATATCAGGGCGCGAGAGCGTGACGATCAAGGAGAAGCGTCGCACTGCTGTAGTCCAGTGCTCGAGCTCGTCACGCCAAAGGATGTCAGCTTGCGTACGGCACCCGAATAGGAGCCCGATCGGCGGGCCTGGGTTGCGCGCCAACTCCTCTTGCAACAGAGCGCGAAAAGGAGCGAGGCCAGAACCGGTGGCAATGAGCAGCGCTGGCGCATCACGCTCGGACTCCCGCCGCGCCAGCCAACCGTGGTTCGGCCCGTCGGCCTCCACGATAGCGCCTGCTGAAAGGGTGTGTAGCGCCGTCGAGGTCGGGCCGCCTTCGACGCGCGTCACCGCAAAGTCGAGTCGATTGCAGCCGTCGGGCGCCGACGCAACCGAGTAGGGCCGGCGCATCACGAGTCCCCCCGCCGTCCGCACGTGCAGATTCATCGACTGCCCCGCAGCGTATCGCGGCGCGTCGCCCGTCGCTTCGAAGGTGAGACCGCGCACCGACGGAGAAAGCATTCTACCGCCGACGAGACGCAGTCGATATCGTCGTGGCGAGCTCATGGTTTCGAATCCCGTCACAGCGGCTCTCGTGCTCGATTGTACCGGCTTCGTCTTCGATGGACTTCGCATTCGGCATCTCGGCTGTCTCAGTGGTGCTTGTAGAACCCGACATCGACGATGTCGTTCCAACTCGTCGTGTTGTGACATTCGAAGCACTGATCCGCCCGCGCCCGCTCCTTGTGAGCAAACTTTTGCGAGATCATCGAGAAGTGCTCCATGGAGTGACTCGGCGGCGCTTGATGGCACTGCACGCAGGCCTTCGAGCCGGACGAGGGATGCTGGTAGCCGGGAACTCGCCACGACTCGAGCTCGTGACACTGCGCGCAGTCGCTGCCGAATCGCTTGAAGTGCGGGTCCCGGCGATCGTGACAGCCGGCGCAGTTGAGTATTTGGCGCGCCGAGCTCGCGTCGAGCTTTTCCGGGCTTCGAATGTGAAACCAGGTCTCGAGCGAGCTGAGCGTCGCGGCGCTGTCGGGGTCCCCTCGCGATGCGCGGGCGAGCGTGCGCGCGCCGACCTTGGCGAGCTCCACATGGTCCATGACAAGAGGTCGGAGGTTCGTGGGCTGGTGCTCGATGTGACACGGCGCGCACTCCTCGATGCTTGCGTGGAACTCGGTCGGTTGACGACCTAGCAGGCGCTCGGAGCTCGCGTGGCACGCCGTGCAACTCGCGACCGTCACACCCACCGTGGGAACATGGCATGAGGTACATCGATCGGCCAGGTACGCATGCCGGCGCGAGAGCGGACCTGGCTTGACGAAGCGCTTGAGCGCCGACGATGCCGGCTTGAAGTGCACCACGGCGAGTGTGGCCGCCGCTGCAAGCGCAAGTATCAGCGCGAACCAAAGCGCGAACAGCTTCATCGCAACCACCGCAGGCCGAAGTAGATTCCGGAACCGATGTGCAGCGCGAGCAACGCGTAGAGCATCACGGAGAGCACGATGTGCAAGGTCAGCGAGCGAGCAAACCAGCGCTTGAAGAGCTCGTGGGTTCGGATCGCATACTCGAGATCGGCGACGGACTCTGCGTTGCGGGTGACCTCAGCGGCGGGGCCACCCGTCGAGTATTCGAAGCCCAGCGATGCGAGGCCGGCAGCCAGGAGGCGCGCCTTCGGGAGGGACCGCGCTTCGGCCGGCGAGCTCTCGAGCACGCCCCAGGCGCTATCGAGATCCCCGCGAGCCGTCTGTAGCAGCAGCAACTTGTCTTTGATCTCGCGGTTCACGTAGGTGAGCAGATAGCGAACTGCGAACCCGCTCACGACGACGAGCAGCATGACTGCCGTCAGCGTGATCCCGAGCCCGCTATCGAACTTGTGGCCGGTGTGAATGATGGCGAACAGTGGGCCGAGGATGCCCGCATAGACGTGCACCGCGAGTAACGACTGCAACGAAATGTGGCGCGTGATTCGATCGTGAAGGAACGGAATGCGCTTAGCGATCGGATATGCGAGCGGGACGAGCATGAGTAGCGCCCCCGCGATGCCGAAGGCAGCGCCAAGTCCGCTGCCGGGGAAGCGCGGCGACCGATGAACGAGAAAGCCGAGCCATGCCACTACGAGCACCGCGAGGACGCCCGTTACGACAATGCGTTCACGTTCCTTCACAGCTACGCCTCGACCGTGACGTCGTTCTTCGGTTTGGCCTGGCAGGCGAGAATGATGCCCTTGGTCTTGTCGTCGGCGTCGAGTGCATCTTGCACCGCCATTTCGACCTCACCGGACGTCAGCTTCACCTTGCAGATGCCGCAGGTACCCACACGGCAGGAGAACTCGATGCCGATGGCGAGCTCCTCCGAGAGCTCGAGAACCGTCTGTTTGGGCGGGCTATCTCCCGACTGAAGATCGAGGTGAATCTTGGCCGACTTGTTGTTCTTCGAGAATGTGACCAGCGGGCCCGTCGCCGGCGTGGTCGCCTTCGCGGTGGTGCCGGCGGCAGCGGGTGCAGGCTTGGTCAGCCCGAATTGCTCGGTCTTGAGATGATCTGGCGGAACGCCGAGCTCGGCCAGGATGGCCTTGACCGAGTCCATCATCGCGGGCGGACCGCAGAGGTGAACGCGCCGCGCAGCAAGCTGAGGGATCGTCTGAGTCAGGAACTCCTTCGTGAGGTGGCCTCGTGGCCCTTTCCATTCCGACCCTTCGGGTCGGGTCATCGTGATCGCGACGTGGAGCTTCGGATTGCGCTGCTGAAGCTCGGCGATCGCATCACGGAACATGAGATCGACCGGAGCGCGACACACGTAGACGAAGAAGATGTCTCCGCCCCAGGTTCGCTCGGTGAGATAGCGGGTGATGCTCATCATGGGCGTGACGCCCACGCCCCCGCCGATGAGAACGATGCTGTCTGCTTCTGTGCCGTCGAAAGTGAACCGTCCGACCGGGCCGCCTACTTCGATCGGGCTGCCGACCTTGAGCAGATCGACGAAATGGCGAGAGACCGCGCCTCGGGGCTCCCGCCGCACGGTGAGGTCGACGTAGTCGCGCTGCGTCGGAGACGACGAGATGGAGTACGAGCGGTTCATTCTCGCGCCGCCAATCCAGAAGGCGACGTTCAGGAACTGACCGGGAACGAACGTGAATGGCAGAGCGCCATCGCTCGACGAAGCGACGAGCCGGAACGTTTTTGCCGTCGGCGTTTCCGCGATGATGCTCCGAACCTGCAGCCACCCTCGCCAGTTCGCCGCAACTCGAACGAGTTGAGACGCCGGCGCAGCAGGGGAAACCGCGAGTGGCGGAGCCGGCGGTTCCCCTTCGAGCGCCATCATTTCGACTTCTTCGGATGAGCATGCGTTACGTGGTGTTTCGGAGCATGCCGCGGTGCTGTCGCATGGGTTGGGTCAGGCGCAGCCGCATCGGCCGACGGCGCGTCGGGGGCGGGCGAACTCTGACCGGGCGACGGCGCGGGCGCAGCCGCCGATGCGGGCGCAGCCGGAGCCGCTGCCGGCTTCGGCGCACCCGCCAGCGCGTCGGAGGCGGGCGAACTCTGACCGGGCGACGGCGCGGGCGCAGCCGCCGATGCGGGCGCAGCCGGAGCCGCTGCCGGCTTCGGCGCACCCGCCAGCGGCGGCGACGATCCCGGCGGCACCTTTCCGGCGTCGTCTTCGAGGCGCCCAAAGAGCGCTGCCGCGCGCCGCATCTTGAAGAAGTACATGGCGAGCATCGCGAGCGCGAACGAGACGAGGAGCCCCATCGTGAAGAGATGGAATGGGGTGACGCCGAGGAAAGTGCGAGGGCCTTCGCTGGGGACCGGAGACGCAAGATTCATTTCGCGTTTGAACCAGTCGAGCGCGAGGTTGCGAGGCGCTTTTCCTTCCGCGAGCACCCTGCGGGCCGCGATTCCCGCTTCGAGCTCATCGAGAGCCTCACGCATGAGGCCAACGGAGCGATGCATGGCGAGGTTGTCGCCTGCTTGCGTCGCGTGGTTCAACGACTCGGAGCCGTCCACGAGACGCGCCATGCCTTCGTTGGTCTGCTGCGTTGCGAGAGCGTCGATCTCTGCGCGCTTCTCTGGCGTCAGCACAGGGAGTGTCATCAGCGACGAGTACAGCGGCGTGGTCGCTCCGCCCGAGCCGCAGTTTCCCCCTGCGCATCCGCCCGCGGGCGCGGCTGCGGGCATGGCGGCCATCCCTCCTGCAGCGCTCGGCGCCGGAGCGCTCGGTGTCGGAGCGGCAGCGCCGGGGAGCGGCGGCGGCGTCATCATCTTGTTCATCATCTCCATCATCCCGCCACCGGCCATACCCGGCGCGGCAGGCATGCCAGGCGCAGCGGGCGTGCCAGGCGCAGCAGGCATGCCCGTCGAGGGCGGCGTGCCGGCCGGCATCGCGGGTGTGCCGGCCGCGCCTCCACCGGGGTGATGGCTCGCATGATCCACGGGCGTCTGGGATCGCGCGGGTAGCGTGAGGAGCGCGAACGCCGCGACGAGGCCACCGATGCGTGCGTGATGTTTCACATGTGCCCCATTCCCCCGCTGCCGGGGGGGGGTGGAGGCATGCCACCCATCTTGCCCATCGAATCGTCATTGCCCATCGCGGGCATTGCTCCCTTGGGTGGAGGGGGTCCCATGGTGGCGGGCTTCATGGGTGCGCCGCGCGAGGCGATGGCGATGCGTTGCTCGTTGGACAACAACCCGACCGCACCGCCGACCGTGCGGATGAAGGCGACACGTTGCTGGCCGACAAGACGGCTGATCTCTCCGACCGTCGCCTCGATCATCGCGATGTCCGGGGTCTCCGAATCCAGAAGGACCCAGAGCGCTCGCTCTCGCTGATCGATGTCGTGCTGCGCGCTCGCGTACGAAGTTGCCGCGTGCTCCTTTAGCGCCATGAGCTGCAGGTGCTGCTCTCGGGTGAGAGCAGCCGCGCTCGATCGATCGAGGAAAAAGGTGTTGCCCGCCAGATGGTAAATGCGGGGAGCGCCGATCGCTGGTGGCAAGCCAGCGGAGGCGCTAGCGCTGTTCGGCATTGCCAGTTGTCCGAGGTCTAGCGCGGTGCCGGAGACCGCGGCCGCGACAGGTGCGGCCATCGCCATCGGCGCGTTCGGCGTTGTGGCAGTACCGTCCTGCAATGCACCTCCCGCATTCGAACGCTGCGCGGTCTGCGCGGAAGCGATCGCGGACCGTACCGCCTCGGCACTTCTTGGCGGACTGGACACCGCAAGGGAATCCTCGCCGTCTCTGTTCGAGCAGCCAGGAACCGCTACAAAAATGTAGCCACCAAGCAGCATCGCGGTGAGGACACATACGTGCCGGGGCTCCCGTTCTCGATGTATCGCGATCATTGTGAACGCGTCTTGGAGGTCGCTTTGTCCTCGAGCAGCCGCCGGGCGCGAGCAAGAATTTCCTGCGCCACCGGCATGTCGTTGGAGCGAATCGCGACTGCGAAGTCGTTGCCGCTTGAAGTCACGTGAGCCTCGACGCCGTTTGGCACCAGCGGACAATTCGGCATTTCGGGAACGACATGACCGAGCGCGGCGTTCCGAGCTACGTGGCACTCGATCACCCGCTGTAGCCATTCAGTGGTCATTCCCTGAACCGCACGGAATGTCACGGTGGCTCCCACCAACCGCATGCTCGGCTGCTTCGCTCCCCCGGCACCTACGTTCAACGGCTCGACGGTTGCAATGTCTTCCTTGTGCTCGAACGGGCTGATGTCGCGGTCGTCCGGCGTGATACCGACGCATGCGCGAGCTTCCGCGTCACGCAGTGCGCTCGATCCGCCCCGGTGGTCAGCTGCGTGGCGGCGGTGCTCGTCGGCCACTCGTCTATGGACATCGGTGGGATTCACGACGGAGGTCCAGCACACCTCGGGATCGAAGCCCGTGCGAAGAGAAGGTCCGGAGCGCGGTGAGCACTTCTCCTTTGGGGCGGCGGCGTTTGGCACATACTGCGCGTCATGACCGGCGGCCACTCGCTCCTCAGCCTTCGCGGCGGCCTCGTGTTGAGCCGAGCTCATCTCGTGAGGGTGGGATCCGGGTGTCGTTGCGCAACTCGACATCAGGAAAGCGATCAGTAGCGTCGGGGTTCTAATGTCGATCAAGGTATGACTCCGTTTCAACAGCGCGAGTTGGATTGACTGAAACGGGCTTCGCGCTCGCGAACCCGTCCCGGTTGAGAAATCGACTCGCCTCACTCGGATCATGGGGCGGTTTGCGAGTCGGGTGTCGCCGACCGCATTCCTCTCTTCATCGTGGGAACGACCGTCACGATCGTGAGTAGGATCGAGGCCAGCGCGAGCGCAACCGCGAACGCGGGGACGTGCAACACATCGGACAGTCTGATCTTGCCGAAGTTGATCGGCAGAATGAACACCGGTTCGAGCCCTGTATAAAGGAGCGTGAACGCCAGCGTCCCGGCGAGCCCGCCAGCGACGGTCGCGAACGCATCCTTGCGTCCCTCGCCACACGCGACCACGCACGAGCCGGGGCAGTAACCGGCCACAGCGAAGCCGACACCGAAGAGCAATCCTCCGCCAGCGACCCCGAGTACGTACGTTGGCTTGACGTCGAAATGCATTGGAATCCAATGACTGGCGCCGTAGGTGACCACCGTCGCGACCGCGATGGTGGTCGCCATGAACTTGATCACCGTGAGGTCCTGGAGCCGGAGGCTACGGAGAATCGCCGCCGGGCTGGAGGCTCCGACGCGCTGGAGGAGCGCTCCCATGGCGATGCCCACGAGCAAGCCAGCGATGAGAGTCATTGCTGCCTCGTAGGATGAGAGGCCTTTAGTGAGAGGGCGACCGGGACGCCACTTGCGAACACGGCAGCGCCGAACAGCAGACCACTCAACGAGAGCTGGGTGATCCCGGAGATGATGTGGCCGCTGGTGCAACCACCGGCGAGCCGAGCACCGAACAGGAGCAAGAAGCCGCCGACGAATGCGCCGATGTAGCGTCTCACCGCCGACGTCTCATACGCATGGACGGGCTCGATTGGCGCCGCTGCTTTTCGCCCTCCACCGATTGCCGACGCGAGGTATCCGCCAATCAAGAGGCCGATCACGAGCATCGTCTCAGGTGCCACCAGGCTCCCCATCTTTACGACGTAGGGATTCGCGTGCGCGTACGCCGTATCGATCGCGCGGAGCGATGCGCCGATGACACGCGCGTACGTGCTCGAGACGCCAATCGGACCGTAAAGCGCGATCGCCGCGGCGCAGACCAGTCCGAAGAGCACACCGAGGCTCGCCCATCGGGGGAGCCGGCCCGCCTCTGGGGGAAGAGGCATAGTGGATTCGCTCATGGTGTTCTCCTGCATCGCGGGGGTGTGCGTCGAGGAGCAACAGCGAGTGCTTGCACCATGCGTAGACGCAGTGATCCGCGTTCCATTACGGCGCAACGAACCGAGAACGCGTTGTGTGATCTAGCGACGAGTCGCAATCCAGCCCGGCGCACAAAATGTCCGTGGAGTTTTCGAGTCGCAAATTTTGCGCGAGCCAAACGGACGAGCTTTTTGAGCATGGACAGCCACCGCTCTCTACAGCTTCATCCGTCGCAGGCGCAGCGCATTGGCGATGACCGAGATCGAGCTGAGGCTCATCGCCGCGGCAGCGAGCATGGGGCTGAGCAGAATGTGGAGCCATGGATAGAGGACGCCGGCCGCGATCGGGACGCCGAGGGCGTTGTAGATGAACGCGAAGAAAAGCCCCTGCTTGACGTTCCGGATCGTGGCGCGACTGAGTCGCCGCGCGCGCGCGATTCCCAGCAGATCACCCTTCACCAGGGTGACGCCCGCGCTCTTCATCGCCACGTCTGTTCCAGTGCCCATGGCGATGCCGACCTGCGCGAGGGCGAGCGCGGGCGCGTCGTTGACCCCGTCTCCAGCCATCGCCACGATTCGTCCTTCGCCTTGCAGACGCTTGATGGTTTCGGCCTTCTGCTCGGGCAGCACTTCCGCGATGACCTCGTCGATGCCGAGCTTCTGCGCCACTGCAGAAGCCGTGGTCTTGGCATCGCCGGTCAGCATCACGACGCGGATGCCTTCGGCGTGTAGCTCCTTGAGCGCCGCTGCGCTCGTGCCCTTGATGGGGTCGGCGACGCCGATGATACCGACGAGCTTACCGTCCTCCGCCACGAACATGACCGTTTGACCATCGCTGCGCATCACCTCTGCCTGCGGCCCGAGGGCACCCGCAGCGACATGCAGATCGTCCATCAGCTTCGCGTTGCCGAGCGCGACGTGATGACCTTCGATCGTCCCAGTCACTCCCTTGCCGGTTGTCGACGCGAAGTCGGTCACGCTGACGAGCGCGATTCCGCGCGTCTTCGCGCCCTCGACAATCGCCGCTGCGAGTGGGTGTTCGCTGCCCTGCTCCAGGCTGGCGGCGCGTTTGACGAGAGATGCTTCGTCCCCGTTCGCTGCAACGACGGCGACCAGTTTGGGTTTGCCCTGTGTGAGAGTGCCGGTCTTGTCGACGACGAGCGTGTCGACCTTTCGCATCACTTCGATGGCCTCGGCGTTCTTGAACAGGACACCGAACGCGGCGCCCTTGCCGGTGGCCACCATGATCGACATCGGCGTGGCGAGACCCAACGCGCACGGGCACGCGATGATGAGCACCGCGACCGCGTTCACGATGGCGTGCGCCATGCGGGGTTGAGGTCCGAAGACACCCCAGACGATGGACGTGAGCACGGCCACGATGACGACCGCGGGGACGAAATACCCGGCGACCACATCTGCAAGCTTTTGAATCGGAGCGCGACTTCGTTGCGCCTCTCCCACCATCCGGACGATCTGGGCGAGCAGCGTGCCGGACCCGATCCGGTCGGCGCGCATCACCATGGAGCCGGTGCCATTGACAGTCGCGCCGATGAGTCGAGCGCCAAGCTGCTTCTCGACCGGGATCGATTCGCCAGTCACCATGGACTCGTCGACAGAGCTGGTCCCCTCCATCACGATGCCGTCGATCGGAACTTTTTCGCCAGGGCGTACGCGAAGTCGATCGCCCACGGCGATGGCATCGATCGGCACGTCTTTCTCGGCGCCGTTGTCGTCGATGCGTCGCGCCGTTTTGGGTGCGAGGTGGAGCAACGCCCGGATGGCCGCGTTGGTCTCGCTCCGCGCCCTGAGCTCGAGCACCTGGCCCAAGAGAACCAGCGCAACGATGACTGCGGCCGCTTCGAAGTAGACCGCTACCACGCCGCCCTCGCCACGGAACGAGACCGGGAAGATCCCGGGCGCAAGAAGCGCCACGACGCTGTAGCCGTAGGCGACGCCGATCCCGAGGCCGAAGAGCGTGAACATGTTCAATCTGAGGTTCACGAGCGACTGCCAAGCGCGCACGAAGAACGGCCATGCTCCCCACAACACGACCGGAGTTGCCAGGCCGAGCTCGATCCAGTTGACCGCGCGCGCGCCGAGCAGACGATGCAACGGCATTCCCGGCAGCAGCTCGGACATCCCCATCAAGAAGACGAGACTGGCGGGTCCGATCGATACGAAGAGCCGACGCCTCATGCTGATGAGCTCGGCGTTCGGCGTCTCCTCGGCTGCGACGGTGCGTGGCTCGAGGGCCATGCCGCAGATGGGGCATGGTCCTGGCGCATCGCGCACGATCTGCGCGTGCATCGGACACACGTACTCGGTCTTGGGGGAAGGTGGATCGACATCAGCCGCGGCGGCTTCTCGCGTCATCCTTCGCTTCGGACTCGCACCTTGCTTCCTCGCTTGCAGCTCAGGGCGCAGGGAGACGTGCTCGGAGCCTTTGCTGCCCTTGAGCGCATCCGCGGGTTCCGCTTCGGGCACGCTCACGTTCGCGCCAAGATAGCGCCGCAGACGGCCCACAGCACACCGACGAGGAGGGCCGCCCAAACCAGGTCACCGCCCCATCCCCACGCGAGGTGATCAGATGCCAAGGAACCCCCGTTGCTGACGGCCCGCTGTCCTCGGCGTCGCTGAATGTATCTTGGGAACGGTGGTCCCCAACCGCGATAGCCCCAGCCATAGCCAAGCGGCGGCACGATAAACAGAAAGAGAAAAACCATCCACAGCCACCATGAGACGCCCATCGGTTTGTAAATCTCGCTTTCGTTAGTCCGCGCGAAAGGGTCACTCTCACCCGTGATCGTCGACTACCGTCGAGGCTGCTGCACTTTCTGAGCCGAGGGAGCTCCTCGGTGCCGAGTCACTACGGCTGCGTCGACCAGCGAGTTGCCGTCGATTCAGCGTCCCGGTCCAAGCCGACACGCACACCCTTATTGTCACTCGCGACAAGTTGTCTCCTTTCAAGAATGGAGCGGTACGCGGCGTTCGGGTGGGTTGAGCCACATAGTGGCGGCACGACAATTGCTGCGCGCACGGATGGAATGATCAATCTCCGGCATCTCCCGAGTCTTGCCGTGAAACGTGCCCTGCAGTCTCGCCTCCCACAGCGTGAGAGCACTCGCTCTGCTCATACCGAGCCTGGCCTCCGCTGCTCCAACTCATCCTGCGCAAACCTTTCGTTATGGTGCTCGCGTCGCGCAATTCCCGCGCGGTGCGGAAATGCGATGACGAAGGATCGCAGCGCTTTCGCCAGTCATCAGCGCAGTCAGCCGTTTCAAGTCTTCTTGTGGACAGCGCCAGCGATCGACGTCGTCGCTCCGGGCGCTGACCCCGTTTGTCCGAAGGGCTGAGACATGCGCGAGCACCGACGAGGCTTTCTACGCACGATGCTCGCCGGCACGGCAGGCGCGGTGACAGCGGGGCTGAGTACCCGGGCGTTCGCGCGGCAGGGCGCTGCGGGAATGCCCATGAATGGTGGTTCGCCCATGACCGCAGCAATGCCTTCCGGCATGAGCGGCATGGCAGCGCTCCCACGCAACGCGCCCCCTGCCGATAGCCCGCTCTACAAGCGCTTCAAGCTGGAGCTCCGGGTCATCCAGCACGAGCTCACGCCCGGCGTCGTCGTGCACATGATGGCCTTCAACGGCCAGGTCCCCGCGCCGACGATCCGGGTAAAAGAAGGCGACTGGATCTGGGTCGACTTCACCAACGCGTCCGATGAAATGCACACGATTCACTGGCACGGCCTGACGGTGCCGTTCCGCATGGACGGCGTGCCGTACATGACCCAGGACGCGGTCATGAAGGGGGAGAAGTACTCGTACGTCTTTCGCGCGGCGCCCTACGGGACACACTTCTATCACTGTCACTTCGGCACCCTCATGCACATGCAAGCGGGGATGTATGGTGCGTTCATCGTCGAGCGCGACGACGACCCGATCCGCTCCCAATTTGCTTACACGCAGGACTACGTGCAGATCCTGTCGTCGATCGACACCGTCTACGTACGCGATCAGATGAACAACATGTTCACGCGCATGCGCCAGCGGGACGTCTTGCTCATGCGCAATCGCCTCGACCTGCCTACCCAATCGCGCTTTGCGAATCTCGCAGATCTGGTCAAGGCGATCGCCAAGGGCTTCGTACCGCCTTACTTGAAGTCGCGTACGGCACCCGAACCGACGAGCCCAAACTTCTTCACCATCAACGGTCGGTCGTATCCCGCCACGGAGGACATCAAGGTGCGTGAGGGCGAGTGGACCCGCGTGCGTTTCATCAACGCGGGCAATGTTGGCCACTCGATGCATCTTCACGGGCACGACTTCTACCAGGTGTGCGACGACGGAGCGCCCCTCGCTGCGCCTCAGCGGATGAGCACCGTATGGGTGCCTCCGGGCAAGACGATCGACATCGTGTTCCTCGCCGACAACCCGGGGGTCTGGGCGTTACACGATCACGACGTCACGCATACGGCCAACAACGGCATCTACCCGGGCGGAGCCATGACCGCGGTGGAGTACGAGGGATTTCGCGGCGACTACACGCCCTCGATCTCGCTCGATGAGTAGGCGCACGTTCATTTTTCTGCTGACCCTCGCGTCGGCTCCAGCGCTCGCCGACGAGTCCGACCCCACGTCGTCGACGCCGGCGGTCGAGCTCGGCTTCGGGTTTCGCGGGGTCACGTCGCTCAATGGTTACCGCTCAGCCCCGGTCCCCATCACGCTCAGCAGTCCCGCGGGCGTGCCGGCGAAGTACAGCGCCATGCTCGACTTTTCGGACACGTATCTGTACGTGCAACCGCGGCTGTCTCTGTACCGCCGCTCCCTGCGCATCGGCGGGCTGTTCGCACTGACGTTTCCGGACGCGTACTTTCAGCCAGGGATTCCTCTCATCGCGGAGGCCAAGCTGACGTTCGAGAGCCGCTACGTCGACGTGCACGTAGGGCGCACACGGATCATGAGCGCGATCCTCCCCTTTCCTACGCTGCGCGATGACGATCTCCTCCGGTTCACCGACGCCCAGAGCCCGTTCTCCGATGGTCAGACCACGGCGGACCAGCAGTTCGGCAACGCTGTCGAGGTGTTCGCCTGGCCGACGCCACGCTGGTACGTCGACGCGCATGCCGAGAACCTCACGAACAATATCCTGCGTGTCGAGAGCATCAAGGGATTCGAGCTCAACTCGTTCGGCTTCGACGCCGGCTATCGCCAGACGCCCTCGCTCGCGCGCATCTCGGTCGTGCGACGCGCCGGTCTCGGCGTCAACCTGTACCACGTCGATGAAAGCGGCAAGGCGCTGTCGGTCGAAGCGCTCGGCGGACTGTGGCTCAACCTCATCGTCGATCCCATCCACAGTCTGGATTGGCGAATGCAAGTCATCTACAACGACGGCGTCCCACGGGCGACCCTGGCCACGGTGAACGACACGTTTCGCGCGCGCCAGTTCTCTGCCGTCTCGGCGCTCCAGTACGACTACCGTCGACACCTCCTGCCGACCTTTCGCGCTGCCGTGGTGGGCGCGTACAAGCGGTACGTCGACCCCGGCATCGACCAGTGGTCGGTGATCGCCAATGGATTCTATTCGCTCGGCCTCAGCGTCGACGTTGGATTGCAATATGAATATCACTCGCCGGTGAGCTTCCCGGCGGCGTTCGACGACAGCCTTCAGCACGTCCTCAAGCTCGCGCTCATTGCGCGCTTTGACCTTGTCTTCAACAAACAGTTCGACGTTCGCGACTCCATCCTCAACACCCAGAGCCGCTACCTGCCGTGAGCGCCGTGGGCCGAGGCTCTTCCTTCAACAGCAAGAATTAGGTGTGCAAATGAACCAGACCAGAAGCTGCCTCTTCGTTCTCATCGTCTCATCCTCCCTCGCCGTCGGCTGTCATCTTGGTACCAGCCAAGCGATGCCAATGGCTGCCACCCCGTCGGCGGTCGCACCTACGAATCAGCCGGACAGTCGGCCGCCGACGGAGCGTGACCCTGCGTTGCACGTGTCCAACCCTGGCGCGTTGGTGGCGACGGCAGGCGGATCGCAGCAGAGGGCGGAGCCAGTCGATATGGACGAAAAGATGGCCGCGGAGATGAAGGAGCTGGGCATCCAGATGAAAGAGATGGGCGCGCGGATGCAGAAGCAGCGCGCTCCGATGAAACACAAGGGGATGGCGGCCAAGGAGAAGCCCGCGGCCAGCACCGAGATGGACGCCGCAGACCCCGCGATGGTGAAAGCGATGGGCGCACACATGAAGGAGATGGCCGCGATGATGCAGCACAAGGCGGGCACGATGACGAATGACGGCATGGCGCCGATGGCGAAGCCGCCGGCCGCCGCTACAGGGAACATGGCCCCCGCGAAGATGAAGGGAATGGGCGACCAGATGATGGGGATGGGCGACCAGATGATGGCCGGCGAGATGGGCGCCATGAACCCAGCAAAGATGATGGGGATGGGCGGCGACATGATGGAGATGGGATCGGAGATGCGCACCATGTGCTGCAAGGGGAAGAAAAAGAAGGGCGCTCCGATGAATAGTCCGATGGGAAAACCACCGGCCACCGACTCACCTTCAGCTCAGCCCATGCAGGACATGTAAAGCAAAGAACCTCGTTTGAAGGCTGCCTGCCGTGAATGAGCACGCAGGCGGTTGCGACTGACACCCAATAGGAGTGAGGAACATGCATAAAACACTGATCGTGATTGCTATGACATTTGGAATGAACGTCAGCGTCGCGTTTGCGCAACACGAGAACATGCCCGGACACGAGAACATGGCTCCCGGCGATCATGCGAAGCACAACAAGAAGAAGGAGAAGGAGAAGAAGAAGACGGACGGTGACACCGACAAACAGGAGGCACCCAAAACGGATGCCCAGAAGCACAAGGGCCACGACACACCGTAGCTCAACCTCGCCGTCGACCCTCAGCGACGAGGCTGCGTCTTCTTCACGAAGGATGTCGCGGCGCGGCACCCGTGTAGCGAGTCGGGGCGACACCGGCATGCTGTTTGTGAATCACCCCACGTGGACCACACCCGATCTGCCGTTCGGCGGGATCAAGAACTCCGGCTACGGGCGCGAGCCTCCAGCCTCCGCATCCAAGAGTTCATGCACGAAAAGCTCGTTCGCGTCGCTTCGATCGACGCACCAGCGTAGGCGGAGCTTCGGGCGCGCGCGCTCGTTGCGACAACGGTAGACATGACGACCCACCTGGCAAATTATCCGGATCAACCGGTCGACGGCGAGAATCTGTTGGCGGCTTTGCAGCGCGATGCACTTGGTTACTTCCTACACGAGGCCAACCCCGCCAACGGCCTCGTTGTGGACCGGACGGAAGCGGGCTCTCCCGCGAGCATCGCCGCAGTCGGGTTTGCACTTACAACGTATCTGGTCGCCGTCGAGCGCTCATGGATGTCCCGCGCCGAAGCCGTAACGCGGACGCTGACGGTGGTGCGGTTCTTCTGGAACAGCCCGCAGGGGAGCGCACCGAACGCAACAGGCTACAAGGGCTTCTACTACCACTTTCTCGACATGCAGAACGGACAGCGGGCCGGGACGTGCGAGCTGTCCACCGTCGACACCGCGTTCCTGCTCGCCGGAATGCTGAGCGCCGCGGCCTATTTCGATCACGAAAGCGCGGACGAGCAGGAGATTCGAGCACTGGTCGACGCGCTCTACCGCCGTGTCGACTGGCAGTGGGCGCGCAACGGCGGGGCGACGCTCTCTCACGGATGGAGGCCCGAGGCCGGGTTTTTGGCGTACCGATGGGAAGGCTACGATGAGGCTCTGCTCGCCTACGTCCTGGGGCTTGGTTCGCCGACCTACCCTCTCCCTGCGGAAAGCTACACGGCTTGGGCCTCTACGTATGAGTGGAAGAGCCTCTACGGGCACGAGCTTTTGCATGGCAGCTCGCTCTTCGTTCATCAATTCTCACACCTGTGGATCGACTTTCGTGGGATCCGGGATGCGTTCATGCGCGACAAGGGCTTCGACTACTTCGAGAACAGCCGTCGAGCGACGCTGGTCCAGCAGCAGTACGCGATTCACAATCCTCATGCATTCGTGGGCTACGGCCCATACTTCTGGGGGCTCACCGCGAGTGATGGTCCTGGCCCGGCGATACGCCAGGTCCATGACATCGAGCGCACCTTCTTCGACTATGTGGCGCGTGGAGTGCCGGACGGCCCGGACGACGGGACCATCGCCCCGTGGGCAGTGGTTGCCTCGCTGCCATTCGCCCCGGAGATCGTGCTGCCAACGATTCTGCATTTCAAAGACGTCTATCCCCAGATCACGGGGAAGTACTGTTTCAAATGTAGCTTCAACTTGACGTTCACCGACGAGGGACATGGCAAGGCTGGGTGGACCTCGGCGCACCACTATGGGATCAACCTCGGCCCGCTGGTGATGATGTGCGAGAACTACCGCTCGGACTTAATTTGGCGACTGATGCGGGGCTGCCCATACGTGGTCTCAGGGTTACGACGTGCGGGATTTGCGGGCGGCTGGCTGTGAACAGATATTCTCACGTTCCACAGCGGCCGTCGGCAGTGCGACCGGCAAAAGTAATCTCTCGAGCTCAGCGCGCGCTACGCTCCCGCCAAGATCGATCTTCGTACCGCGGTCAGGGCAGGACACCGCGAAAGACGATATGCGTGTCCCCGGCGGAGTTGTCGGCGAACGAAAACATGACCCGCCCCTGGTGCTCTGCCAGTCCAGTGTAGTCGCCGAGCCAACGAGAATCCGCCCGATTGATACTGAAGTAGATGTCCTCCGCCACCTTGACGCTCGAAGCAAGCGGCGGGGCTCCGGTGTCGGCGCGTCCGTAGCGCAACGTGCCCTGCGCGTCGCCGATCGACGCGGCCGCGTAGTAGCTGACCCCAACCGCACCGCTTGACTCGACGATTAGCTGCGGTCGCTGGAACATCCCGCCGGCGAGTGGATCCTCGGCGGAGGAGCGCGTGAACGATTTACCTCGGTCGACGGAGCGACCAAGAAGAATCGCGGTGAGCGGCGGAATTTCGTTCGCTGGACCGTTGTCCGGAATGCCATCCAGCACCCAGACGCTGTCCTCGCGTGCCGCGCACTTGGGATCGCCCAGGGTCTGATCTCCAGGGAATACATCGGTTCGACTGGCCGGCGGCCAAGTCACGCCTTCGTCGTCACTCCACCTCAACGTGATGCCTGCGTCGCTGTAGTCGCTGAGCACTGTGTACACCCGTGACCCCTTCGCCGGCGCGCATGCGACGATGATGTTGGCCCCGATGCCGCCAGCGAGGCTCTGCCGGTTCCATGCGATCCCGTCCCGGGAAGAGGCGACCATCAAGGTGCCAGGCGAACTGCCGACCGAGGAGGAGAACTGGGTGTAGGTCAAGAGCAACCGGCCGCCTGCGGTGATCGCGATGCTCGGCTTGTCGTAGAAGAGAGACTCGTTGGGGTCTGTAACCTCAATGGGGGCGTTAAACGCGCTTGCGCCCGCAGGTGCCCTCGCCACGTACAGTCGCGTCCTTACACCGATCGCCGCAGGCTCTACATCGAGCCACGCAAGGAACGTATCTCCCGCAGGCGCAGTGGCCAGCACCGGATCCGTGCTTCTCTTTCCGATCTTGGCCACGTCCGACCAACTCCGGCCGCCGTCCTTCGAGAACGTGTAACCGATGTGCGAGTCGAGCGCCGCGGTGATACCAATCCAAGCGACGGCGATATCGCCGTTGCTTGCTACCGCCAACGAGGTCTCAGATTCGAACTTGCTGAGGCTGGATCGCGAGACGACGACAGAGGGGGGTGGTGCCATGTCGACCGCCCCACTTCCGTCCGGCGAAGCACCATCCACGTTGGTGGACCCGACCTCACCGCAGCCGGCGATGAATCCCATCATCCAAAACACGAGTGCCCAATCGCGCATGCTGAATACCTCTGCTCCCGCCCATCAGTCGAAGAAACCACTGCAGAAGTTCGGCTCGGGAAGGCCGCCGCGTCCGCCGAGCGCCTCGACGGGTTGCCACGCCGAGGTGCGTGAATCAACGCTACGTCGCCGACGCCCGCTTTTCTATCAGGATTAGATGGACGTCATTGTTTTGAGAAACGATACAGCCGCGGCTGCGGGGGCCGTGGAGATCGTGGACCGCGATGGTTTTCTCGCGCGCGGGGAGGTAGGCGCTCACCCAGCGCGACGCCGAATGCTAGCACCGCGTCCGCCGCCTCTAGGTGCGCGACGGCGCCGTCGACGTGGAGGTCGCGCTTGCGGTCCTGCATGGCGCGGTGAAGCGCATCCGTCCCAAGGCAATGACCGTCGCGGCCGCCTCAATCCGCCTCCTGCCGATCCCCTGCCCCAAGGAGCAGGCGCGGATCTCACGAAGCGAATCGCGGCGTCGAGGTGTAACCGTCTGAGTCACTACAATCAAAACGATGCCGCAGGTAACGCTCGACGGCCTGTTGTGATGGTCCATGATGGAAGGCCAAGATGGGCCAGGACAGCAAGACCGAGACAGACCCCGTCTGCGGGATGAAGGTCGATCCCTCCGCCGCGAAAGGGGGAAGCTTCACGCACGCCGGCACGACGTATTTTTTCTGTAACCCGAAGTGCAACGCAAAGTTCGCGGCCGATCCAGCGTCGTTTCTCAGACCGACTCAGGCACCGCTCCCGGCCCAGCCGCCGGGGACGATCTATGTGTGCCCGATGGATCCGGAGATCCGACAGAACCACCCGGGGGCCTGCCCGAAATGCGGCATGGCCCTCGAGCCGGAGACCGTGACGGCCGAAGAGCCGCCGAACCACGAGCTGATCGATCTGACTCGACGCTTGTGGGTCAGCGTGGCGCTCGCCGTGCCTACGCTCGTTCTGGCGATGTCAGAGATGGTGCCTGGGCAACCGCTTCAGCACGCGCTCGGCATGCGAACCGTGCTGTGGGCGCAGTTCGTTCTTTCGACACCGGTCGTGCTGTGGGGGGCGCTGCCGTTCTTCCAGCGCGGCCTGGCGTCGGTCGTGAACCGCCACCTCAACATGTTCACGCTCATCGCGATGGGGACGGGCGCAGCGTATGGGTTCAGCGTGCTCGCATTGTTGTTTCCTGGGCTCCTGCCTCGCTCGTTCTACGGCGACCATGGGTCTCCTCCCGTCTACTTCGAGGCCGCTGCGGTGATCACCGCGCTCGTGCTCATGGGACAGGTCCTCGAGCTGCGGGCGCGGAGTCAGACGGGGAGTGCGATCCGCGCGTTGCTCGGCATGGCGCCCAAGCACGCGCGACGGCAACGTCCCGACGGCAGCGAAGAAGACGTGCCGCTTGCAGACGTAGCAGTCGGCGATCTGCTGCGGGTTCGCCCAGGCGAGAAAGTGCCGGTCGATGGCGTCGTGACGGACGGTTCGAGCAGCGTCGATGAAGCGATGCTCTCCGGGGAGCCGATCCCGATCGACAAGCGCACGGGGGATCGCGTGACTGGCGCGACCATCAACGGAACCGGAAGCTTCGTCTTCCGCGCTGAGCGCGTCGGCAAGGACACCATGCTCTCTCAGATCGTCCAGATGGTCGCGGCCGCCCAGCGCAGCCGGGCGCCCATCCAGCGCCTCGCCGATCGCGTCTCGAGCTGGTTCGTCCCCGTTGTTGTCATCGTCGCGTTCGCGACCTTCGCCATCTGGGCCTTGCTTGGGCCGGATCCGCGGCTCGCGCACGCGTTGGTGAACGCGGTGGCCGTGCTCATCATCGCGTGCCCATGTGCGCTAGGCCTCGCCACGCCGATGGCAATCATGGTGGGCACAGGTCGTGCTGCGCAGGCCGGCGTTCTGTTCAGGAACGCCGAGCCGATCGAGACCCTCGAGAAGGTCGATGTTCTGGTGATCGACAAGACGGGCACGCTCACTGAAGGCAAGCCGAGTCTGGTGGCCGTCGAGGCCACGGGCAGCGACGAAAATACTCTGCTGCACCTCGCCGCGAGCCTCGAGCAGAACAGCGAGCACCCGCTCGCTGCTGCGATCGTTGCTGGAGCCCATGCGCGCCAGATGAAGCTCCTCGTAGTCACCCACTTTCAGTCGGTGACCGGCAAAGGCGTCGAGGGAGAGGTCGATGGGCACCATGTTCAGGTCGGCACCGCCACGCTCTTCTCCCCCTCGACGGAAGTTGCTGCCCTCGATGCACGCGCCGCGGTCCGACGCGCTGAGGGGCAAACCGTCATGCTCGTCGCGATTGATGGGAAGCCGGCCGGTCTGCTTGCGGTTGCGGATGAAGTAAAAACGAACGCAGCCGTCACGATCCGCGCGCTACAGGCCGAGGGACTGCGCGTGGTCATGCTCACCGGAGACAACAAGCAGACAGCGGGCGTGGTCGCGCGACAGGTGGGCATCGACGACGTCCGCGCCGAGGTGCTACCCAACCAGAAGGCGGAAGTCATCAAGGCGCTACAGGCCGAAGGCCACACCGTTGCCATGGCCGGCGACGGCATCAATGACGCGCCGGCTCTGGCGCTGGCGCACGTGGGCCTCGCGATGGGAACTGGGGCCGACGTCGCGATGCAGAGCGCAGGCGTGACGCTGCTTCGCGGCGATCTGAGCGCGATCCTCCGGGCGCGGCGACTCAGCCGAGCCACGATGCAGAACATCCGGCAGAACCTGTTCTTCGCGTTCATCTACAACCTCGTGGGTGTGCCAATCGCAGCCGGCGCGCTCTATCCGTGGTTCGGTCTGCTCCTCAGCCCGATGATCGCCAGCGCGGCGATGAGCCTGAGCTCCGTCTCTGTCATCGCCAACGCGCTGCGTCTCCGGCGCCTGCGGCTGGGCGCGACGTGAGGTCTCGTCTCGCCGTCGCGCTCTCGCTCGTTGCCTGCGTAAGCATTCTGGCAGCGTGTGACCGCCGCGTTCGCGCACGCGAGGAGTTCGACGGGGCGTATCCGAAGGAGGCGACGCGGACCGGGACGGTCCGCCCATTTACGTTGGACGCATCACCGACGCGCGTCTCCCTCCTCGATGGCCAGCTAATGGAAGTGTGGGCCTACAACGGCCAGGTGCCAGGCCCGACGCTGCGCGTTCGGCTCGGCGAGACCGTGCGCGTACACTTCACGAACCACTTACCGCAACCCACGACGATCCACTGGCACGGCGTGCGTCTTCCAAACGCAATGGACGGCGTACCGGGCGTGACGCAGCCGCCTATCCTTCCGGGCCAGAGCTTCGACTACGAGTTCACGCCGAAGGATGCGGGCACATTCTGGTTCCATCCACATGTGCGGGCCAGCGAACAGGTCGAGCGCGGCCTCTTCGGAGTGCTCATCGTCGAGGACGCGGCGCCGCCGCCCTACACGCAAGACCTCGTCTGGGTCGTCGACGACTGGCTGCTCACGCCGACAGGTGAGATCGCGCCCAGGTTCAACACGCGGCACGACCTCGCCCACGACGGACGCTGGGGGAACGTCATCACGGTCAACGGGGATCGGCACGCCACGACGCACGTGCGACCCGGAGAGCGGATCCGCCTCCGGATGCTCGATGTCGCGAACGGTCGCGTTTTCGTCCCCGACTTCACGGGCCTCGACGCAAAGGTGATCGCCGTCGATGGGCTCTACGCCGCTCGACCGTTGTCGCCGACGGGGTTCGAGCTCGCGCCCGGCAATCGCCTCGATCTCGATGTCACCTTTCACGAGTTGCAGCGCGGGCAGCGTCTCGCGATCGTCGACCGCTACGGTGGCGCCGCGAACGTGCTCGCGGAGTTTGTCGTCTCCGATTCTCCCACCGCGACACCGAGCTTCGTGTCGCCTGCGCATGCGCATGTCCCCGCGTGGCGCGACATGCAGGGGATCCCGCTAGAGGCAGAGTGGAGGCTCAACGCTCGAATAGGGGGCGAGCTCGGGATCGAATGGACAATCAACGGAGAAGCGTTCCATCACGGTGACCACGACGGAATCGACGTCCACGCGATGCCCCACGAGATCCGACGCATCCCCCTCGGCATCTTCAGCAAGCTTCGCTTCGTCAATGACTCGTTCCGGATCCACCCCATGCACATTCATGGTCAGTTCTTCAAGGTGCTCACGCGCAACGGCCAGGCGGTGGACGAACCCTTCTTCCGCGACACGACGCTGGTCCATCCCAAGGAGACGGTCGAGGTCGGCATCGTCCCGCTCGATCCCGGCCGGTGGATGATGCATTGCCACATCCTCGAGCACGCGGAAGCAGGGATGATGACCTTGCTCGACGTCCAATGAGTCTACGTACCCGCGCTCCGACTGAACGGTCTGTGGCGCTCCACGGCGCTGGGCTTTCGCGCCCGGCTCCGGAGATTGACGGATGATGGGCTATGCGCCCAGGAAGAGGACACCATGAGCGAACGTGAGCGGAACAAAGGGCGACGTGTCTTCTGTAAAGCTGCATGTGCTGCGGGTGGACTCGTCGCCTTGAGCGCGGCTCCGGGTTGCGGAACGGCCGACACGCAGCAAGCGGCTTGCTCCGTCGCGGCGATCGGCGTTGGTGACGCGGCGAGTCTCGGCGTGGGGCAGGTCCGCTACATCGAGTCGCAGGCGCTCTTCATCTGCCACGATGAGGGCGGCTACTACGCGGTCGACGCCGCCTGCACGCACATCGGCACCCTGGTCGACTTCGTGAGTCCCGACGCCGGCTTCAAGTGCCCGCTCCATGGCGCTACGTTTGCGTTCAGTGGGAAGGTTCTCACGGGGCCGGCGATGCGCGATCTGCCACACTTTTCTCTCTGCACCACCGAGTCGGGGATTCTTATCGTCGACACGGCCAAGCGCGTCACCTTGGACACGCGGCTCGTCGTTTGACACTTGTACGATCGTTCTTCGGCAAGCTCGCATGGAGCGCCGCAGTCGCGGCGGTTGGCCTGTCCCCCTTGATCGGCGTTCTCAGCGCACAAGACGTTCAGCTCGACGCGCAGGGGCGCGCGATGCTGGACCCTTTGCGACTGCAGGCGATCCCCCCGGAGCCGCTGCTCGCGCGCCTGGGAATCCATCCCAACGATGTCGTCGCCGATATCGGCGCGGGTCCTGGATTCCTCACGCTTCCGCTCGCACGATTGGTGCCTCACGGACGCGTGATCGCGACCGACATCCGTGCTGACTACCTCCAGATACTGAAGCGAAGGGCCCGCGCTGCTCACGTCGACTCAATCACCACGATCACGGTCGCTACGGATCACCCCGGGTTGCCGGCCAATTCGACAGACCTGGCGATCCTCTCCCAGGTCGATCATTATCTGCCCAATCGCGCGCGTTTTCTCGGCGAGTTGACCAACGCGCTCCGCCGTGGGGGCCGGATCGCGATCGTCAACTTTGAGCGCCACCACCCCGCCGTGATTGTCGCAACGCGAGCCGCATCACTCGAGCTCGTCGACGAGTGGGCGCCTTCGCCTGGGTTCTTCGCCGCCGTATTCCGACCTTCAAGGAGACAGCCATGATTCGCCCGACACTATTGCTCCTCACCGGGACTTTTATCGCATGCGCCGACAACAGCGGCGGCAGTTGCATCGCCACGGTGCCTTCCACCCTGCTGCACGAGGTCCGCTGCGCACCGAAGGACGGTCCGCAGGGAATCTGCTTTTCGGAGGTCGGCACGGGTTTTTGACCGCCCCCCTGGAGGGTCGGTGACCCTCTTCAGATTCCTTATCTGCTGCTCGGCCGCGTATCCGCGGGCGACTATCTTTTGACGCTACGCGGGCAACAGCCGACGGGCGATGCGAAGGTGAACGCGGAGCTGATTCACCAGTCGCGCTCTGGTTCCGCGCGATCGATCGCGACTGCCGAGGGTACTGCCGGTCAAGGTGTCTCGGGCGGCGGCCTTCCCGGTGACATGAACCTCACGCTCACCGGGGCGGCCGTAAACGCAGTATGCGGAGACACGCTGGTGCTGAGCTTACAGTTCGTCTCCGGCGCTTCTCCGTACCGAGAGCTCGAGGTGACGCTCACCCTCCCGTAGCACTGTTGCGTTCGCTCTTGGACCCGGAGAAGGTGCAACGGACTTCGCGAGCTGCGACCTTAAAAAGGTAGCGACCCGATCGAACGGGTCGAAGCCGAAGGCCTGCGCAATCGAAGGGCGCAGGTTGGAGTTGGCGTTGATGTCGAAAAAATATCGCTGCCCATCCAGGCCATCGAGATACTCGATGCCACCCACGTCGAGGCCAACGGCGGCGGCGATACGCAACCCCTGCTCCACAGCTTCGGCGGGGATCTCGGGATAGGGGTAGAACTCGACCGGCGGCATGGCCGACGACAAGTCACATGCTCCAGCGCTCGGGTCCTCCGGGTTGCAGATGGGCGCGGGGCACAGATTGTAACGGCCGTGCGAGACGACGCGCATCGCGTAGAGAAGCTGACCGTCGAGGAACTCCATCCGCACGATGCCGCGCGCCGTGTCGGCCGGAATCTTCTCCTGAACGTTGAGCAGGTTGTCAGGGTCCCAGATGCCCGGCGTGCTCTCGACGAGCTCACGCAGCGCGGACAAGCTCTGGACCTCGAAGATGCGCGCGCCGGACCCGCCTTGATCGGGCTTGATCAACGCGGGAAAGCGGATGCCATCCTCGACGGCCTCGAGCGCGGCCGGATCGTTGAAAGTGTGCGTGCGTGGCGTCACCAACCCCAGTGACGTGATGACCGCGGCCTGGGTACTCTTGGACAGCTCTAACGAGAACACGCGTGAGCCGTTCAGCACACGTCGTCCGCGCACCTCGAGCGCCCGCATCAGCGCCAGCGCGAGCGGCACCGCGCGCGGGTTTCCGCGCAGGTACGCACTCGGGCTGGCCTGGTTGAAGTAGAGCGCTGCCTCGGGTGGCGCGCCAGCGTCGAACGCGAGGCTCTTCAGATCGTACTGGTCGAAAGGAACGTCGCGTCGTTCGAGCGCGGAGAAGAGGGGCTTTTGCCACTCAGGGTGCTCGAATAAGATGGCCAGTCGCTTCATATGTCCTCTGGTTTCTTCCGGTAGGTCGACACATACTCGGATCGCTCGCCCGGTGCCACCATGCGGTCGTAGTCGCATCGCCTGGGCCTTGCGCGGCGCAGCCTTCTCGTTTCCGAAGGCCCTGTCAATCGCTTGTTGGTCCCAGCTAACACGGTGACTGCTGGTCCCGATCAGGATGCGTCGCCCGTCGAGACGGTCATTCCTAGCAACCTTCGAGTCGCGCGACGAGGGCTGCAGGTCGAGGAGCCCCACGATTGCCGAATCGATCGAGGGGCACGCACCTCACTTGAAGTTGTCGGACCGCACGTTGTACCGGCGCAAAAGGCGATGGAGACTCTCTCTCTCCATGCCCGCGTGCTGGGCCGCGTGCGTGACGTTGCCACCAAACTCGTCCATGAGCGCGACCAAGTATTCTCGCGAGACGCGATCGCGCGCAAGCTCGAGCACCTGGCGGTAGGGCATTTGTATGAGGAGCTCGGGAGGCTGCGCTCCTGGGTCATTGGCAGATCCTCGCTGAGGTAGCCCACCGAGATCGCGCGTGCTGCCGGTCGAACCTGAGGATGCGCTGTTGCCCGTGGCTTGACGGGCGCTACGCCCGCGGTCGTTCTCACGCGAAACTCGGCGAGGCTCACCGCGCACACGGCGCTTCTCCAAGGCCCTGGCCAAGACGAGCACGACCTGATCTGGGTCGAACGGTTTCGTCAGATAATCGTACGCGCCCTCGCGGATGGCCTCGACGGCACGCTCGACGGAACCATACGCGGTCATCATGATCACTTCGGTCTCGGGTGAACGCGCCTTGGCACAGCGAAGCACCTCGAAGCCATCTGTACCCGCCATGCGAATGTCGGTGAGCACGACATCGAAGCTCTGAGCCGAGAGATGTGCGACCGCACTTTCCCCATCGCTGGCCGTGGTGACGTCATAGGCTTCGGAAAGCACGCGAATGAACAGCTTTCGCATGTTTTCTTTGTCGTCGACGACGAGGATCTGGGGCGCGCTCACGCTGCCTCCTCTCGTCGCACCGGGAGGCGAAGGGTGAACGTCGTGACGGGCGCGCTCGTGTCGACAATCAGGTCGCCGCCATGCGCGCGAGCGACGGACCGCGAGATCGCCAGCCCGAGTCCGGTCCCAGTGGGCTTCGTCGTAAAGAACGGCTCGAACAGACGCCCGCGATTTGACTCATCCAAGCCCGGACCGCTGTCCGTCACCGAGACGATCGCCTCCGAGCCGCTCGCGACGATGCGGACGCCGACCGAGCCGCTCACTCCGGCGGCTTCTGCGGCGTTCTTGAGCAGGTTCATGAAGATCTGGCGTAGCCCGGAGCCACTCCCCTCGACGTCGGTATCCCCTTCGATCGTCAACTCGACCCCGGCCATGAGACCGGCGTGCTGAAGTCGCGCCGCGACCTCCTCGCTGATCGCGCGAAGGGCATTTTTCTCCCTCTTCAACTTCGGAGGTCGTGCGAGATCGAGGAGGCTCTCGACGACCTCCTGGCATCGGACCGCCTCCTCCTCGATGATCTGGAGGTCCTGTGCCAGCCGCGCATCCGCGGAAGACCGCCGCAAGACGCGCACGTAACCGAGCACGACGGCCAGCGGGTTGTTGATCTCGTGAGCGACTCCGGCTGCGAGACGCCCTATTCCCGCCAGTTTCTCGCTCTCGATCAAGCGCCGCTGGTGATCTCCGAGCGCCAGGGTCATCCTGTTGAACTGGCCTGCGAGCCGCGCGAATTCGTCGCTTCCCCTCACCTCGATCCGGGTCGTCAGGTCGCCGCCAGCGAGTCGCGCCGCTCCAGCGCTCAGCCGCGCGATCGGCCGCGC
The DNA here is from genome assembly GCA_043741435.1 of Myxococcales bacterium. Taxonomy (GTDB): domain Bacteria; phylum Myxococcota_A; class Polyangia; order Palsa-1104; family Palsa-1104; genus JBDTCO01. The sequence continues at coordinate 26,388 of JAYUBF010000346.1, forward strand.
AATCGACCGACTGATGTAGATGCCGACAACGATCGCGATGACGATCGAAGAGGCGAGCGCCCCGAGGGTCCAGCGAAACGAGCTGTGCTGGACGACGCCGGCGTGGTCGTCGAAACGATCGAGCGCGCGCTCCGTAGTCGAGACGAGCTGCTCGATGCGCCGCTGCGCATCCACGATGACCTCCGCGGCAGCGACGTAGGCCTGCTTCGTGCGCGGGGAATCGTTCGCCGTGATACTCGCAACCATGTCCTCGCGGACGAGGTGGTCGAGCTTGGCGCTCATCGCCCCTAGTTCCGAAAGCGTCGCCCGCTCCTCAGGCGTGTTGGGCATCGAAGCAAGCACCGCCAGCAGGCGGGTGTGGTGAGCAAGTGCTTGGTCGTACGCGTCGAAGCGATACACATCGCTGAGGATGATCGCTGCCCCGAGCCGCACCTGCAGGTCCCGCGATGCGCTGGCGAGCTCGAGGAGCGCGCGGGTCCTTCCTTCTTTCCGCTTCACGTCGTGCGCGAGCGTGTGGAGCTCGGAGAGGCCCGCGAGCGTGATGAACGAAGCCGCGGCAAACAACACCACGAGCGCAGTGAAGGCAAAAAGCAGTCGTCTCGAGATCCCAGAGAGTCTTCGCATACCGCGCCGACGGAGTGTAGACCAGGTTCGTGTCCCATCATCGGGCCGAGCGCTGCGCGCCCGGAAGGTGTGGCCGCGAATGTCACACCTCCGACACCGAACGCTTCCGTCACCTAACGATTGACGGACGAAACGCACAACGCCCATCATCGATAGGCAGTTGTGTTTGCAACTGCGGGCTCGCGGGACGGGTCCATACGACGCGAAGGAGCGTTCGAGACCATGCAAATTCATCATTGGGTTTTGATCACGAGCGTGGCAGCCGTCGGATGCAGCCACATGGCAATGGAGCCCGGCAGCGAACCGATCGCTGCGCTGACGACCAGCGCCATCTACGTAGTGAACGGCGAGACCGCGGACATCTCGGTGATCAATCCTGCGACCGATGCGGTTGTAGGCACCGTTCGGCTGACCGATGCGATGTACCCACACCACATCTACCTGTCCCCAGATCGCAGCCTCCTCGCAATCGCGATCCCGGGGGTCGATCTGAGCCAGGGACACGCAGCTGCGACGGGCGGTCACGGCGGGGGACACACGGGTGGTGGTGCGGTACTCGTCCTTGATGCGCTCACTGGTAAAAAGCGCGTGGGCATGATGCTCGATGACATGAACCACAATGCGGTCTTCACTCCCGATGGGTCCGAGGTGTGGACCTCGCAAATGAACGCGGGGCTGATCCTACGGCTGAACTCTTCCACGCTAGAGGAAGTCGGTCGTATCCCTGTCGGGAAGGGGCCGGCCGAGGTCACCTTCAGCAAGGACGGCACGCGCGCCTTTGTCGCCAACGGCGGCGAAGGCAACGTCTCGGTCATCGACGTCGCGACCAAACAGGTCACCGGCAAGGTCGCCGTCGGGTCCACTCCGGTCGGAGCCTGGCCGGGCGACGACGGCCGCATGTACGTGGACAACGAAGAGGGGATGAGCATCTCGGTGATCGAGCCAGGATCCTCATCCGTGGTCCGCACCATCGACCTCGGATTCATGCCCGCGATCGCGCGAACTGCACCGGATGGCAAGCTCTGGGTCACCGACGTGGACACAGGACGTGTAGTCGTCTACGGAGACACCGCACAGTCCGAAGCGAGCACCCCGGTCGGTGCGGGCGCGCATGCCATCGCCTTCTCCCCGGACCGCAAGAAGGCCTACGTCACGAACCAATCCGCCGGCAGCGTCAGCGTCCTCGATGTCGCCACCCGGACGGTGATCAAGACGATCACGGTCGGCGGGAAGCCGAACGGGATCGTCGAACGCGCCAAGTAACGCAGCGACTATTTCGCAAACTCGTCGGACCTACCAGCGTGTGTCTGCGGTCGTTCGCGATTGCCGTCGTGTGCAATGGTCGCGAGCGTCGACGGTTCGCGTGGCGCCGAGCTCGCTCCGGTTCTCAGGGCAGGGAACGCGCGACAGCTTCGATGGCCTTGAGTCCCTGGCCGAACCGCGCCATCGCCTCCCGATGCCGCTCTAGCTCGCTGTATGGCAGGTAGCGGACGCCAAGGGTCGCGACGTGACCGAATGCCGGCCGCCGCAATTGAGCACGCACCTTGTCTTCGCGATCGTCCGGCGCGACCAAATAGAGTCCTCGCGCGGCCTGTGCCGGCGCGCCGAGCGCAAGATCGAGGAGCCTGACAATTCCCGAGTAGATCGAGGTGCTGTGCTCGACCTCGAAAGCAGCCGCGACATGCTCGCCCTCGAACCAGAGCACGTCGATGAGCCGCACGGCGTCGGCGCCAGGGAGCCCGGCGAGCGAGGAGGGGAGGCAGTCGAGGCAACCATCGCCCAACGCGCCCGCCCCGCAGGTCCGACCTCGATCGTTCGTCGCCACCCAGACGTCGTAGCCCAGCGCGCGTCCGAGATCGCGCAGCCACCCCTGCACCTCGGTGTGCGTGCTCTCGCCGGCGCGAACGGCTGATTCCCGCTTGCCGGCGTCGTTGCGCACACGCGCCAGATCCGCCTCCCAAGCGGCCGCCGAATCTCCGCCTTCGAGCATCGGCGCGGGATAGCGCCCGCTGCCGATATCGAACAGCAACGCCGCGATCGCGCCCAGATCATTCGAGAGGAGCGTTTGATGCTCGCTGTTGAGCCGGAGCATGCCATCGCGCATCGCCAGATAGTCGCGCCATCGGCCGAGCTTGACCTTGGCTCCAGTGACCGCGTTGTAGCCCCTCACGATCGAGGTGTTGAACGGTGGCATCAGCGTCGGATGGAGAAAGTAGAGCAGGTTCGCGCATGCCGGTCCGAGGCCCTTGATCGTCCTTCCGTCCAGCGCGTCGATCGCGGACAGCAGCTCTCTCTCCGCACATTCCGATTTGCAGCGCTCGAGGAAGCGGCCGAAAGCTTGCTGGTTCTCCCTTGATTCGTAGATATCCGGAATCCGCAGCTTGGGCTTCCACAGGAATGCGTGATCAGCTCCCTTGAACATCTGTCGTTGCTCGGCGATTGAGCCGACGATCGTTTCGAGCGATGAGCCCTTGTACAGGTTGCCAAACGTGCCGGACTCGATCTCTTCGACGACCGTCGAGATGCCGCGACGGATCGAACGGAAGTTCTTGAGGCGCTGGTCCCAGAGGAACCAGGTTTGGAACGTCCCTCCGGCGTCAGCACGCCAGCGACCTATCAGTCCATCGAACGCCGACGACTCCATCGCGCCAGTATACCTGCACGGACGATCGCCCGTCCCAAGGCGACGTGGTGAGACTTTCGCGCTACAGCCCGCATGCTGGGTGGAGTTGCCGTTTTTGTCCGGTCGCGACCGCGCTACTCGGTGCGCGAAGGCGCATCGAACTTAATCCCATCGCGCTCTAGCTCGGCTGCCGAAGCGGCCATCGCCAGCGTTCCGGGTGGATTTTCGTACCAACCTGGATCCTTGTAACTCGCGAGCTGATTGCGAACTTTCAACACGGTGAACATACCGCCCATCGTGATGTAGTCGTGCTTGCCGCGCGCGCCCACCATCGGGATGCTGTTCTTCGGCACGGCCATGCCCATCTCGCCCATTTCCCCCATTCCGGTTTCGCCCATGCTCATGTAGCCGGGCAAGATCTTGCGGACCTTCTGATCGAGACCGCCGGGCTTCACACCGATCATATTCGGCAGGCCGTGCCCCATCTGATTCATGACGTGATGGGTCATGTGGCAATGCATCGCCCAGTCTCCGGGGATGGTTGGAACGAGCTCAATCGTGCGGGTTTGTCCAACCGCGACCAGGACGGTCGTTTCCGGCCACTGCGCCGATGGCGGAATCTGACCACCGTCCGTCTCGGTGATCTTGAAGTTGAGGCCATGGATGTGAATCGGGTGATGATCCATCGCGCTCAGGTTCGCGAGGCGTATACGAACTTTCTGGCCTGTCTTGACCACGAGGGGGTCAGTGCCGGGAAACACCTTCGCGTTCATCGTGAGCGTATTGAATTCCGTCATCTCGTTCGGGTCTGGCCTCTGGGCACCCGGCACGATCTTCCACTCGTGCAGCAGGATGGCGAAGTCTCGGTCGACCACCGTGCGCGGACTCCGCGGATGAACCACGAACATCCCCGTCATCCCGAGCGCCATCTGCGTCATCTCGTCGTGATGCGCGTGATACATGAACGTTCCGTGCTGGCGGATTGTGAACTCGTATCGGTAGGTCTCCCCGGGCTGGACCGCCTTTTGGTTGAGGCCGCCGACGCCATCCATGCCGTTCGGCAGGAGGAAGCCATGCCAGTGGACGCTCGTCGGAGCCGGCAGCCGGTTCGACAAGTAGACCCGAATGTGGTCGCCCTCCACCGCTTCGATCAACGGACCGTGGACGCTCCCGTTGTAACCCCAGCAGCGCGCGCGCAGGCCCGGCGCGAATTCGTGATCGACCTCTTCGGCGATCATGTGAAAGACCTTCACGCCGTTGACCAGCTTCCACGGAAGCTTGGTTCCGTTCGGCACGGTGACGGGGCGATAGCCGAGCTTCCGTGTATCTGGGTCGATGCCCTCTGCAGCCGCGGGCACACCGGAAGCGGCACCCGATGGGATCTGGCCCGCGGCGGCGCTTCTTCCGTGTAGGGCCAAAGCGCCGCCCGCGAGCCCAACACCGGCCGCGACGAGGAGGTCACGTCGGCTCAGCGAGTCATCACTTTTTCGGGTGGTCATGATCGTGGCCCTTGTCGTCGTGAGTTCCGTGGCGGTGAGCAGCATCGGGTTGGCCCCATTTCACGATCTCTGCGGTCAGCCCCTTCTCGCTCTTCTTGGCGTGGACGACGATTCGCTCACCGATGGTAAGATCGTGCGCAGCAGCCGGCTTTCCACTTCGTTCGAAGCTCGTCTTTTCATCCGTGACGACAACGACTTCTTTCTTCTTGGTCGTCTCCATGGTGATGGAGGTTGGAGCGATCGACTTAACTGTGCCCATCACGTGCTCCATCCCGTTGTGGGCGCGTAACAGCGACGGCACGGTGGCAATACATACAGTGGCAACAACGCAGAGCAGGGTCTTCATCAGTGACTCCCTTGGTGCGGGTTCGGTTGGTCTTTGGCTTGGTTCAGAAAGTCGTCTTCTTCCGCCTTCTCCATATCCATGGCGACCGAACGCGGGTTGAGTTGCTCCAGTTGCTTGATGTCGTCCGGCGTCAGCGTCGGGAGCGTTCGGATGAAGGCCACGAGGGCCCAGGTCTCCTGGTCCTCGTGCCCCGCAGCGCCCCACGCCGGCATCCCGGTGAGGCGCACGCCGTTTTGGATGACGTAGTACAACTCGCCGTCGCTCTGTCCCTGTGTGATCGGCTGCCGCATGTCCGGTGGCTTTGGATACAGGTTGCGGCCGATCTCCGTGCGACCGCTGCCATCGTTCGCGTGACACGACGCGCAGTGATCCGCCCAGTGCGCCCGCGCTTGAGAAAACAACTCGGGAGTCATGATCACCGGGTTGCGACGCTCCTTCTCGCGAGCGGGCACGGACCATCGCCGGATCATCGTCGCAGCCACGGCCTCTGCGGTCGATGGCTGGTCGCGCGCGCTCACACCGTGTCGCACCATGAGGGCGAGCATGACCAATCCAACGATCGCGGAGGCGATCGCCACCGCGCCAATCACCGAGAGCAGCATGGCCAGCCTGCGCCTCATTTCTTCACCGCAGCCGGCGCGCGGGCGGTGATGCGCCCGCCCACCGTGCGCTCGAGCTCAGCGCGCGCCGCCCAGTAGTCGCGCAGCGAGGTGACGTATCCACGGTAGGCCTCGACCTGCGACTGCTTGGCCTCGAGGAGCTGGTAGAACCCGAGCAGCATCCCGTTGTAGTGACGCTGGGTCTGTTCCACGATCTGATCCCGCAGCGGCAGAAGCTTGTCCCTGTATCGCTCCGCCATCCGGCGCGCGGTCAGCATCTGCGTCAAAGCAACGCGAACCTCGGAGCGTGCGTCGACGGCGACCTCTTGGAGCCGCCACTCACTCTGTCGGCGCTCGGCTTCCAGGCGCGCGATCTCGGCTTGCCGTTGGTCGAAGATCGGCAGCTCGAGCGTGATGCTAGGTCCAAGGACGCGCGGGCCGTCAGGATCCTGATGTCCCTGTGCACCGACCTCGACGCGACCGAACAGACGAAAGTTCTTCGCCATCGCGACGGCGCGCGTGAACATCGCCTCACGCTTTCGTGCGTAGTCGACGTCGAGGCGCTGCTTCATCGCGAGTCGCTCGAGGTGGTCGAGCGGCGGATCCTCGACGGGCAGATCTGCGAGCATCTGCGTCATACGCCAGCCGATGTGCGGACCCCATAGACCGAGGAGACGATTCAACCGCTCCCGTGCTCCGGCCAGCTCCATTTCTTCCTTGGCGAGATCGAGCGCTGCTTGCTCAAACACCGCGCGCTCGGTCGCATGCGCGAGCTCGCTGATGTTCCCAGCCTCGAACTGTCGGTCAGCCAGATCGGCGCCCGCTTCCGCCGCTTCCGTCACCGATCTGCGATAGTCGAGCAGTCTCATCGACGCTTGGACGGCGGCGAACTCCTTTCCGACGTCTGCGGCGACACGAAGCGCCTGATCAGCCACGCGCACGATGTCGGCTTCGAACCGTTGTCGCGCGATCTTCTTGCGCATCGGCAAGACCATGAGGCCGAGAAAGTCTTGCACGATCGATCCCTCGAGCTCCGTCAGCCCTGGGTTGAACGGGAAGCCGATCGCGAAGCCGAGCGATGGGTTCTTGAGCAGTCCAGCCTGCACCATGTCGGCCTGCGAGATGCCCAGCTCCTCATACGTCGCCTGCAAGCCATGGTTGTTGACCAGCGCGATCTCGATAGCGCGTTCTCGCGTGAGCCCGTTCTCGAGTAGGCGCTCGACGACCTTCCGTACTTCCGCATCCTGGGGTGATCCTTGATCCCAGTGCGTCCTGATGCCGAGGCGCTGCTCGACGATCGCGGCGACCTCCGCATGCCCACGCGACCGAGAGACTGCACACGCAGGCAGGAGCAGACCGATGATCAGGAGAAGGCCACGGCGCACTCCGGCAATCGATTCACCGCGCTCGCCACGCGTGAAGGTCGGGGCGGACGATGGGCGAGGTCTGTCGCAATCCGCGCAGCGCGCGGCGTTCATCGCTTGACTCCACCATCCCCGGGAGATTTGGGGCCAGCCATGCCGGGCATCCCTTCCATCCCTCCGTTCCCGTCGCTGGCCGACTCCTTGCCCTTGGGCGGCTTGGCTGCGGGCTTCTTCTGCCGAACGAGAGTCATGCCACACTTCGGACACTTGCCCGGCGTCGGACTCACGACCTCCGGATGCATGGGACACGTGTAACGGACCGCGGTTTCAGGGGCCGTTCCACCGTTAGAGGTCTCAGGTGGCGGGGCGCCTGATTTCCCTGACATCGTGTGACCCGACATCGTGTGACCCGGCATCGTGTCCCTCGTACCTTGCGACTCGTCGCGCTTCGCAGCCGGCTTCTGGATCAGTGTCATGCCGCACTTTGGACACTTGCCCGGCGTGGGACTCACGACCTCTGGATGCATGGGGCACGTGTAATGGGCCGCGGTTCCAGGCGGCGTTCCACCGTTAGTGGTCTCAGGTGGTGGGGTGCCTGGTTTCCCTGACATCGTGTGACCGGGCATCGTGTGACCCGGCATCGCGTCCATCGGATCTTGTGACGCGTCGCGCTTCCCGGCCGGCTTCTGCTGGACCAATGTCATGCCGCATTTCGGGCAGCTTCCGGGAGTCGCGCTGACCACCTCGGGGTGCATCGGACACGTGTATCGCACCGCGGCGTCCGAGCCCGGGCTGGCGGTGCCTTCGTGCGGCGCCGAATCCGCACGCATCCCCGCCATGCTGGCTCTGTCGGACGCAGTGGACCCGGCTGGGTCTACGACTGCTACGACGGCGGGAGCACTCGCCCCTTCAGGCCCATCCGGACTCGCCGGATCAAAGTGCGGTGGAACATCTCGCAGCCTGGCGCCGCATGCGAGCAGAGAGAGAGCGCTGCCCACCACGAAACATTGTCGGAGCACGCGGACTTCTCGCGCTAGGCGTTGAGGCAGGCGCATCGGAGTGCTCGAAGAGCACGCTGCCCCCACGCGTAGATCGGCAGACATCGAGCTCAACTTGCGACCGGGCTTGCAGGCTGCACTACCGCGATCAATCCGCACGCGAAGCGATAGGTGCGTTGCGGTGTGAACGAGCCGCCCTCCCCCGGAGAGGAGTTGCGCACACCGTCGCCATCGTGCACGAGAGCCATCAGCGTGCCATCCGGAGCGCGTGGGGCCGCTGAAACCTTTTGATGCGTCGCCCACTCCACGAGCACGTCGCAGCCCACCCGGCGTCCCTTGGGAATGATCGCCGCCCGGATCGTGTCGACGCTGGCGTTTGCGTCCAACGTCACCTCGATCACACCGACGGTCCGGTAGGGTTGCGGAGGCTTCCGATCCACGAACACCGCCGGGTCCTGCAGGCTCTGCGCTTCGCGGAACGTAGGATCGGTGCGCACGAAGCGCCCTTGTGTGACACAGCCACCGAGTAGTCCTAGGGACAACAGAGCACCGACCGGGACGCGTATGTTCATCGTGGTTGCCTTTTAGGTACGCACGATCGCCTCGTCAACTGAGACCGTGTTTGTCACAGTGCCTCTTTTTCGTCGCCGCGCGGGACTACACACCCTACGGAATCGTCATCCCGGTCTCCACGACATTGAAGTCATCAGGACCGATCTGAAGATCTGAATCGCCCTGCGTACCCTGCCCACCGGTCTTGCGGCCCTGGCCGCAGCAGCGCCGCGCTTCGTTCAGCGCTCCCAGCAATAGCCCACGTCTACAGGGACGCCATAACGCGGCGTAATCGGCTAAGGCGTTGGGTAACCACTGGGGCAGAAATCACGAACGGACGGGGGGGACACACCACCACGGGCCACGATTACGCCGCTAAACGAGTGGCTCAGCCGCGACGTCTGCATCGAAAGCCGAACCCATGACCCGCCCACATCGCAAGCAACGAAAGCAAGTGCCTCACATCGAGGCGGCGACGAGGTCTGCGATTCGCAGCAACTCGTCGGGATGGGCGGTGAGAATGCGATTCGCATGACCTCCCATCGGCCAGACCTTGGTAGCGATGTTCGCATTCAGCGTCGCGAGCTGCCGTACCGACGCCGCGCTACCCGGGTCGTCCTCAGCCGCCTCGAGAAGTGCGGACCGTGATCCAATGGCCTTGACGGGCTCCGAGGTTTTGATGCCCTTGTAGTCGAGGCCCGGCGACAGCGCGACGAGCATCGTCGCCTGTGGATCGCCGGCAAATGCCAGGATTGCGCTGTTGGAGCCGATCGAGGCGCCGAGGACCGCGACGGCCGAGGCATTCAAGGTCGAACGCGCATAGCTGATCGCCGCTTGAACGTCGCCTGGCATTCCGAGGTAGAGCGGTGCAACGCTCGCGTCGCTTGCCCCGGCGCATAGATCGTGGGTCGATCCGTCCGGCCAGGTGGTGCTGGCCCCGTGACCCCGGAGATCGATCGCGAGCGTCGCCACCGTGCGCTTCGAGAACGCGGCCACCCAATCGTGACTGGATTCGCTCCACTCCGATCGATCGCTGCAGAGCTGATGAGCGAGCACAACCCATGGAGATGGCGTGCTTCCGCACGGGCGGGTGGCGGTGCCGTGGACCATCAGACCATCGGTCGATGGAAAGGCCAGGTCTTCGACGATCTGCCCACCCAAACAAGATAATGCGTCACCCGCGCCGAGGTCGGTTGGAGAAACCATGCGCCGACTGCAAGCGCCGTCGAGGAGGAGCAGCAGCCAGGGTAGGATCGTGTGCGTCTTCATAGCCTGGATGTTCTCTCACATCTGGCACGCGTCGAGACGGTCCGAATGAGGACGCCCCCTGCCGAGCCATCCACCATGAGCGCGACACCCGCCCCTGAGCGGGAATGGTTTCGCAGCACTCTGCTGCGACGCGTGCGCTTCGGCCGGTTCGTCGCTGCACCGCTCAATGCATCTTGCAGGCGAGGCCACACTCCTCGTTGTACGTGTAGAACAAGTTGAAGGTGGCCGCGGATACCGGAGAAAACAGCTGGAGACAATGCTGACGCTTGGGCACGTCCTGCGCAGCGGAAGCGAGACAGCAGACCAAGTCCATCTGCGCCGCGACACACTTCGGGTCTTGCTGACACGCCTGCACCCGGTCCATTCCCGTGTTCATCATCGGGAGGCAATCGGTGCAGGCCGGGTCGAGCGGATCCCGACAACCACCGCCGTCCGCCCAGGTGGCCATATCGCCGGTGACGGCCTGCCCGTCGGCAGCCGCGTCGAGCGGAGTTGATCGCAAGTCGGTACCCGAGGTTGGCGACGCGTCACACCCCGTCATCAGAGAGAACACGAGAAGGGCGAGGGGCCCGGTCATCGACGAGACTAGAATTGCGAGCATCGAGTCACAGGCCCGATGCTCGCAGGTGAAGGACGGCGGCAACTTCACTGTGCTGGACATGCTCGCCCATAAGCGAACGCAAGACCGATGAGATGGCCGTCTCTCCGTCCGGCCAGGGTCACGAACGGCTGTTGCGAGATTCCATCGACCACAGGCGTCCACACCACCAACTCGACGTCTTTCGAGGTCGCGACGACCTGATTCGCGACCGGCGAGATGGCGGCCCCGCGGCACCCATCGCCCTTGAACAGGTCGTGTTGAAGCTGGGTGGCACAGTCGGCGTGATTCGGTGTGCCACAAGCCGACGTGGTCGCATCCAGGTTGCCACTGGAGGTAGCCGTCCACTTCGCCACGAACGCGGCGACTTCGACACGGATTGCAGCGCCATCCGCGACGGCGATTGACGGAAGCGCGACGACGCAGTTGCCGGTGCTGCAGCTCGCGTTCGCGGCGGCGACATCCGAGGCGAACGAATCGCTACCAGAGTCAGATCCGAGCATATCCAGCGCGCCCAGATCTCCGGTGCCTAGCGGGCTCGATTGACAGGCGCTGAACACGGCTACGAGCGCGCAGCTCGCAATCGACAGATGGGGTTGTTCTCGCATTGATGGCGTACCTCTCGGCGCGGATGCAACCAGGTACAATCGAAAACTTCCAATCAGAAGATCGTTGCGCGATCGATAAGCTTCCCGCATCGGTGATTCGTAGTGCGATGGCTGCGGTTGGATGATCTGTAATCGTCGGCGCTCAAGCGCCGTCGATCCGAACCTTCAAAAGCTTCACCGAGTTCACGAAGACGAGCACATCCGGCCCGAGGTGAATGATTGCAGCCTGGATGGGACCGATCCACCCGAGTAGCGCTGCGGTGATGCCGAGGACATGCACGACACCGACGCCGACGAAGAGATTCTCTTGCACCGTCCGGTAGGCACGGCGCGCGATGGCGCGCGCCGCGGCGATCTTGCTCAGGTCGTCTGTCATGAGCACGATGTCTGCGGCTTCGAGAGCCGCTTGCGTTCCGCCGCCGCCCATCGCGATACCGACATCTGCCTTGGCCAGCGCGGGGGCGTCGTTGATGCCGTCGCCAACCATGGCAACACGGTGCCCCTGCTTCTGTAGCTCGGCGATGGCCTCGACTTTGTCTTCAGGCATGAGGTCCGACCGCACTTCATCGACACCTACCGCTTCAGCGACGACCTTGGCGGTCGCCGCGTTGTCGCCGGTCAACATCACCACCCGCTTCACGCCTGTCCGCTTGAGCGCCGCGAGGGACTCCTTCGCGCCCGGGCGCACCGTGTCTACAATGAAGATCACGCCGACGAGCTCTCCATCGACGGCAACGTGAACGGGTGTGCGCCCATCGTCTTTGACCGCGGTGTCGAGAACAATGCCGTTCTCTCGCAAGAGCGCCACGTTCCCGACCAGTACTTTTCGACCCTCGACGGTGGCCTTCACGCCGCGTCCCTGTAGCTGCTCAAAGCTGTCCGGTTCCGGCACCGCAACACCACGGCCGGCAGCAGCGTCGACGACCGCTTTTGCGAGAGGATGGGCCGAGCGACGATCTGCCGCCGCCGCCAAGCGCAGCACTTCGTTCTCCGCGAAGACAGCACCGCTTGCTTCGACCTGAACGACCTCGGGACGATTCGCGGTCAAAGTACCCGTCTTGTCGAACACGATCACGTCCACCTTGGCCAAGGTCTCGAGATAAATGCCGCCCTTGATCAAGATCCCCGTTCGAGCCGCCCGCGCGATGGCGGCGATCATCACGAGCGGCGTCGCCAAGCCCAGCTCGGCCGGGGACGTGAAGATCATCAAGGTAACGATGGTCCGTAGATCGCGCTTGATGAGATAGACGACGATCAAAAAGACGATGACCACTGGGATGAGCCACGTCGCCACCTTGTCGGCGAGCTTCTGCACGGGTGCCTGTTCGGACTCGGCACTCTCGACGAGCGCGATGATGCGGGAGAAGGTCGTGTCGTTTCCCACCCGCTCGGTTTCGATGTCGAACGCACCCGAGTCGACCACCGTACCGGCAAAGACCGCGTGCCCGACGCTCTTGTCCTTGGGCGTGCTCTCGCCGGTGATCGGAGCTTCGTTTATCGAGCCCTGACCTCCGACGACTTTTCCGTCAATAGGGATCTTCTCGCCGGGTCGCACGAGCACGACATCGCCGAGCTTGAGCTCGCCAATGGCGACCTTCCTCTCGCCGCTGGCATCGCGCAGCAGAGCCACTTGCGGAACCGAACCGATGAGGGACTTGATCGACGAGCGCGCGCGCTCCGTGTTCAGCTCGGCAATGAACTCGGCGATCAAAATGATCACCATGAGCACCGCTCCAGCAACCGTCTCGCCACCGAAGACAGCCACAAGCGTTGCCAAGGTGACGAAAATTTCGGTTCCGACCTTGTGCTCGCGAATCAGGTCGCGCGCCCCTTTCTTGACGAGTGGGTACAAGCCAATCGCTACGGCGACCCACAGCAGCTGAACGGGGACGAGGTGTCGCCAATAGAGCAGCGCGAGCACTCCGGTGACAGCGATGCGCGCGACTTCAATCCAGCGCTCTCGCGTCATGAGCTTGTCGGGGCTCGTCGTTGGCGTGCTACTCATCGGTCTCTCCTGCAGGCTGCTGCGTTGGTTGTTTACGACCGCTGAACCATGCGTAGAGGGTTGGGACCACCAGCAGCGTGAGCAGCGTCGAGGTGAGAAGGCCACCGATGACGACTGTCGACAGCGGGCGTTGGACTTCCGCGCCCGCACCTGCGGCAAGCGCCATGGGAATGAAGCCGAGCGAGGCAACCAACGCGGTCGTGAGCACAGGGCGCAGTCGGCGCAGGGAACCTTCGAGCGCTGCCTCGGCGGGTGTCTTGCCTGCCGCTCTCGAGGTCCGGATCTGCGACACCAAGACCAATCCGTTCAGCACAGCGACTCCAAAAAGCGCGACGAATCCGACGCCAGCGGAGATGCTGAACGGTAGACCGCGAGCTGCTAACGCAAATACCCCGCCGGTGGCTGCCAGGGGCACATTGGTGAGAATGAGGAGCGCGGGCGACAAGGCGCGAAACGTGGCGTAGAGAAGGCCAAAAATGAGCAGCAACGCGAGCGGCACCACCACGTAAAGACGCGCCTTCGCTCGCCGCAGATTCTCGAACTGGCCTCCATATTCGAGGTGGTATCCGCCGGGGAGCTTCACTGATCGAGCGATGGCCGCCTGAGCCTCGTCTGCGAATCCGCCGAGGTCACGCCCTCGCACGTTTGCTTGCACGATGAGCCGCCGCTCGATCGCCTCACGGTTGATGAGAAGGGGTTCGTCGACCATCTCGAGCCGCGCCAAATCGGCGAGTGGCGCGAATGAGTTGTCCGCAGATCGAATCGGCAGCCGACGGATCGTGTCGAGGTTCTCCCGCAGCTCCGGCGCAAGGCGAACTCTCAGTGAGAAGCGGCGCCGCCCCTCGAGCACGGTGCCGACGGTCTTCCCGCCGATGATCTCCACAGCGTTGAGCACGTCCGCGGTGTTCGCACCTCGTCGCGCGACAGCCCGACGGTCGATGGCCGCGCGCAGTACGGGAAGTCCGGCCACGCGGTCGACCTTGATGTCGGCGGAACCCGGCACACGGCGCAACGCCCGATCGACCTCAGCACCGATGTGAGCGAGCACCGAGAAGTCCTCGCCATAAACCTTGACGGCAAAGTCGGATCGAACCCCGCTTACCAGCTCGTTCATGCGCATCTCGATTGGTTGCGAGAAGCCAAAGGCGGCTCCTGGCAACGCGGATTTCAGCGCCGCTTCCATTTTTCCTACCAGCGCTTGAGCGTCGTGCGAACCGGGCCATTCTTCGCGGGGCTTGAGGATGACGTACACATCCGATTGCTCCACGCCCATCGGATCATTGGCAATCTCGGGCCGTCCGGTCTTGACGACCACCGTCTTCACCTCGGCAAATCGGCCCAGCGTGCGCTCGATGATGGCAGCTTGCCTCACCGACTCGTCCAACGACTGAGACGGGAGTCGGTTGGTCTCGATGATGATCGCGCCTTCGTCGAGGCGTGGAACGAACTCAGACCCCAAGCGAGACGCGACCACGGCGCTCATGGCAAATGCACCCACAGCGACCAGCGCGGTCGGTAGCGGGTGACGCAAGGTCCACTTGAGGAGGGGCTCATAGAACCGCAGGGCAAAGACCACGACCGGGCTCGGACGGTCGACCGTTGCCGCCGGCAAGACGAGCGATGCAAGCGCCGGAACAAAGGTCAGCGACAGGACGAACGCTCCGAGGAGCGCGAACAGCACGGTCAGCGCCATGGGCTGAAACATCTTTCCCTCGACGCCTTGTAGGGTGAGGATCGGCAGGTAAACGAACGCGATGATGATCTCGCCGAAGGCCGTCGCCGTTCGCACTTCTAGCGCCGATCGCAGCACCATCGCGTCCCGCTCGGGACGGGTGAGCGCTCTGCCGAGGCGTTCCCGTTCCTCGGACAGATGATGCAGCGCATTTTCGAGGAGGATGATCGCGCCGTCGACGACCAACCCGAAGTCGATCGCGCCGAGCGACATCAGATTTCCGCTGACGCCCGCTTCGCGCATCCCGATGAACGCGATCAGCATGCAGAGCGGAATCATGCTCGCCGCGATGAGACCCGCGCGCACATTACGGAGCATCACGAACAGGACGATGATGACCAGCGCAGCGCCTTCGAGCAGACTTCGGGTTACGGTATGGATGGTCTGGTTGACGAGCGTCGTACGGTCGTAGAACGGCTCGATGCGAACCCCGTCCTTCAACGTCGGGTTGATCTGGTCGACGGCGGATTGAACCGCCTGTGAAACCACGCGCGAGTTTTCGCCTTGCAGCATCATCGCCATGCCAGCAACGATCTCGCCTCGTCCATCGCGACTGGCCGCCCCTTGGCGAAGCATGGGCGCGAACCGAACCTCTCCCACTTGCCGGACATAGACGGGTACGCCCGAACGGTTCGCGATGACGATGTCGGCAATGTCGTCGAGGCTCTCGACGAGACCGTCTCCGCGAACCAACAGCGCTTCTGGACCATGGACGATTGCACCGCCTCCGGCGCTGCCATTGTTGCGGGCGAGCGCGGTGAACAGGTCCTCCAACGAGACATTCGCAGCGAGCAGCCGGGAGGGGTCGACGGAGACCTCGTACGTCTTCAGCTCTCCGCCAAACGTGTTGACCTCGACCACACCCGGGATCATGCGGAGCCTCGGCGCGATGTCCCAGTCGAGCATGGAACGCAGCTCCATCGGCGTCTTCCCTTTGCCCTTCACCTCGAACTGATAGATCTCTCCGAGACCAGTCGACATCGGGCCGAGCTCTGGCACGCCGTAGTCGGACGAGACTCCGTCGCGCGCGCGGGGCAGCCGCTCGTTCACCAACTGGCGCGCGAAGTAGGCGTCGACGCCGTCGTCGAAAACGACGGTCACTGCGGACACGCCATAGCGAGAGATCGATCGAATCTCGCGCACGCGTGGAATGCCGCTCATGGACAGCTCGACAGGCGTAGTCACCAAACGTTCCACATCGAGTGGGCCCAACGAGGGCGCACTCGTGAGCACCTGTACTTGCACGTTGGTGAGGTCGGGAACCGCGTCGATCGGCAAATGCTGGAAAGCACGGATGCCGAAGCCTACGAGCCCGAGCGTCGCGACCAGCACCAGCCATCGCTGCCGAATGCTGAAGCCGATGAGCCATTCGAACACCGGCTACTCCTCGAGCTCGCTGCGTTCCAACTCGCCGCGCAGCGCGAAGGCGCCTTCGACGACAACCTGCTCACCCTGCGAAATACCCGAGGGCACTTGAATCATGCCGCCTTGTTCTTCTCCTACGGAGATCTGTCGCGGCTCGAAACGTCTTTCGCCGACCTTGACGAAGACGATTCGCTCGGTCCCGCGTCGCTGGACCGCGTCGGAGGGCAACCACAGGCCTACGGCCTTCGACTTCAGCTCGACAGCAGCGACCGCGCTCATGCCCGGCTTGAGGAGACCGTCGGGGTTGGGAACCGAGACGCGTGCTTCAGCCGTCTTGTTGGTGCTGTCGATCAGATCGCTGACGGCTGTGATTTCGCCCGGAAACTTTCGGTCCGCGTACGTCGGAACGCGCACCTCGACCCGCGTTCCAGGAACGACGCTCGCGAGATCGCGCTCGTAGATTCGCAAGCTCGCCCATACGCGGTCGCTGCGAGTGACCGTCACCAGGTCCTCGGTTCCCGACAGCACTTGCCCGAGAGTTACGGTGAGAGAGCCGATCTGTCCATCGATAGGCGCCCGTAACACGCTGCTCTCCTGTCCCCCATGTTCCTTGCCATCGCGGAGCGCGCGGACCGATTGCTCGCTGAGTCCAAGGAAACGAAGATGTTCCTCTGCCTCGTGGAGCGTAGCGGATGCCGCAGACGCGTTGGCTTCGGCGCGCCGCAGGTCTTGGACGGCGCCTACACGTTCGGCGACCAGCTGCCGTTGGCGAGAGAGCGTATCGTTTGCCTCGCGGGCGCGTGCCAACGCCGTGAGGAACTCGGTGGAAACCTGGTGCAACTCCACCGCATCGATTTCGAGGAGCGCTTGTCCCTTCTTGACCCGATCGCCCAGGCGAACGTGGATGGCGCTGACCCGCCCGGTCACACGCGCGCCAAGCCTGGCGATGTCCTTCGGGTCGGCGTTGATCGTCGCCGTCATGAGGATCCGCGGAACAAAGGACTGCGGGCTGATGCTCACCGCGCGGATCTGCGCGTTCTGAACCCCCTCCGCCGACAGCTCGATGATCAGCTTCTTGTTGGGGTCCGTGATGGGCGGTGGTGGAGGCTCCGCGGATTTGCATGCCGCGGTCGGACACAGGCACGCGAGGAAAAGGAACCTTGCAACGCGATGGGTCATCGGATCACTCCAGCCGTCAGGTCGAGCGCAAGCCGCGCTCGCGACAAGGCCCATCTCGCATCATTGAGCGCGAGGCGGGCGCTCGCGACCTCACGACGAACCGTGATCACGCTCGCCAGCGTGCCTTCACCCAACTCGTATCCCCGGGTCGCGAGGTGTTCCGCATCGGCCATTGCGGGTGCGCCATTTTCAAGCGCGGCGTACGCCGCACGACGGCCCATGTACGACGCGTACGCCGATCGAAGCTCCGCTTCAGCGCGCCGCCCGAGCCCGCTGACCTCCACCTCGCCGGTGGTCACTCGTGCAGCGGCAACGGCGGCGTTGGTCTGATTGCGTTGATAGACAGGAAGGGCGGCGCCGATGCCCCCCATCACGTAAGTCTCGGGTGATCGTCCCCCCTCCGCGAGCAGGCTCAGCATCGGGATCCGCAGGCGCTTCTGCAGGGCCGCGTCCGCCACCGCGCTGCGCAGAACCGCGGCGCGCTGCTTGAACGCGGGACGATCCTTCAGCTGTGCAAGCAAGGACGGCAGGTGCGGTGCCTCCACCTCGCTTCGATCTTCGACCAGGTTGATCGTGATGCCTTGTTCAATGCCCAAAAGACCGCGGAGCTGTTCGATGAGGGCGTCACGTTCTCCCTCTGCGATGTGCAGCCGGGCCTGCCCTTCCACCTGCACCACAATCGCGAGCGCCACATCTCCGTCTCCTGCTGCACCCGTATCTCGGCGAGCGCGCGCCACCCGCACCAGAGCGTCATCGAGCCGAAGTCGATCGGCCTCCATCCGCACGGTGTCCGCGGCGCCGAGCGCCCGCAACCAGAGATCAACCGCCTGACCGATCGCGCTCAGCGTCACGAGGGTTGTCTCGGCTTCCGCGAGACGTGTCTTCTCATCGGCGAGCGAGACTCGCAGCCTGCGGGAACCCGAGATATCGACTGGCCACAGCAGCGACGCGATGACATCAACGTTGATCTGACTCATGGGCAGAAAACGCGGCCCTGCGCTCACCCGCAGCTCAGGGTTGACCTGCGCGGCGGCTCCCGCACCGATCCGTAGTGCCCGGGCTTCCCCGACGCGAGCGTTGGCTACCTCCACGTCGGGAAATCGCTCCCGCGCAAGGGTGATCACCGCGTTTCGGTCGAGGCGCAGGTTGTCTTCGGCACATGCGTTACGCGGACTCGTCACAAGCCAGGCCGCAAGGGCAGCCACCACAAAACACCGATTGCCGATAGGTCTAAACAACGTGGGTAAACGTGGAGCTCGTTCCCTCACGCTCAGCTCCCGAGCAATTGAACGATGGTCTCGGCGGCTTCGTGGACCTGACGGTCGAATGTGAAGCCGACGACCACGATGGCGAACAGCACAACTCCGGCAATCGCGGGTGTCGGACGAGTCCAAGAGGGCTTGCACAAGGCCTCTACGCGACGATCGATCCGCCCGTGGGCGAAAGCGGGCGCATCGCAGGGCGCGTCGTTTGTCCTCAGGCGTGCGGCATCGATCAAAGCCTGTGCCACGATCAACGGATCTCCGACATGCGCAGATGCCGTCACGTCGCATGATTGTTCGAGCGCGAGATCGAGCTCCCCGAGCAGCGCGGAGGCGACACCAGGGACATGCGTGGCAGCGACCAGGCGCGCCAGCAGACGTAGGCGAAGGTCCCCCCGACTCAGATGCGTCCGCTCGTGCGCAAGCACAGCATCGAGCGCGATGGGCGCGAGCGCATTACGTAGCTCTTCGCCCACGCAGATCTTCCCTTCCGGCCAACCCGCCACGAACGCGGTGTGGCCGGGGATACACCACCATCCCATGTCCTGTTCGGCTGCGAGCGGTCGGAGCCTCGCGAGCAAACGACGCGTGCCGAAGACAGCGCGCGTGACCTGTCGTACGCGGACGATCAATGGAGCTAGACAAACAAGCGCGAGGACCCACGTGGCTGCCGTTGCCCGCGGGGGGTTCAAGAGACATAGGTCTCCGATCACGCCGCCGTGAAGGTGACACTCGTCTCGAAGTCCGAGCGCTAGATTTCGGAGACAGGGTCCCACGGCCAGCATGAGACCGCCGGCACCGAGCACTAACGGCAGCGCGAGAGTAGATCCGATCCACCACGCGCGGTGGCCCGGCTCGATGTGAGTCAGCCTCGGCAGAAACTTTGGCAGTAGTGCAGCGGTGAGTAACGCGACCGCCCCGGCAATCAGGGAAAAGAGCACGATGCCATGAGGAAAGAGGCTCATCAGGGCAGCCCACGTTTGGCGCGGGCCGCGATGATTACCTGCTCTAGCCGGTCCAAGTTCTCGCGGTCGGCGTCCGCGGCGAGCTCGACGAAAGCGGTCAGAACGTCCGCGCCTTCGACTCCACTCAGCTCACCCGCAACATCAGCAACGGCTTTCGCACGAAACTGTTCACGCGAGAAGGTAGGCGCGTATCGATACGCATGACTCACCCGCTCTCGACGGAGGAGGCCTTTTCGGTACAGACGCTCGAGCGTGGATTGGACCGTGTTGAGAGTGATCTTGCGTGGAACTCCGATCGCGCGATGGGCTTGCTTTACGTCCAGCTCACCGCAACGCCAAATGCGCTCCAGCACAGCCATTTCAAGATCGCCGAGGAGAGGCAGATGTTTCATGCTCAGGAAGCGTAAGCGGCGCGAACACCGAGTGTCAATCGGTGTTGCTGCGGAGTGAGAAGGCATGTGCCAGGTCCCTGACGGATAGCTCGTCGTGGGCGAGGGCGTGCAGCAGTCGGACGCGCATCGGGTCTGCGAGCGCCCCCTCTCTACCAATGTGACGTGAGACATCGGCCCGCCTGAATTTGGTGTCGAGGGCAAGACCGGGATCGCGCACCATGTTGGACATCGTCATGCAGAAGGACACCGAGGTGGCTGCCAAGCCGCGGCGGCGGCGCTTCACCGCCGAGTACCGACGGCGCATCGTCAAGGAGGCGGAAGCCCCAGCCGGGCGAGATCGGAGCCCTGCTGCGCGCGAAAGGGCTGTACTCGTCTCATCTCGGCAGCTGGCGCCGCCAAGTTCGATCCGCTGCGAGCGGCTTCCGGCGGCAGTGCCGCTGTATGTCCGGTAGACGACCGCCTTCAAGTTGACGACTAACTATGTTAGTGGCAGCTTACCGTAAGTGAGCGCTTACGCGGAGAAGGTCTTTGATGCGCTGGGTGATCCGACTCGTCGCGCCGTGTTGCGACGTCTGCGCGCAGGACCGCGTGCGGTAGGCGACATTGCGCGGCGACTCGACGTAAGCCGGCCTGCGGTCTCGCAACACCTCAAAGTCCTGAAGGGCGCCGGATTGGTGGTGGCGCACGCTCAGGGGAACCGCAGGCTCTACGCCGTGGCCCCACGCGGACTCGAGGAAGTTCGGCGCTGGCTAGACAGTCTGTGGAGCGACGCGCTCGACGCGTTCCGGATCGCCGCCGAGATCGCTGCGACCAACGAAGGGGGACGATGATGAGAGAGCCTGCTTCTGAAGACGATAACAACCGGGTCCGCAAGGTGATGGACGTTCACGCGCCGATCGCCACCGCCTGGCGTGTATTCACCGAGCAGATGAGCACCTGGTGGCCGCTCCAGAGTTACAAGATCGGCGCGGCCCCAGCTGTTGCCGCGACGGTCGAGCCGCATCTCGGGGGCCGATGGTACGAGCGCGGTGACGACGGTAGCACTTGCCAGTGGGGCAGCGTGCTCGTTTGGGAGCCCCCCACGCGCCTGGTCCTTTCCTGGGACATCACCGCGGATTGGAAGTACAACCCCGAGCTCAAGACCGAGCTCGAGATCAGGTTTATCGCGACCTCGCCGAACGCGACACGGGTGGAGCTCGAGCACCGGCACCTCGACCGCTACGGCGCGCGACGCGATGAGATGCGGCGCATCTTCGACACGGAAGGTGACTGGGGACGTCTCCTCGCCGGGTTCGCCGCGCGAGCCGCGGAGTAGTCGATGGCCGACATCGAAAGCCGACGCCACGCACTTGTCGCCCTTGTGCTAGAAGGTCCTGCGCGAGCCTCGCAGGCGCAGCGCCGAGCGGCCTTCGACAACGGCGGCCTCAACGGGCCAATAGCGCAGCTCTGCGACAAGGTCGCGCGCACCGCCTCGCGCGTCACGGACGAGGATGTCGCAGCGGGAGCGCGGCCTGCCCCACCGAGGACCACGTTTACGAGCTCGTCGTGTGCGCCGCGATCGGGCAGGCCACGCGGCAGCACGAGGTTGCGCTTGCCGCTCTCGCCGCGATTCCGGAGGTGGCTTGATGCGCCTCGCGATCCTAGACGGCGGTCACCGGTGGTCGACGAAGCTGCTCTTCGCAATCATTCGCGCCGTCACGCGCCAACCGATCCTCGATGTCATCAAGCTCGTGCAGTATCGACCCGATTTCTACGCGGCCGGGGCGGTCACGCACGAGGCCATGCGGGGACCGTCAGAGTGGTCAGTGGGCGACCGCGAGCTCATGGCCGCAGTTGTGGCCAACGCGCTCGAGTGCAAATGGTGCACTCGAGCCCACGCGGCAGTGGCGGAACGCGCGTATATGGACAGCGATAAGGTCGCGGCGGTGCTCGCCGACCTCGACAATGCGCCCATCGAGGAGCCCCTCCGCGCGACGCTCCAGATGCTGCGCAAGCAGACCCGTGAGCAGCACCTGAAGCCAGACGACTTGCGCACGGTCCTCGCGACCGGGGTCACCCGGGCGCAAGTACGAGACGCCCTGGCGGTGAGCTTCGCGTTCAACATGACCGCCCGGCTCGCCGAGTCCTTCGGCTTCACGCTCGCCACTTCCGAGGGCTTTGCCTCCGGCGCGAAGTACCTGCTTGCCCGCGGCTACCGATAAGCGGCGGCGATCTGCATCCGGCCGAGCGATTCGGCTGCCAACGTTCCAGGCAGCTCCTGGGCATGCAGCGTCTTTCGCGTGTCGCGATCATCGCGATCGGGACATCATGACCGGAGCGAAGCGACGCAGGATAAGCGGACGGATAGCAATGCGTCACGGTGCCGGTCGAGCGCGCGATGACTGGACTGCCGTGCTCGGTGTCGAAGTACGGGATCTCCTCTTTGACGAGCGTCCGTCCGACGACGTGACCCTTGTCGCGCACCGTCTGATAGAAGCGACTCGCCGTCAGCTGCTGCTTGCCCTGCGTCCATGTCGACGACGCCGCGAGTAACGTCTCGATCCTCGGACCCAGCTTCTCCCGCACCGGGCGGTCTCGCTCCGGCGTCTTGCGCACTCCGATCGGCGCGCCCCTCGCGTACCGCTTCACCGTGTTTCGGCTGAGCGCGTGCTCCCTCGCCACGTTCCTGACCGAGCGCGTCGGCGTCGGCGTCGGCGTATTGCGTGCCTTAAGAAGGTCTGACCGACCGGGTTGATGCTGGTTGATCACGGCGTCGATTGGACGCGCTCGGGTTCAACGCCACGCGCCGGAACGGTGATGAAGGTTGGAAAGTAATCGCCCCCATGGGCTTTCCACTCACGCCGACCGTAGCGTCCGTGTGACGGCAGCGCGCCCTATTCGGCGGCAACGCACCATTGTACGGATAAAACGAACAGTTGTGTCTAAATCATCTTGATTCTCCAACACCATTCGCCCTGCTACGTACGTTGGCATGACCCATTCTCAACCGTCGAAAAGCATACCGAATAGATCCGTACGCAAACCTGCATGGATCTACGCCGCTACGCTGATCTTGGCCGGGTGCGGAGGAGCAGGCTCGAACACGCCGGATCCGATGCCCGACGCATCGATCCGCCACACGCCGACGGCTGTCTATTCCGGGCCGCCCGGCGCATTCGCGATCGCAGCCGATGACTCGCGCGTCTACTTCACGAACACCGACACCGGCACCGTGAACCAGCTGACGCTCGCGACCGGTGCTCTTCAGCAACTCGCCACCGGGGATGTGCCGTCTGGCGTGGCGGTCTCCCAATCCAGTGTGTTCTGGACCAACGCACACGGCGATGCATCGGTGATGAAGGTGCCGATCGGAGGCGGTGATGCGGTTGTGCTTGCGCGCGGGGAGTCGTCGGCGGGCGACATCCTGCTTCTCGATGGCGCTCCCATCTGGCGCGACGACAATGGGGAGAGCACGCTTCGACTGTTGCAAGGGACCGCTCCCGCCACCCTCGGGACGCGCTGGTGCTCGGCATTCGCAGTTGCAAAAGCGGAAGTATTTTGTTTGGCCGACCAGATCATCCAGATTCCGATCGAGAGCGGAGCGGCGAAGATTTTGGTTGCGGCGGGCCTCGGCTTTTATCCGACCAGCATCGCGGTCGACGACGACTACCTGTACTGGGGCAATCAGAGTGGACACATCGAGCGCGCACCCCGCGCTGGAGGATTGGCCACGACCTTCGCAGACATGGGTGGCGGCTCGATGACTGCACTGGTCGGCGACGCTGACGCTGTGTACTGGGTGCACAACGATCAGGTGCTCAAAGCCGCCAAGGCGGACGGCAAGATCGTAGTTGTCGCTTCGGATCAGCATAGGCCGGTGCACATCGCAAGCGGCCGGGACGCCCTGTACTGGACGAACAGCGACGGGAGCATCATGGCCAGTGCAAAGTAGCGATGGGCGATTCGTCAGCCGGAGTGAGCGGACCTACGAACGGTTCGCGTCCGTCAGGGTCGTGGACCAGCAAGTCAGTCGCTCGGCACCTTGTGACTACGCTCGCCTGGGCTTCGTCTTCTTCGTTCGCACGAGCGGTGATGACCTTGTAGCCGCCGACGTCGTCAGTCGCTCGGGTGGCACAGGACGCGAGCGCCGGCGCAGCGACACGCGCAGGCCAGGTTGTCCACGGGGCCGGTGACGCCGGCGCAGGTCGCGCGGGCGATCGCGAGGCAGAGCTCGAACGCGCTCTCGCTAATCGCCGTCCTTGCTCACGCGCTTTCACTCGCTGAGGTGGTGCCCGAGCAGCAGGGGAGCAGGGATGCGGCGAGGGTGACGGAGCGCTTCATCCGTTCGTCGTACGGTCGTCGCGGGTTTGGCGATACCGCGGTCAGGCAGCTCCGCGACGAACACGCCGTCTCCGCCTCGCCGCAGCGCAAGGAGGAGCCGTCGGTCCTGTGGCGGCGCCGCCCACCGCGCTGGATCCACCTCGCGCAGCACGCGATAGGCGATTGCGCGCTGCGCCGACCGAAGCTCCGGACGCGCGCCCTCGAGCGCACTCAGGTAGTCGGCGAGCTTCGTCGCGGTGGGCGCCGCAAGCAGCGCCCAGGCTAGCCCTTGGAGGCGCTGTGGGTCGATCCCCTGTACACGCCTGTCGAGCGGCGACGCCCGGCGTTCTGCGTTGAGGAGCTCGACCTCGAGGTCCGGCATGACGTCGGGGACGATCGCCGCGAAGGTGGGGTAGCGAGCGAACGGCCAGCCCGCGACGCGTCCCAGGATTCCCGCATGTAGCACGCCGGCGACGAGCCACGCGGCAACCACGAAGAGCCCCTTGCCTCGCGCCGGAGGTCGCGTCGCTCGCGTGGGTGCGAGCGCCCGCAGCGCGCGCGTGTACCCTGCGCCCGACCAGGCGCCGATCGGCAGGAAGGCGAGGTAGCACCACGCGAGGCTGGCGAAGCCGATCCGCATGAGCGCCCACGTCGCGAGATGAAATGCGAGCGCGCTCAGCACCGCGATCCGCCGCGCGCATCGGAACGGGAGGCAGAGCACGAAGCCGATCTCGAAGATCATCGTCGACAGCGCGGCGAGATGGCAGAGGCGCGGATGCAGATCGATGCGCCAGCCGGGGACCCAGCGGTGCTGCAGCCACTTCCAGCGCATCTGGTTCACGAGGTTGTCGGAGAAGGCCCACGCGAGGCCCGAGACGCGCCACTTCCACAGGCCCGGGAAGAAGAAGATGCAGCCGATGAGGAACCAGACGATGTGCAGGGCCCGCCGGTGGACCGCGGAGGAGGCGCACGCTTCTCCTCGCCGCGCGCGCCACACCGCGTCGCTCGAGAGCGCGTCTCCCGACGGCGCCGCCGCGCAGATCGCGGCGAACCACACGAGGTGGTGGTAGTGGCGGACCGTTCCGTAGAGCTGCGGGATGGCGAGGAGGTACAGCACGGCCAGCGTCGCGATGGATGCGGCGACGCGCGTGTACAGGCCGACGACCGCGAAGATCGCCGCGACGATGAAGACCGCTTGCACTGCGCGCGCCATCGACGAGATGGGCTGCCCGGGCGAGGTATTCGCCGACTCCGTTCGCTCCGCCCTCTGGCACCGCGAGCCCTTCGGGTTTACGTCCGAAGCACAGCATATGGATCGTGCAATCGATCTGCGTCTCGCTGCCCGCGATCGGCTCACAAATCTGCACCTCTCCCTGCAAGACCGGATTGCCTGGGGCGCAAAGCTCCTTGCAGTCGAGCGAACCACTGTCGAGTCGCGCAGCGCCGGCGTCGGCGACGATGGTCACAGTCTGGTGATATACGTTGCTGCCGGCGTCGCAGGCAGCCGCGTCGATCGGGACGGAGGAATCGATACCCGCATCCCCACCGACTGTGCCGGAAGAGCTGTCACATGCGCCGAGGGGCACGGTCGCCAAGATGATTCCCAAGAAGTAATCCCGTAGCGCTGATCTTTTCATATGGCGGGGTTAGAGCAAGGCCTCCGCCACAGCCAAATACGGCAGGTCGCGCACACATGCCCAGCGACTCCTGTTCGCTCCAGCGCGACATGCGACAAAGCTGTCGCGATCTCGTCGCGCTAGTTCGGGGTCTTCGAGCGTCTGGATGAGTGATCCGAGGAGCGGGCGTGCTCCCCGTCACTCGCCAGCCTGGCCACAAGCGCGTTCAACCGAGGGAAAGGGTCGAGGACGTCGAAGCGTGCGGGGGTCGACGTATGAATCCAACGCTCGGGGCTCGGTGCCGAAGCGGACGCGGCCCATTCCTTCTCCGTCTCACGGATCCTCTGAAGCGCAGGTACGTGCCGTCACTCTGACGAATTCATCGAACGAAGCAACCGGAGCGCGGCGCACGGTGCTCTGCGGAGCGCGGCTACGAACAGCGAAGAGCTCGGAAAGCGCTCGCTGGTTGCAGTCGAAAGCGCGCGCAGCACGGTCGCGTCGAGCGCAGGCCCCACGGTCGAATTCAGCTCACTCGGTCGCCGCAACGGCGCACCATCGGCGAGTCGCTGTAGCGCCGACATCTCAGCCCCATCCTCGTGATCTCCGCCACCGAAGTGCGGCGGGATCCCAGTCAGGGCCTCGTACACGATCGATGCGAGCGCCCACTGGTCGCTTGCCGGCTCGACGCTCTTCGGTCGTTCCAGTTGCTCTGGCGCAAGATACCCAGGGGATCCCATGACGTCGATCATGGACGAACGCGTGAGGCCACTACCGGCTTCGCGCGCGAGCCCCAGATCGATGACCTTCACCGCGCCCGAATCTCCAACCAAGATGTTCCACGGACTCAGATCGCGGTGCACGAGGTCGTAGTCAGCCAGGTAGTCGAGCGCCGAGGCAACCTGTTCCGCGATCGCGAGAAAGCGCGGCCAATCGAGCTCGCTCCATCGCTCCGCGAGCGGCGTGAACTCCTCTAAGAGCTGCATCACCAGGTACGGAGTGCGGCGCCAAAGCCCGTCCGTCTCGAAGACCTCGACGAGATTCTGGTGCCGGAGGTTCAATCCAAGGCGCCCCTCTCGCCGAAACCGCGCGCGACTGTCGCTATCGTGCTCGTCGGCACATAACAGCTTGAGCGCACAGGTTCGTCTGCGGCCGAGATCGAGCACGCAATAGACGACGCCTTGGCTTCCCTCCCCGACTCTGGCCTGGACCTCAAATCGGCCATCGATCACCTCGCCATCAGCGAGCGCGCGCACGTCTTTGCCCATGCCCCTCCACGCTATGTGCGCAGAGCGAGTCGCGTCAACGGCATACGTTAGAAAAATCATTTTGTGTTGACTGTTATATCATTTCGTTAGATATCTCGGCGCGACTTTTTCCTCCGCGAAGGAGAACCGCGATGACCGAGACCCCGAGCACGACCCGAGTCCATTCCCACGCGCCGAAGCTGCGCGCCGGTCCGCAGCGGAAACACGGCCTCCGTGGTGCCGTCGCGATGTGTTGCTCGCTGGCCCTGAGCAGTGTCGCGATCGCAAATGCGGAGACGCGTCGATTCGAGCCCGCTCAGGGCCTCCCCGCCCCAGCGAAGGAGAACGCGTCCTGGGCCGTCTTGCGCAAGGCCATCCAGAGCCGCGACTACGCCGTTCGACTTCTCGCTACCCAGGCGCTCGGCGGCATTCGCACGGTCGATGTCACCGGCTGGATCGAGCACAGCCTCGCCGACCCTGAGCACGACGTGCGCGTCGCCGCGATCGACGCGCTCGATCGCGTCCACTCGCGCAAGGCGCTGACGCTTCTGCGTAGCGTGCGTGACGACGAATCCGAGGCTCTCGATATCCGCGCGCTGGCTGCGAGCGCGCTCATCAACCACCCCGACGAATGACAAGGAGGATCTCGATGACTACGGCACGCGAAATCAAGATGCGAACCGATCACAGCGACCAGCACAGCCTTGAGGGGGAGCGCGATAACGCGAGCGAAGAGGGGATGTCGCGATTGATCCGCACCTTGCCCATCACAAGCATCCATCCAGACCCGAACAACCGGCCGATCGTCGAGCACGAGGAGCACTTCACCACACTCGTCGACTCGGTCAGAGTCCTCGGCATCCTCGATCCTATCCATGTGCGCATCGACGGCGAGCGCTTTGTGCTCGTGGATGGTGAGCGCCGCTGGCGAGCCGCGGGCAAGGTCGGCTTGCACGAGATGCCGTGCTACGTCTGGCCTGCGACCAGCACGCCACGAGATACGCTGATCGCAGGCGTGGTGTTGAACGAGCAGCGCCAACCGCACAGCTGCCTGCACGTCGCTCGGCGCCTTCGCGAGCTCAAGATGCACAACGGGCTCTCGGGCGAGCAAGTCGCAGCGGCGACTGGCCTGTCGATCGATCGGGTGAAGACCTACCTCTGCCTGTTCAACGGGTCGGAGTTCCTCCTCGAGTTCTTCGCGAAGCACGACGTGTCGCTCACCGTCGCCGCGGAGTTGATCCGGTACGAGAAGGCGACCAACGAGGCCCGTGCGCGCACCCTGGCTCTGCGACATCTCGAGAGCCCGCTCACGCGCGAAGAGCTTCTTCGCCGGCGCAAGCAGGACAGCGAGGATACGAGCAAGGCTGAGCCGAGCGCATCGGGAGCCAGCGCGCGGGCTGGAATCCTGGCGCGCTCACTCGAACGCGCCTGGCGTCGCGACCCGCTCGCAGCTCGCACCGAGATCGAAGCCGTGTTGCGCGGCCTCGGCTTCCAGCTGGTCGCGGTAGGCGAGACCACGTCCGCGACGGTTGGCTAGCCCACTATGTGCCCACCCTCGCTGTCTATGGATCTTGGACACCGACCGTGGACACGCGGGTCGGTCACCGGCCCCGTCAAGCACGAGGTGGGCAGATTCGATGCGCGGGGACGATGGACACCAAGGGTGGGCGGGCAGTCGCCAGCAATGTCGCGCAGAAGCGATCGAACCATCCCTGTCCCTGCCCCCCTTGTTGCCGGTGGCAACACCCCTCCTGACCTCCCTCCCCCAACGACAGGGATGGAGGTCAGGAGGGGATCGGGGGGCAGGGACAGGGAGGAGATTCAGCAGAAGAAGGATTCAAAGAAGAGAGAGACAGAGATCAAGAAGAGAGAGGAGGAGGAGATGAGAAAGATCAAATCAGAAAAATTGAGAGAAAAAGAAAACGAAAGGAGAAGAGACGGCGACAGAAGCAAAACGGTTGGGAGAGCCAGCAACGGGATCGGGGCAAGGGAGAGCACCGCAACAAGATCGTCGTTGGTGGGTGGGGCTCAACGGAGCCAGGGAAGCGCCAGAGGCAACGCGTGAGCCGGATGGAGATGCGGGATCTGGAGGTGCTGCGTACCTTGGCGCGGCTGCACTTCGTCGGCAGCGCACAGCTCAACCGGACGTTCTTTCCGTCCGAGAACGTCGGCTACCGACGGCTTCGGTCGCTCGCGTCGCGGGACTTCATCAAGCGCCATTCCAAGGGAGCGCCGCCCCGGTCGAGCTACTGCGCCTGGCGTCTCACGCCACACGGTATGGGTGTGGTTCGAGACGAGTGCGGGGAGGACGTGCCGGAGGGGCTCGATGAGCGCCTCGCGATGCAGAGCCTCGTCGATCTCGACCACAGAGAGGCGATCTCGAGCATCTATCTCGCGCTGATCGGGGGCGGCGACCCCGACCCGGTAGATGATCAGAGCTGGCAGGCGCTGCAAACTCGCATGGCAACCATCCGGCGCCGCGCGGGCCGGATCCGTTGGCAGGCCGATGGTGCGCTGGTGGTGCGCTTTCGCGAGCTCGGGCAGGAACACCGTCTGGTGCCCGACGCGACCGTCGAGTCGGTCGATCAGCCCATCCGGCTCTTCCTCGAGCTGGACCGATCGAGCAAGCCGCTAGGCCGCATCGAGGAGAATCTCCGGCGCTACGCCGCGTTCGTGAAGGGTCCGTATCGGTCGCAGTACCCCGACGGCCATTC
Source organism: Myxococcales bacterium (assembly GCA_043741435.1). Classification (GTDB taxonomy): domain Bacteria; phylum Myxococcota_A; class Polyangia; order Palsa-1104; family Palsa-1104; genus JBDTCO01. The sequence goes on from JAYUBF010000346.1 coordinate 56,241, forward strand.
GCCGTGGGTGGCGTACTTCGTTCGCTCGCCGCACCGCGGGCAGAACATCGCGAAGCTGGCCAACACCATTCTCGGTTCGGGATGCCGGTGGAAGGTCACGACGCATGGAGAGGCGGCGGGCTGGCTCGCCGAAGTGCTTCTCGGTGAACAGCGTGACGCGTCCGATCCTCGCGCGGATGTGCCGGCTACCGCCGACGACGACAGACCGTGCGACGCGTCGATGGACGCGCCAGTCCTTCGAGCCGCGGCGCATGAGTTGCTTCGCTCGACCAGCGACCTCCTCAAACGACACACGACGAGCTTCGAGACTATGAGCCTATCCGAGCCCGATCTGGTCTCGCGATGGAAGCGCGATCTGCGTGCGCTCTACGAGCTGGTCAGGGAAGGCGCACATGGGCAACGATGACGCTCCCCCGCGCAGCCCCATCACGACAATCATCGGCGTAGGCGTGGTGCTCGTCGCTGCTGTCGTCGTGATCGATCGCGCGGCGCTTGCGATGGCGCAACACGGCGCGAGTGGCGCTCGGGCGCACCAAACCGTGGAGCTGCTCACGCGCTACCTGCACCTACGGGCCGCGATCGAACCCGTCTGGCCGTTGACGCTCGCCGCGTTGATCGGGTTCGCGGCGCTTGTCTACAGAGGTTTCCAAATGCTGACCGACTACATGAATAGGGCGCGCGAGCGCGCCGCTGGCTTCGCGTTCCGGCAACAGAGTCATGTGCTCGAGCGAGTGGATTTCTCGCTCAAGGCAGAGCTACTGGCGAACCCCGATCCGACCGGCCAGGTGTTCCTCGGGAAGGACGATCGAGACCGGCCGGTCTATCTCACGAACCGCGCACGCTCGATGCATCTGCACGTCCTCGGGCAAACTGGCAGCGGCAAGACTAAGAGCGTGATCGAGCCGCTCGTCCTACAAGATCTTCTGCACCGACGCGGCGTCCTGGTCGTCGATGGAAAGGGATCAGAGGACAACGAGGAGCGCCTACTCGCCATGACCGAGCTCGCCGGACGCCGTAGTGACCTCAAGATCTTCACGCTCAATCCGAATCGCACGACCCACACCTACAACCCGGTCCACCTCGGACCGCGCAGTGATCCGAAGGCAGTCGGCGAGCGTGTGTTCTCGTCCTTCGCCGACGACATGGACAACCCGTACTACCGGGATCAGGCGCGCAGTTTCTTCGTATCGCTGGTGGAGGCGCTCGCTTCGACGGGCCAGCGTTTCTGTCTACGCGACATCGCCGCGGCGATCGCGAGCCCGGCGATTCTTCAACACGCGGTTTCTCTGTCTTCCGATCGCAGCGCGAACGCCGAGCTGCGCGCCCAGCTCGATCGACTGGGTCACAAGGCAGGCGAGACCTTCACCGGGCTGCTCGCAGCCGTGAAGCGCTACGACATCCCGGCCGTGAACGCCTACGACCCCGACATCGTGCTCGAGGAGGAGCTCGACGGGAACGGCGTCGTCGCGTTCTACCTGCCGGTGAACTACTACAAGCAGCTCGCACGCTACATCGGGCTGTGCGTGTTTCAGCACGTGCAGCAGGTAGGGGCGCTGCGCCAGCTCGACCGCAGTCGGGCGCAGGCACCAGTGTTCGTCTACGCGGACGAGTTCTACAGCTTCGCTTACGAGGGCTTCACCGACGCCGTGAACAAGCTGCGCGACGCGAACATCTCTATCCTGCTCTCGCACCAGAGCTTCTCTGATCTCGAGAAGGTGTCTCCCGAGTACGCGAGTGGAATCTGGGACAACACCCGCAACAAGATCGTCCTCTACCAAAACGATCCTGACGTATGCGAGCGAATAGCCAAGGCGCTCGGAACGGAGAAAGGCGTCGAGCTGACCGTGCGTCGCTCGGCGGATGCGTTCCTCAATTCGTACTCGACGCTCGAGGCGTCGAGCCGCGAGGTCGACTCGTACCGCTGTCATCCGAACCGCATCAAGTCTCTTCAGTGCGGGCAGGCGTACGTCGCACGCGATGCGGATTTTGTCGGGGTCAACCTCCGCACCATTCCGGACGAGGTCTTCGCGCGACTGCGGAGCATCGCGCCGCCACCGCCCAAGCCGAGTTCGACGCGTGGCCTCGGTCTTCACGATCTGTTCGTGGAGGAGATGAGCGGTTCCTCCCCATCTCAGGGTTTCTGATGCAAGCCGCCATCGACCGACCCCGGCTCGCGTTGCGCAGCCGCGCCTTAGCCGCGTGCGGACTCGTCGTGATCTTTCTGCTATCGGTGCCAGCACCTGCGCTTGCAGCCGACCATCGCGTCCTATGGCTGCGCAACACACACCTCAGCGAGGAGCTCCGTCTCGCGCCGTTCGGACGGCACGGCGTGCCGCGCTGGATCGCGTGGCGACGGCTCGATCGCCTGTTCCGCTCGCATCGGACCAACGAAGTTCGGTCCGTCAATCCGCGGCTTCTCCGCGTCTTGTCGCAGATCCAGCGCCACTTCGACGGCCGACGGATCGAGCTTCTAAGTGGCTACCGTACGCCGGATGATCGGCAGCATCTCAGCTCCTATCATCAAGTAGGTCGCGCGGCAGATCTATACATGCAGGGAGTGCAGGCCCGCGACCTCTTCGACTACTGCCGAAAGCTCGAGGATGTCGGCTGCGGCCTCTACCCGAAGGGAATGCACGTGCACGTCGACGTGCGATCACGCTCCGGGGTTTGGGTCGACCTATCGCACTACGGAGACGGCGCCGCCTACGTGCAGGACGCGCGGGGATGGCTGGTCACACACCCCGATGCGGGTCGAAAGAACGATAGCGGCGCGCCCGAACGCCCATCTGGACGACAAACTCGTCACATCTTTGTGCGACCGGGGACACAACTATTTCGCCGCGCCGGCCGATGACCAAAACAAGCTGGTTGGAGCACCCCAAGGTGCCCGTGACAGAACCGAGCTGCACCGAAGTAAGCGAGGTAACAGAAGTGGAAGAGGCACGTGTTCTCGTCGACCACAGGGCACTCGATCCCGACGGTCCCGACCCGTTTGGCGTCATCGGCCAAGTCTTGTTAGGCCGCTATCGCGTCTTGCGTGTTGCAGGTCGCGGCGGCCAAGGCGTCGTCTACGAGGCTCAACACGAACGCCTGAAGCGTCTCGTCGCGATCAAATTCCTCCTCATCGACGCGACGGAGGGACCGACGAGCCTCAAGCGATTCGAGCGCGAGGCAGAGATTCTCGCCAAGCTCTCGCATCCCTCGATCGTAAACGTCTACGATATCGCTACACACACCGATGGTGAAACGCCATTCATGGTCATGGAGTTCGTGCGAGGGGAAGCACTCTCCACTCGTCTCCAAGCCCGGCGGCAAACACCCTGGCGTGAAGCGTTCTCTCTAGTCGCGAAGGCCGCCAGCGCGCTAGCGGCAACGCACGCGCACGGCATCATTCATCGCGACATCAAGCCCGATAACCTCCTCGTGTGCGACGACGGCACCCTCAAGCTGCTCGATTTCGGCATCGCGCAACTCATCGAGGAGCTCTCTACCACGGAGAACGGACGCAAAGCCCGGCGGCGGCTCACGGCGATGAACCTGGTGCCTGGAACCGCCGGTTATATGAGCCCGGAGCAATTCGTCGCAGGCAGTTGCCTCGACGGACGCTCGGATGTGTATTCACTTGGCGTCGTGCTCTACCGCATCCTCTCTGCCCGACGAGTATGGCCAACGGCAACCCGCCATGAAATCGCGCAGCTGGTCCGAAACACCGATCCGGTCGATATACGTGTCCATGTACCGACGCTTTCTGAGTCCGTGGCCGCCGTCATACGTCGCGCGATCGCGAGGGACCCCCAGCGACGCTTTCAATCTATGGAAGAAATGCGCCGAGCGCTGCTCACGTGCCTCGACGAAGACACCAGTGATACGGGGATGACCGGCGCCACGATTCTCGATCTCGACCAGGAGTTGAGACACGCGGTCACCGTGATGCTGCCGCTTGAACCCAAGACGCGCTACGTGGCGACAGCTCGACCGTCACTGCTCAGGCGCGTGCTGCCCGTTGCCGGAGCAGCGATTGCCCTCGCCACAACCATCGCCATCGCTCTGAGCGTCCGCAGTCACGGGGAAGGGAAGCGCGCGCAGCACACACCCGCGACGGTCGCCGACGAGCGCTTTTCGACTGCGAGCAGCCTACTACTCCTTGCGCCCTCCGCCGATGCTCCGCTTGAGCCTCCGGGTGCCGCAAGGCCGCCAGCGCAAATCACGAGGGTGCAGATCGGCCCAGGTCACGCGGCGAGGCCGAGAATTGGGAGTGGTGACGGTAGGTTCTGTTGAACACGAATGCGGTCGCCGGTCTTTGTGGC
>JAYUBF010000347.1:0-27004 GCA_043741435.1 Myxococcales bacterium
AGCTCTTCACCCAAGGCGCGTCTCCTGTGGCTGGCTCGGCATTGCTCTCAACTGCGCCGTTACCATGCTCCACCGAGACGCGTCCGCTTTCTACGCTACGCGAACGGCAACTGGCGTGAATAAGGTGGCCTGAAAACGCACCTGATCTTCCTACAAGCCGGTCGGCGAGGCTCATGGCCAACGTGGCTTGTTCCTCTTCGACATGACCCCACGGGATACCGAGCTGGAGCAGGGTCTTGATCTCGGCTCCCGGCGCTGACGTGAAAAAGCATGGGAGGACGAGGGGATCAGGATGCGCTGATCATGCTCAACAAGACCTTGTCGGAGCTGGGCAACCAGCTCTTTTGCTCTTCCTCGGCGAACTCGGTCAGCGCGCCGGTTTCCCATCGGGCGTAGTGCTCGGGCTCTCCTCAAGGTCTTCGGGCGCGATCTCGCCGATCGCTCGATCGACGAGGCGATCGAAGTCCAGTTTCGTTTTGATGTTGAAGGCGTGCAGTTCCTCGAGATTGGCCGTGTGCCCCATGTGTTCCCCCATATGGAGCACATACACCTCCCCCGATGATGCTCGCGCACCCTCGAGCGCGTTCGAGCCGTTCACCGCGAGGTGCAGCGGCTTCGTCGTTTGACCGAGCGCACGACGCGCCTCGTGCACCTCGACGAGGAGCTCTAGATTAGCGTGCGGCTGTTTACCGTTCACGATGGCCGTGAGCTCTACCGCATTTGCAACCTTTTCCTCGACGATCTTGTGCGCGGACGCGAGGAGGGCCGGGTTCGAGGGATCACCGGTCAATCCTGCCGCCTTCAAGAGATGTGGGGCGAGCGCCTCCCCGAGCGCTGAGAGCGTCCCGAGCTCTAAGCGGCTCGCAGCCGCCTCAGGCCGGTGCTGGAAGCTCTGCAGCCGCTTAGGGATGTTCACGAAGAGGGAACCGTGCTTGGTGAAGACTTCCCAATCCTCTCCCGATGCGATCGACTCCGTCGGGCGACCCGGGTCGTAATAGAGTTTGTGGTGCTCCCACAATAAGCCGAGGCTCGGGTGCATTTTCAATCCGAGCGAAGCAACCACCAGTCGATGCCGATCGCGAAACCCCTGGAGCGCGGAGTGCGATGCCAAAAAGGCCTGCCGCGCGACCGGCGAGTCCGGGGGAGGGTGCGACGTCGCCGAAGCAACCGACATGAAGGCGAGCGAGCAAGACAGCCCGGATAGAAGGAGTGCGTAGCGTGACATGTTTTTTCCTCGAGTCCGACGTTTGCAAAGCCTAGACCACCATGCGGCGCTGTCATCAGCCTGCGTAAGCTACCAAACTCCAACGGGGGTCCCGACCTCGTTCGAAGGGCCGACGGCTGATCGGGTCAGCATCCGCTGGGGTGTTCCGACATCAGGCTCGACCAAGCGTAGTCGTTCACCCTCTGCGGGAGATCGAGCTGGTGAACGATCTACTGCAGAAAAGAATCGGATCATTTCGATCAGATGGATGACGGATGCGAAAAAGCGATCGACCGCTCGATCGAAGCGTGATCTCTTCCTTGGAGTGAACCGCCTCGATGAAGTGCGGTGCCCGAACTGCGGCGAGCGAAACAGCGGACAATTTCCGAAGGAAGCGGAGCGTCCGTTTGGAACACGGCTGATCGCAACCATCGCTTTGCTGAGCGGCGCATATCGGTAGCCAGAACGATCGCATCAAGCACAACCTCGCCAAGCACAACATCGAGCTGATTCACGGCAACGCCAGCTGGCATCGGTGGCGATGGAGCTCGAACGCGCGTCGCCATGTGCCACTGTTTCCCTGACAACGCGCGCGGGCAAATCAGCGGCGACCCCACCGGCATGGTGACGGTGTTGTTCAAAACGTATCTTTTTATACTGTCCCCAAAGTAGCCAAGTCGGTGACATGGTCTTCAAATTCGTGATGCTGACAGGGTGAGACCTTGCCCCACCTGTGCTAGCGGCGTCTGGCGGCCCTCACCTGCCCGGCCTGGATGAGACGGAGGTTGATGGCGGACTGGCTGTACTTCGGCAACGCCATCGTTGTGTGCACATCGTGATCTGTGCGCATCCATGCGAGCAGCTTCGGCGCGATGACATGGAGCGCTTGCACGGCCGCATCGGCGTGGAACTCGTTGCGGTGCGCATCGGCAGGCGTGTGCGGCGGGTTCCAGCTCACGTTGCTGACCACGAGGCCGCTCTCCGAGCCGGGGTGGTTGAGATCGCCCTCGAGGCCCCAGATCTGAGGAGTGGCCCCCTTCTTTGCCTTGGCGCCCGGAGCGATGTCGAGGCTCTCGTACACGTGGTCGGCGCTGAGATCGACGAGTCGCTCCCAGCCCTCCCCGTTGCCCTTGTGGCCGATGACGTAGCGGTTGCGCTTCGTGTTGTTGGCAATCGACGGCCGCATGAGCTGCGCAAGGTCGCCCTTGATGACCTCGCGCAGAGAGCTCACCGGCGTCCAGATCGAAGTCGAACGCGCGATCTCGTCTAGGTTGGCAGCGGGACCCATCGTGACGCCGCGCTCGACCCGTGTAGAGATGATGCCGCCCTCGCCGCTCAGCACGCCGCCCGGCGGCTTCACGTTGAGCTCGAGGTTTTTGCCGTTCACCACGCGCTTGCGGATACCGCCCTGCAGGCGGGCCATCGTGCGCTGAGCGTCGTCTCGGTAGCTATCGCCGTAGTCGGCATCATGGGAGAACTTCACGAACCAGCCCTTGCCGAGCACCTTCTCCGTGAGGGCTGGGCTGGCGGCGAGCTTGTCGAGCGCGCCTCGCATGCGATCGAAGTGCGACTGATCGGGTACCGCCACCTTGAGCTCGGTCTCGATCCGGCTATGCGCCTTCGCGCTAAAGCGACCGCCTTCGATGTGATCTGCGTCGAGGTGCTGCGCCAGCGGATCGTCGGCGCCACCCCCGGTGAGGTACTGGGTGTGATCGAGCGGCATGCCTTCCTCGGCGCGAGAGACCGAGACAGACGCGAAGCAGACGAGCAGGACAGCGAGCAGTCGACGCATGGATTCCTCTTACACGCACACCCGAGCAAGTGCGGTGCCACCGCACGTCCCGGAAAACGCGTTGCGATTCCGGCGGAACGGCTACGAGAGCTGCTTTCGTGAGGTCAGTCGACCCCATGCCGTTGTCTTCCACGGACCAGATAACGGGTATTTCGCACCCCACTCGCTCTCGGGCGGTCCGGCCTGCGGTTTGCTTAGGCCGAAGCACATGACCCTTGGTGTGACCGCATTCGCAATCGGCGCGCTGGCGCTCGTGCTCCCGCACGAAGCGGGTGCGGTGGCGCGCCGATCCCCAGTCGCAGGTGACCGGGTGCTGCACGGCGCAATGGAGCCGTTGCGCAAGCTGTCGCAACGCACGAGTGTGCACCGGCTCGAGCGTGCGATCGCACACCAATCGGCAACACTCGCGGAGCTGTCGAAAGGCCTCGAGACCGCGCTCGTGATCGACGCACCCGCCGCAGCGGAAAAGCTCTACTTGCTCGAGATGCAGTCCATCGCAAACGTGCTCGCGGCCTCCAACTTGGCATCGCACAGCGTGAATGAATTGGAGCATGTCGAGCTCGTCGAAGGGGCGCGTGGCGTGCTGCGGCGCGTCCTCTATCAGAAGGATCATGTGGTCGGTCCTCACGCGCTGAAGGTCCTGCGCAACGCGATCCCCGGTGAGCTGATGGCCTCTGTGACCCGCCGCGCCGGCCGAGACGTCTACGAGCTACTCGATCGGGTGCCGACGGAGTTGCGCATAACTTCCAATGTTTCGCGTTCTGCCGAGGCGCTCTACGCCCATCGCTGGGACGAATTCGTCCACACCGGCGGCAAGGCATCCGACATCTTGACGCTCGATCAACGCTTTCTGCGCACCGCGGAGTCGGGTCAGCTGATCACCTGGGTGCACCGCTCGGGCGACGACAAGGTCTGGGTCTCGACGAAGGCAAAGCACATCGTGACCTCGGGCGGAGAGCCGGCCTTCGGCGCCGGCGAGATGCGCGTGTATCGCGACAAGACTGGCGAGATCGTGCTCGTGCTCGTGAGCAATGCATCGGGCGGGTTCAAGTCGGGGGCTGCATCCCTCGAGGCGATCGGGGCACTCCTGCGCGAGCTCGGCGTCAAAGAGTCGCAGGTGCTCTTCACCCAGCACAGCCCGGCGGATCCGCAGCTTCTCAAGCTCCTCCTCGTGAGCAACCTATCGCTGTCGGGAGATGCGATCGCCGCGCGAGTCGAGCATGCAGTTGCCCAGGCCCGCGACGCCGATGAGACGGTCGCGCCGTGATGCGCAACATCGGCAAAAATCTCCTGGTTGGCGGCGCGCTCGTCGCGGCGAGTCTTGCGCTCGCCCCCGGCCGCGCAGGGGCGGTGACCGGCTTTCGGTGGGTGGCGATCAATCCCACGCGCACCGGCGCGACGCTGACCGTGAACTTCGACGGCGCGGGCCAACACGACACCATCAACCTGCAGCTGCAGACGAACGCCGGAGTCTTCCACCTGCCCGGCGTGGCACCGATGGCGCCTGGCCCCGTCGAGATCGCGATCGACTACCAAGCCCTCGGCGTCCCCGCTGGCACGACCGTCGACAACATCTACGGACAATGGGCAGCTTGCAGACACAAGTGGGGTATCAGCGGCCGCCCGTCGGGTGGCGCGTTCACGCTGCCCGCCGTGCTGCCGCCACCGCCGCCGCCGATCGCGCCGATGTCGGCGTTCCTCGCGCGCAAGGCCCAGCTCAACGGCAAACCGGTTTCACGACCTGCGCTCGCCGTGAGCGCACCGATCGTGGCTGCAAAAAAGGCCGAGCCCATCGCAGCAGCACCCGTGGTCCGCACCGTACCCGCCGTCGCGATCCCGAGCCAAAAGCTCGAAGCCGCACAGACGTCCGTCGCCTACGCCCAGCTGGCCGCGATGTTACGTATGCGCAAGACCGCCGCGTTCCAGCCCGTCACGGGCGTGGCCCCCGTACGCAAGAGCATCAAGTCGAAGTAGACCCTCGCTGCAGACTTTAGTCTCCAGTCCATCGTGTCCTCGCCACCCCAGCATCATCATCGCCACCGATTCGTCCTCGGTACGCGCGTCCAATCTGGCTGATCTCGTTGATCAATGTCGCTGCGGTGCCATTTTCCCGTCGAGCCCGTCGTTGGCGTTGCGATTGCAAGCTCTCGCCCAAAGGAGTCACCCATGTCCTCTCATTTGCTCCGCGCCGTCTCGCTCGGTCTCGCCCTTGCCGCCTCGTCGCTCGCTTCCGCCAACGCACCGGTGCCGACGCCGCGTGCTGCGCCGAGCGCCATCGCACTCGCTGCGCAGCGTGCAGCGTTCCGGGCGCACGCAGAGCTGCACGACGCGCTGCATCCGCAGCACGGCCAGTCGGCGGACTTGACGCTCATCGGGATGCATCAACGTGAGGTCGTCGCCGTGCGCACGGGCACGAACACAGCGACCATCCTCGAGACTCCAGCGGGCGCGCTCGTATTCGACGGCCTTCAACTCAGCGTCCAACGCGGCGGTAAGACCGACACAGCCAACGTAGAAGGTGTGGCCGCGCTCGGTATCACTTCGGACCATGCGCTGCAGACGGCGCTGCAGCGCCACATGCTCGTGCTGGCAGGCATGGCGGGCAAGGAGCCCACGGCGGAGACGATGAAGGCCGCGCACGCAGTGCTCCACAAGGAGCTCGCAGACGCGGGCAAGATGAACGATCTACTCAGGGACCTTGCGGGCCACTCGGACATCGACATCACGATGCGCCACCTGATCGCGATGTCGAAGGACAAGACGAAGCCAGCCAAGCGCTTCATCCTTGCGCAGAACGAGAAGGAGACCATCGAGGTGGAGCTCCGTGGCAACCGTCCCGGCATGACGATCGCACCGCAGTACGCGCTGTGGAAGACCACGTTGGGCCAACCCCTCAACACGGTGGGCCAAGCGTCCCTGGCCGACCTGATGCGCCACCAGATCGGCACACGCGCGGAGCTCGATGCGGCCGTCGGCCACGCCATGCTGGGCCTCTACGCGCTCGAAGATCTCCCGCTCCATCCGCACTAGCCGACTGGTCATCCGAACTCACTCACTCACCGAGGAATCATGTCCAAGCAAACGTTGTTTCGCTCCGTCGCGCTCGGCCTCGCACTTGCTTCTGCGTCGATCTCGCATGGCGCCGTCGCGAAGACCGAACGACAGCGTCAGGTCGCGGCCCACATGGCGGCGCTCAGGCAAAAGCTGACGATGAGCACCGACCTCAATGAGCTCATCAGGATGCCGAACCATCACGACGCCAAGCTCGAAACCTTGCATTCCTATCAGACGCGTTTCGGCAAAGGCGCGACCGGTATCACGATCGGCGCGAGCAAGGAGTTCTCGATCGAGACCCGGAACGACGGCATCTACGTTGTGCCACAGAAGGGAGAGACGCGTCGCGCCGAGCCGGCGGACCTCGTGAAGGTCGGCATCACCGGCAAGGCAGAATTTTCAGCGGCCGTGAACCAGCAGCTACATGTGCTCGCGGGCATGAAGGAGGCAGCTGCCAGTGAGGCGAATGCGCTGCGTTTGCTGCAGACGAAAATCCAGACCGCCGACGAGCTCGTCCCGACCTTGATGAGCCATGACGACGTGGCCTTGCTCCGCCGGCACAATCGGCAAGTCGTGGAAGCGCGCACCGGCTCGGAGCAAGCGATCGTGATCGGCGGCAACGCCCAGGGAGATCACTTGGTCATTGCGGCACATGGAATCCACCACATCACACGAAACACCATCACCTCGGAGATCGGGTACGAAGACCTCGTTCAATACAATATCGCGAGCAACAAGGATATCAAGGCGATGCTCGGCCGTTGCATCATGACGGCGGCCAACGTACACGGTGATGCCTCCGACCCGAAGGTGGTGGCGCGCGCTCGCAAGAAACTGACGACCCAGCTGAACGACGTCCGCTTGCTGGACGCCCTCATCACGCAACCAGAGAGCGAGCAGATCACGTTCATCCAGGAAGCCGCCGCGGCCATGGCACCGCAGTCGAGCGGAGAGCCGCGCTACGCCCGCATCGCGCAACTCAAAGATGGCGAAGCGCTCGAGCTTCGACCTATAAACTTCAACCAGACGGAGATAATGGAGATCACGCTCGTCAATGCTGCGGGTCAGAGCCAACACCGAGCCACCGTCGCTGATTTGCATCGGTTCAAGATCGATTCCCCAGCCGACTTCAGGGCCGCTGTCGACAACGCAGTGCTCAACGTCGCGAGCGAAGACCTGCCGCTGTAGTCGTCGTCCCTCGCAAGCGTATGAACTGTAGGGGCGACGAGGACGTATTACATGCAACGCCAGGTAATCCACTCTAACAATGACAAGGCTCCCGACCCGGAGGTGAGTACACTTCCAAAGCGCCGGACGTTCACCGCCGAGTACAAACTCGGACATCCTCAAGCAGGTCGGGGGGGTCACGGGAGTTGGTGGCGTCGGGGAAATTCTTCGATGGGAGGGGCTGTACTCATCGCATCTCACCGAGTAGCGAGAGGGCCGCCAAAGCGGCGCGCTCGCTACTCGGTAAGAAGCGCGGACGCAAGTCGACGAGAAATCCGGTGAGCGCCGAGCTCGAGCAGCTGCGTCGGGAGAACACCCAACTACGCGCTCGCTTCGCGCAGGCCGAGATCATCATTGATGTCCAAGAAAAGTTGCATCGATCTTGGGCATCCCCCTGAAGAGCGATTCGCTCGACGAGAGCGCCTCGTGACCGCCGCCATCACGGTCATGCCAGCGACGGGGGTAGTGGCCATTCTCGCCGCCCTCGGTCTCTCGATGTCATCGATATTTTCAGTCGCTACGTCGTCGGCTGGTTGTTGGCGGAGCACGAGAATGCCAAGCTCGCCACTCGCCTCGTCGAGGAGACCTACACCAAGTACGAGCTCACACCCGGCACTCTCACCCTCCACGCTGATCGCGGCCCGCCCATGCGCGCCAAGTTGCTCTCGCAGCTCCTTGCGGGCCTCGACGTCGCAAAGAGCCATAGTCGCCCATACGTCTCCGACGACAACCCGTACTCCGAGAGCCACTTCAAGACCCTCAAGTACCACCCCTCCTTCCCGCAGCGCTTCGGTGCTCTCGTCAACGGCGTCCCGTTCTGCCGCACCTTTTTCCCTTGGTACAACGACGAGCACCACCATAGCGGCATCGAGTTTCTCACTCCCGCCGACGTGCATTTCGGCAGAGCCAGCGACGTCCTACGGCGACGCCACGATGGCCGCCTACCACGCCCATCCCGAGCGCTTCGTCCAAGGTGCGCCTCGCCTCCACGAACTCCCACGCGCCGTCTACATCAACCCGCCCGCGGCGGCGCTGCTTCTTCCCAGCGATCAGCCGGCGACGGCCCCCTCAAGCGGCGGCGGCTTCCCTGTGGGCAGTGGGCTGCCGCTGTCCACAGGGAAAGGCGCCGCCGTCCCCGCCGCTGTTGGGACAGAGGCGTTGCTACACTAAATTCTGGAATCGGGATTCTCATTCTTGTTGACAGGTTCCGTCGGGCGGAAGCCGAAGTCGCGTCCCCTCCGGTCGCGCGGCCTCGCACGAGCGCGCGGCCGGTTCCACAATCTCGAAGCGGGCATCCGATCAGCGTCGGCTACGCCGGACCGTTTCTGTCAGGGTTACTTGAGCGTGCCGACGAGCCCTTGCAGCACGAGGTAGTTGCGCGATTCGCGAGTAGTCGGCGCAAGCGCGGCGGCCACGCCCTTCTTGAGTGTGCCCGGCGTGGCGCCGTCGTACCGAACGGCGAAGTTCGTCTCTGGGGAAAAGCTGGCGCGGGTTTGCTCGAGCAAGCCCGTGACTTCTTTGCGCTCGCGCGCGTTGAGGTAGTACAGCGCGTCGTCACCTGAACCGAGCTTGCCATAAACTATGAAATTGGCAATGCCGACCAAGTCCCAACGCACCGTCCGCGACAAGGAAAAGAGAACCATCGTGCCGCTTTTTAGCTCGAGTCGGCTCAGATTTTGGTTCGCGAATAGTGTGGCCCCATCGGGATGGATTCGTGCCGTCTGCACTGCGGTGCGTAGCACTGCGCGCGGGATGGGCGTCCGGGGCGGCGTGAGCGGTACGGGTTCCGCGTGCGCCACGGACGATGCTGCGAACGCGAAGAGACAGAGAGTGAGCTTGCGGTACATGTGAAATCTCCTTTTAGAAGAGAGGACCTGGACGGTTGTAGAGCGACCGCGTCGAGTGAAGCCGGCAGTTGCAGGTAGGTGTGACGATGGCGCTTGGGTGGGCGAGGAGGAACGCCGACTGCTCCTCGACCATCGAATTCATCCAGCCCGCCTCGTCTCCGACGGTGGTCGCGCGTCCGTGGCCCGCGAGCAATCGAGCGTCCCCCGGGAGCGCAGCGATGCGCGCCATGCTGCTCAGAAAGTCGGGATCACGTAGGTTGCCGCCGTAGCCGCCCGCCTGCACGGTGTCGCCCGAGAACAAGATCTTCTGCTTCGATTCCCACAGGGCGATGCTGTCGAAAGAGTGTCCCGGGACGTGCATGATCTCGAGTCGATGAGGTCCGAGTGCGAGAAGGTCCCCTTCGCGGAGAAGATGGAGTCGCGGTCCGTTCGGCTGCTGTGCGGGAATGGGGTCGCCACCGTGCAGCGCGATGCCGGCACCGGTTCCGCGCCACAGCGCCTCCACGTCGGCGGTGTGATCCGCGTGCGTGTGCGTGAGGACGATGGCGCCCACGGTTAGACCTCGGCGTTCGATCTCCGGAAGAAACCGATCGGCTGCGCCGGTTGGTGCATCAATGATCAGCGCACGACGCGAAGGGACGTCGAGGGCCAGATAGCCATGCGAGCTCCCCGCGTGGTGAAGAATCGTGAGAGGTGTCGTTGCCGTCTTGCCACGCGACGATGATGTTTTCGACGTGGTCCGAGCTCGCGCCGGAGCCGCCACGGCCGAGATGGGCGCGAGAAGCGCGAGAGCGATCACGATTGAGTTGAAGGACGGAGTCACGGACGATCACTGCAGCAGGTCCTGTGCCACCACCAAGCGCGCGATTACAGGCCGCCCGTGAAGCGGATCCATGGGGCTTTTTGACCCCACTGGCGGCAGGCGCCCCTGCCTATGACGCACAAATCGGCCGCGCTCAGATGCGCATCACTTCGTTTTTCGTGGTGCTCGAGAGTGGATCGCTCCTTGCTCTGGGACGGAGTCAATCAACCCAGCTCATCGGACAGGAGACCCCTCGTGCACAATCGCAATCTCGCTCTCATATTCGCGTTCATCGGTGGCGTACAAGCGGCGCCGGCTTGGGCGGTGAGCAAACAGCCTGCGGTGAACAATGCGGCGCAGGCGGCCAAGCCCGCGGCGCGTGCGTCCACCGATCCCTATGGGCATCTCGGTGGCATGAGGGCGCCGATTAGCTCCATGAAACAAGCCGTCTTGCTGTCTCTCTTCCACCCCGAGGTCTTCGAGACTCTCGGCGGCGATTCGGCCCACGGCGGGCCGCCGTCAGGTGTGCTCATCACCGGGGTGCGCGGCGTTGGCAAGTCCGAGCTGGCGAAGGCCACCCGGCAGGCCGTGCTGGCGAAGGGTGGCGCCGCTGTCATGACCGATGTCACGGGCATCAAGCCCGCCGACATCAAGGCGCTCTTCGCCAACGCCATCAAGATCGCCAAAGGCATCCCCGCCGACGAAGAGGAGAAGGCAAAGCCCGAGTGGGACAACGCCAAGCCGGTTGCGCTGTTCCTCGATGAGATCCACAAGCTCGGCAGCGAGGGCGACAAGCGTTCCGAGAACGTCGCCATGATGAACGCAATGCTCGATCTCGTGAAGAAGGAGATGGCCGCGAACCCGAAGATGAAGCGCATCTCGGTCATCGGCGTGACGAGCGAGCCGGATCAAGTCGATCACTCGCTGACGCGCAAGGGCAAGCTCGAGGTGCCCGTGAAGATCGAGATGCCGGAAGAAGAAGAGCGACTCGACGTGCTCACGAAGCTCACGTCGGGTGCCAGGCTCAAGCCGGCGACGAAGGCACTCCTCGCGAGGATAGCCAAGGACACTCGCGGCTGGACGCCGAGCGATCTGGCCCGTGTGACTCGCCAGGCCAGCTACAATGCCGCGCTCCGAGAGAACCCCGAGGCAGACGTTACGAAGCTCACCCACAGCACGCTCGCTGCCATGGAGATTCATCCCGCGGACATCGAGCATGCGATGAAACAGACACAGCCGGAGACCGCGACCACGTTCGGCGTGAAAACCAAAGACGTGACCCTCGACGACGTCGTCGGCCAGGACGAGGCCAAAGCGCAGGTGCGCGAGATCATCGCAAACCTACAGAATCCGGAGAAGGCGAAGAAGCTCGGCGCCAAGCTCGAACGAATCTACGTTCTCGTGGGCCCGCCCGGCGTCGGCAAGACGATGACCGCCACCGCGATGGCCAACGAAATCGGCATGCCGCTGCTCACGCTCGGCACGCAGGTGAAAGGCGGGACGGTCGGCGCCACCGAAAATGGCATCGACTCGGTGTTCCAGACCGCCAAGCAGATGGGCAACGCGATGATCTTCATGGACGAGGCCGAAGGCCTGCTGAAGGCTCGCGGCAGCAACCCGGGTGACCCCACCCATGACAACGGTGTCGACGTGGTGCTCGCAGCCACCGATGGCGTCGAGTCGCGCAAGGGCAGGAACGTGATCGTGATCCTCGCGACCAACCACCCCGAGATGCTGGACCCGGCGATCTTCGGACCAAACGGTCGTGCGATCGCGATCCACTTTCACGCGCTCAGCGACAAGCACATCGAGCAGCAGTACGCCCGGCTGCTCGAGAAGGTCGACGCAGCGCCGGATGTGACGCCCGCCAAGCTCGCCAAGCTCACGAGCGGCCTTGCCGGTCGTGGGGTAGATAAGGTGATGAGCCAGGCTGGCTCGATCGCCAACGCGCGCGGTGCAGATGCCGTCTCGATGCAAGACTACGAGGAAGCGGTGCGAAGGGTGATGCCGCATGGCTCGACCGTCTCCGCGGCCAAAGCCAGGAGCGCCGCGCCCGTTCAGCGCATGCTGGGCGTAGAGACTCCATAAGGCGAGGCTGAGGAATTGCCGAGGAGTAGACCAATGCGCAAAATCGTCATGTACGGGTTGGTGCTTCTCTGCGCGATGCCGGTGGGCGCAGCGAGGACAACGGGGGTGAAGAAAGCTGGAACCTCGCATCTGCGACAAAAGCCCATCCGGGTCGAGACTCCGAAAGTGGAGCTCGACTTCGTCGAGCGAGCGCCGCGTACGTTCGAGTTCTTCGATGCCGCGAGCGAAGTCACCGTCGTCGGTTCGACCAAGGTTGGATCTCGATCAGCGCTCCTCAGCGCGAGTGCGACACAACGTCTCGATCAGAATCAGCAGCACACCGCCGGCCTCCGGGTCGGACACGGCGGACGGCCCAAGGACGCGGGTCGTGGCGAGACCATGAAGGCGAGTACAGCGTTGGAGCGAACGATCGCTCCCGCCATGCAGGTGCAAGACAAGCTCGCCATGCTACGCAAGCTCGCGTTCAATGCGCAGCAGCAAAAACTCGCGCAGCAGGTCCAGACGCAGGTCGCGCCGCTGCTGATCCAGGACTCGGCCATCGGGGTGCTGCAGAGCCTGAGCACGCCGGATCTACAATATTTACTCGCCATTCCCGCCGCCTCCGTGGTGGTGTGTGGCGGCACGATTCCGGCCCATCATCTGATCTCGGCCAAGATTCCAAATGCCGGCCAGCGCGAGGCGCTTCGCACGTGGGTGCAAGGCGGCGGAGATTGGCGTGGCGCCGTACAGCAGGCTCTCGGGGCTCGCGGGCTTTAATTCGGATTTTTACGCCGCAGTCAGATGTTTTGCGCCACAAGACGAGATCATGGGTCATCGATTGCGTTCGCCTTCGGTCTCTCGCTAGCCATGTCCGGTAGCTACGTGACCGCGCGGCGCGGCTGATTCGGCAGCACGTCCTTACCAGCCGAGGCCGCGGGCGACGATCTGAGCATCGCTGCGCGAGGTCTCGACCTGGTGGCCACGGGTGAGCGCTGCGGCCTCGAGCCAGACCTGGCCCAGCACCTGGTCCGCGGCGTCCGCGGCCGTGCCGGTGACACGATCGAGCTGGGCCTGCGCCCCGAGCTTCGCATCACCGACAGCGAGCACGCCCCAGCGGTTCGGCGCCTCGCTCTTTTTCGTCCACTCCCAAACCTTGTAGCTCGACGTGGACTTGCGCAGCCGATACCCCGCTTGCTTGGCAAACGCGTTGTAGTCGCTCACCGGCTTTGCTGCGAGACGACCGGGCTGGGCATGCACGTGGAGGCGCGGCACGGCCGGGCTCATGTTCACGTACAGGTGCCAGTCTTCGAAGCCGCCCGCGGGTGCTTGCTCGGATTTGCGATCGACGAACATCAAGCTTCGCAACATGCGACCGAGGTGCGCCGCATCCGCGTGCCCGACCTCGCGGATGTGCGCAGGCTGAGCTCGATCCGGCGGCGTGAGGATGCCGAGCGCGTGCTCGCTCCCCGGACTCACGTATCTGTCACGCACGATGAGAAAATGATTTTGCGCGTGGTCGGCCGACGCGGACTTCGGATCGTACGCGAACAACTTGCGTTGGCCCGCCTCGATCTCGGACAGGAGCGCATCGCGATGCAATGCCGGCCCACCGGGGAAGAACGACGGACGACCCAGCTTTCCGAGGTCGCGCGCAGGGGCACCACCCTCTCCCGCAAAGGCGGTCGAAGCAGAGAGCAGCATCCAGGCGATCGTGGCGGCGCGTGGCATCGTGGTTTTTCTCACGGACGAGGATGAAGGCATGTGCATTTCTTGGTCTCCGGATGGGTGAGGTGACTACTTGCGACCGCTCATCACCTTCATGCGGTACATCTGCCACTCGGCAGGCGTCGCATTCGGACCGGGTTGCTTCAGCACCTTCGCAGCAGGCACTGCGGCAGGCGCTTGACTTGCGGCAGCGTGCTCGACATCTACATCGATATCGACGCGCTCGAAGCCGGCGGGCACGGTGCCATCTGGCTTCCAGGGCGCACCGGCGAGGACATGCTCGAGCGGCGGCACCTCGGAGACGTGCAGGCCCGCATACTCCTCGAGCTGCTTGGCGAGCTTGCGAACCTCCATCGACGGGCTCTTCGCCAGTTTCTTCCACACGACTGCGGTCGCGGGCTCGTCGAAGTCGGCCCGCCGAAAGATGAGGTTGTCGTGGCCGCCACCCGGCGTGAGCACGCCGTTGGCTTCGCGATCCGCGCCGTGGATCTTCGGGTCGTGCCACAGCGACGGATCGTGTGCCAGCGCCTTCAACGAGACGTAGATCACCATCGACGAAAAATTGTCGACGTCGAGATAAAAGTCTCGGCCGCGGCGCGTCGGGTGTGCGTACGACTCGTGCCCTGCGCCACCGCTGCGCTCGCCGCGAAAGCTCTCGATGAAGATGTCGTCGAGATCGACGAGCTTCATCTTGCCGTTGCCACCGACAATGATGTTGCCGTGCTGCAGGTCACCGTGCGCGATGTTCTTCGAGCGCAGCGTGTTGTGTACCGCGCGCCAGTCCTCCGCGAGCTGCTCGAGCGCCGCATGTTTGCCACCATCGATTAGCGAGTGCACGTGACGCTCGAAGCGCTTGCCATCGACCCACGCCATCTTCACGACGGGGTACCACTGGGCCTTGCCACCGATGTCGAGCTGGATGCCTTCCTTGACGTACTCGATCTCCGGGAAGAGACCGTTCTCTGCCGTGAGGCCGCCTTCGGTGAGAGCGCGCGCGATCGCGTCGTGGCGGTTGTGCGGCGGCTTCTGCGTGAAGCAGCGCACCGCCCACGTCTTGCCGCTCGCTTCCGATACCGAGAACACCACCGACGTTCCACCGGGGTGCGCCACCAGGTTCGGACCGATGCGCTTCAGCGTGCCCGCGCGGAGTGCCGGGTCGCTGAAGATCGTCGTGCCGTGTTGGCGCAGCGCTTGGCTGTATTGAATGAGCGCAGGCCAAGCCGCGTGACTGGTCACTGGCGCAGCGAAAAGCGCCAAGGCGAGAGCGAGTCCGACGGAAAATCGTCGCATCGAGCTACTCATTGGCCTTGTCCTTGTCCTTGGCAGCGGGCACGACGAAGTGGGCCATCGTGGTGTCGTCGTCGATCATCTTGCTGGCGCGTGCGCTGTCGACGAGCTTCTGGAAGCCCGCAGCGTCGGTTACCTTCGACAGCTGGGTGAGGCGCGTGTTGGCCTTCGCGCCGCCGTCGAGCACCCACTTGGCGAGTGCGTCCGTCGTCATGAACACCTCGTCGCCAGGCTTCAGCTCACCGCTGGTGGTCTTCCACGCGTGGGCGGAGTTCTTTTCGAGGAGGAAGCTCAGCGCTACAGGAGACGAGTTGAACTCTGCGGCTTCTTGCATCGGCCAGGTCGTCACGATCTTGCCTTTGCGCACGACGAACAGATTCGAGTCACCGGCAGCGGAGGCGTGATAGCCCCATGCACCGGCGCTCGTTGGCTTCATCTCGAGCCCCACGAGTGTGGTCATGCCGCCGTTCAGCCGGATTGCATTGCGTGTGAACGGTGACTCGCCGCCCACGAGGTGGCTCCACTCGCCATGGAGCGGCGTAAGCCACGACTTCAGCGACGCCTCGTCGTGGATGTTGGGCAATCCATGCGACTTCGGCGTCGAGGGATCGACCGTGTGGAGCTGCCCGGTGAACCCGCTCGCGATGAGCCGGGCCCACTCGCCCGTGAGCTGACCAACCGAAGAACCATCCGCAACGGCAACCCGTAGCGCGCCGTCTTGCTCGAACATGCTGACGGCGTCGCGGTTGTCGCTCGCTCGTGTCGCCGACGCCTTTTGCGTCGAGAACACACCCGCGCCCCAGCGCGGGCTCAGGATCGGCGCAGCTTGCGCTTCGGTGAGCTTGCCGAGCGTCGCGCGCACGCGGTCGATGTGCGCGTACTTCACCGCGTTCGTCCAGTCGTCGAGATCGACCTCGGACGCGCGCACCTGCGCCTCGAGCCGACCCTTGCGGGCCACGATCGCCTGGTGTGCCATGCTCGCTGCTTCTGCCCCGCGGAGCGCATCGGCAACCCGACCCTGCAAGGTCTCGACGCTGGGCCCGTCGTTTTCCAACAGTCGGCGATTGATCGATCGATCGATTTTGCGCATCTCGGAGGAGAGACGACTCAACGTCGCGTCCAGCTGGTAACGGCGCGCTTGTGCAAACGAGATCCGCGGCTTGTCTTCCCCTACGCGCGGCATTTGCTCGTCGAGCAGTTCATGGCGCTCGGATGGAGCGGATCCACCCGGCGGCCCGAACCACGCCGTGGCGATCCTGTGGAAAAAGGTGTTTGGCTCGGACGGTGAGGCTTCATGGTCGCGCGGGCCCGAGGCGTGCAGGCTCGTTTCGGATGATCGCGCTTTCTTCGACGACTCTCTCGGCAGCGCCTCGAGCTTGCCGCGCGCTTCGTCGATCTCCCCCTGCTTGCTGGCCTTCCTGAGATGGAGCCCGGCGAGTAGGGTCTTGCCCTCCTCTACGATCTCCACCGCGCGCTCGGCGCTGCGCAGCTCGGACGCGAGGCGCCGAACCTGCGACTCCGCGCTCGGCAGCTCGTTCTCTACGGAAGCGAGCTCGCGTTTTCTTTCGTTCATGGTGCGCTCGAGGTGCTCGCGTCGTTGCGGCGATGTATCGACGTTGGTCGGACGCGGAGCGCCCTGCAGCGCGGACGCAGGACTTGCGGCGCCGCCGCCACCAGTCGAAGCCGGACGCGAGCTGCCACGCGCGACTTGGTGCATCATGAAGGGGTTGAAGGGGAGCGGCTTCGCTGCACTAGGTGGCGGCTCAGTCGACGGGATCTTGACCACAGCAACGAGCGTCGCCGCCTTCAGTACACCTGAATCCGCTTTTGTGGTCGGGTTCGCGGCGGGGGTGCTGGCGCGATCTCTCTTCGATCCCTTGCCGGCGAAGGCGCCACCAGAAGCGACACACACGGAGAGACACGCCGCGATGGCCGCGCTCGTACGCGTCCCGCGACCCATGTTCCACGCAGAGAAACACCTACCGTATGCACGCTTCATCATCCGCTCCTGTAGCCAAACGATTGAGCAAGTTTCGGACCGGGTCTCTCGTAGCGTATTGTTCGCACCCGCAACACCATTGCCAGAGCGATGTCCTCGATTCGATTCGGGCTCCACCAGCCCCGTGGCCGAACCCGGGGCCATGTGACTCCACCTACCGGGCTGAATCGCTGAGGTCTGATCACCCCGTCGAGGTTGCCTGAGTCGCCACCTCCGATGGCGCGCGTCGCGATTTTCCGTCGTATTCCGCATGATCACAGCTGGCACGCGCTTCGCTAAGGCTGCACATCGAGACTTATTCCACCCATGTCCGCTCCCAGGAGGATTTCGATGCGCCGCCACCTTCTCGCCATTTTCTGCGCCACGCTCTCGCTTGGCGGCCTCGCCATGGATGCCGGTGCAGCCGGCAAATCTGCGGCGACGATTCGTGCGGCGGCCCCCACCCCGACCCGCGCCCGCAAGGTCGCCAGCCAAGACCAGTATTCGAAGCGCGTCAGCAGCGCCACACCGCTGTTCGTCGGACTCGTGCGCGACGAGTCGGGCTCGAACCGCCATCCCATCGGCGGCACGGACGTCCCAATGAGCAAGGCCGACGCCATCGCCGACGCGATCAACAAGAACCTCGAAGCCATCGTTTCCCACAGCGCAGACGGCATAACCGAGGGCACCGACACGGAGGCCCCGACGCAGCGCTTCAAGGGCTGGTTCAAGGTCGTCGGTGTCGGCTACAGCACCGGTACGCGACCGCTGTTCGGAGACTCGATCAAGATGATGAGCACGACCGAGCTCGCGCACTCTGCGCGGTGGTTCGACGGCAACGGCAAGCCCGTCGACGGCAACTCGAAACAGGAAGACTGGCAGCGTATGAGGTGGGTCGACCCGAAGCACGAGGGCGCGACGCACATGGCGGAAGGTCTCGCCGAGATCCTCCCGCACCTGAGCGCTTTCGTCGCCGAGCACCCCGATGCGCGTGCACCGGTCATCATGCACCTCACCGATGGGAAGCCAGAGGGCGGCTCCGAGAATCCGATCAAGGTCGCCGATGCGATCAAGGGTGTCCGTACCAAGGACGGCCACGCGTTGCTCTTCAACATCCACGTGGGTGAGCAAGGTGAGACGTTCATGTTCCCGAACCAGGCCCGCATCGATCAGCTCACGGGTGAGCTGAAGGTCAACGCGCAGCGTATGTTCGACATGTCGAGCCCGATGCCGCCGTCGATGCTGACGAAGGCTCGCACCGAATTCTCCGAATACCGCATTCCCGACGGCGCGCGCACGATGGTGTACAACGCCAACGGCGCCGTGCTCACCAAGCTCATCGAAATGGGCACCGTCCAGAACATGGGCAAGTAGATCTCGCGTCTTCTAATCCGAATAGGGGGCGACGGGATTGTCCACATCGCGCCCCTCCCACACCGCCGGACAAGCGGGTCCGCATCCGGCGGTTCGAGCAGTTACGGTCATGCGGCAAGGCGATGGACTCCGAGCGCGTCGAAGTGAGCGATGGGCATTGCGATGTTGAGGTGCGTGCGTCCGTTGCGGGTCCAACGACGGGAAATGCGTGGTCGGTTGTCGCGGCGGTCACCACCGCCCTCAAGATCCGCAGGTGCCCGGTCCACGGGTTTCCAATTGGCGTCGACGTGTTCGCCGGCCGACGCAGACCCGGTGACGGTGACCTGCCGAGGCCACCTAGCCGATTGGCCCGAGCCGACTCTCTTCACTCCTCAGCCAGCACGGTGTCGAGGCGCACGATGCCTTCCTTGTTCAGCACGATGCGCCAGCGCTTGAGGATGATGCGGCGCCCCGCGGAGCGAACGCGGGCGATGAGGTTGATGTGATAGACCTTCGGCAAGGACACGTTCACGAAGCGGCCTTCGTCGACCGCGTAGTGGCTCTCGCGTTGCTCCGGCTCGTCGAGCCGGGTGAAGAAGTGACGCAGGTTGAGCCTCAGGATCTGGCGAAACGCCAGGCCGTCGGGGTTCGCGGTCTGCCCGAGGCCGAGTTGCAGATCGCGGGTGTACTGCAGCACCGCTTCGCCCGCGGTGTCGGCGTTGCGCACCGTCCGCAACGCCACGCGCATCGCGCGGACCTCGTCGGGGACATCGGCTCCGGTGACGAAGCGCGCGTTCTCGCGGATGCGTCCCGACACGCGACCGAGGCCCGCCTCGGCGAGCGCGCCCGCTTGAATCTCGATCTGATGGTCGTAGCCGCGGATGCGCCGCGCGAGCCAATCGCGCGTGAGCTCCTTGATGCGGTCCTTCGCGACGTACGCCACGATGGGCAAGCCGAGCACGGCGGCCTTGGCCACCGGTGACAGCGCGTCGATCTGCGTCGGCAACTGCGCCACGAGTGCCCACACCGCGGCCAGGCTCGCGCCCACCATGCTGGCCGCGTTGCGGATGAAGCGATCGTTTTCGAGCTCGCCGCTCTCCACGTAGAGCGCTTGCTGCACGGCCTTCTTCAGGAAAGATTGGCGGAACGCGAAGTACTCGCTCGCGCCCTCACGCAGATCGAGGTTGAGGTAGCCCGCGCGCAGGCGATACGAGCTCTCCACCTCGGCGTGGCGCGCGAGCACTTGCGCGAGGCGCGCGACGAAGCCCGAGCCATCGTAGAACGCGGCGTTGTCGTGCGCCGTCTTGGCGAGCAACGCCAAGGCACCGTCGAGGAACAAGCTGGCGTATTCGTCCGTGGTGCGAAACACCGACAACACCATGATGCCGTGGGCGAACGGCTCGGCGCGACGCTCCGCCCGCCGGAGCGCCGAGAGCGTGAGGCGCGCTTCCTCCGCGAAGCGATCGATCTCGTCGAGATAGCGCCAACGATCGACCAGGGGTCGCGACGTCAGCGTGACCATCTCCTCGAGGAGGAGCTGCGTTCGATCCCGCACGGCCTCGGTGAAGATGTGTCCGAACAGCTTCACCTCGACGGCGATTGGCGGCTGACGCACCTCCGAGCGCGCCAACCGGTCGAGCTGCTGGTGCAGCTTCACGAGCGGTGAGCGACCCACGCGATCCTGCGCCAGCTCCTCGAGCGTCAGGTCCGGCACGTCGAGCCGCATGTAGTGGGTCAGGTCGCCGTAGAACTCGTCGCGCGGATAGTTGTCGGCGCGAACCCCCACGTTGCGCGGGATGAAGAAGTACAGCTCGAGCTCGAGCGGCCGCGCCTTCGCGATGGGCAAGAGGTCGTGCGTGTGCTGGATCTCGATCTGCTCGTGATCGTGGCGCGCCAGGTTCAGCGCCGTCCGCGCGCTCGGCGCACCCAGCACCGAACCGACGATGTCGAAGATCCCCGACGATCGCGCGTTGTGCACGGTCAGGCCCTCGGCAGCGTGAGCCGCACGATGGAGCGGTCTCCGGTGGCGCGGCGCCCAGCGGAGCCGCCGATGGCCTCTGCGTAGCCGGCGATCTGGCGGCCCACGTCGCCGAGGTCACCGGCCGTGCAGCGCACCTCGAAATGGACCGTTCCCGGTTGAACGTCGACCGAGAGCTCGATGACCCGATCGGCCGGGGTGCCGTGCGTAGCCAGTCGCAGCAGGGCACGGAGCGCACGCTCGGCGAGGCCACTCGACTCGGCAATCTTCAAGACGACGACGTTGGGGTCGCCTGGCTGGAACACGATGGCCGGCCGCGTCGGATGCAATGCGCCGACCTCGGCGATCGCACGCCCCACGAGATCACCGACGGTGACCGGATCCACGCCGATGGGTGCGGGCCGCCCTGCCGCGACCGCCAGCTCGTCCGTGCGTACGCGCAGCTCCGCGAGCTCACGCCGCGCCGCCGGTGCGCAGCGGTTCAGCGCATCGATCGACCGATCGATGCGCTCCAGCATCTCGAGCAACGCAGGTGCGCCGCGCTCCTCGTCGTGCGGCTGCTCGGGCCCGATGATCAGCAACCAGAACGGCGCACCGACCGGGCGCGCGAGCGGCACGAGGGTGCCCGGCACGTGCCCTTCCTCCGGACGTCCTGGGAGCGGCAGACTCAGCTCGACCGGCAAGCCACGCTCCGTGGCCTCGCGCCTCGCCGCGCCCAACGTGGGCGCCTTGAGCAGCGCAGTCAGGGCCTCGCCCTCGTTCGCCGGGATGAGCCCGCCGACCTCGCGCAACGCACCGTTCACCTCGAGCGGACGGAAGTCGGCATCGAGCAGGAGCGCGGGTCGTGGCAACGCGCGAATGGTTTGGGTCAACAACGACTCGTTCGCTCCGTGTTGGATGAGCTGCTGCTGCAGCCGCTTGCCCAGCTCGTCGAGTGCGATGGAGAGATCCTCGAGCTCGTCGCGCGTGGAAAAGTGCGGCACCTCGACCCAGCGGCCTTCGGAGAAGGCACGTGCGGCGTCGCGCATACGGCGCAGCGGCCTCGACACGTAGACGGCCGCGCCGAGCGACAACAGCAGCGCGACGGTGACGCCCACGCCCGTCGAGAGGCGCATGGTGGTGAGCGCGCTCGTCGCGGCGTCGCGCATACTCGCCACGCGACGGGCCACTCGGACCACCATCCGTGGTGTGCCGCGCGCGGGCAACGGTACCGCGCCGTATACCAGCTCTTCGTGGACCGTCGCCGAGATGCGGCTCGCGGAGCCGTAACGGCCAGCCAATGCCTCCTTCACTTCCGGGCGATCTCTGTGGTTCTCGAGGAGGTTGATCTGATCGCGCGGCACTTCGGAGTCGAGGATCGCGATGCCGTTGCGATCGATGAGCGTGACTCGGAGCTGAAGGAGCGTGCTGAAACGCCGCACCGCTTGCTCCAGCTCGTCGATGTGCTCGACGGGGACCTGCTGCAGCTCGTCGCGCAGCGCCATCGCGCGCGGCTCGAGCACCGTGGACTCGAGGCGCTCGAGCGTGGAGAGGAACGCGGCCCTGAGGAACAAGACCGTCGGACCGACGATCAGCGCAGCCACGAGGAGGTAGCTGGCAGCAAGCTTCGCGGTGAGCGAGATGCGGAACAACTACCTGGACCCAGCCCTCACCGGTGCGCATCCGACCATCTCACCATCGTCCTCTCTCGGTAGCGTCTGTCAAGTCGCTACCGAGAGGCTACCGAGAGGCTGGGGCGGGTCGGTCAGTGATGGGAATCGGCGCGCTGGCGCCCGAGCCGACGATCCACCGCGTGGCCGAGTTTGATCGAGGCATCACGCACCGCGTTGTAGATGTCGTGGCTGGTGCCCTCGGCGACGAGGCAAGCCTTCGAGTCCAGGTCCACCTGAATCCTGCACATCTTGTCGGCGCCACCTCCGCGCGGGCCGTTCACGTCGTTGAGACGCACCACGACCCGTGCGACTCGATCGATGTGGCGGCGCAACGTGGCACCGACCCGGTGATCGATGAAGGTCCGTAGTGCGTCGGACAGTGGCAGACTGACTTGGCGAGTTTCGATTTGCATCGACAGGCTCCTTCCGTGTTCGCTGGCGGCCTCGAAGAGTGTCGAGACCATCTGCTTGGATTCCACAGTAGGTAACGCCGTTGCCCTCGATTTTCATTCCACGAACGAACACGCAAACGCGCGATCGCTCGATTCGCGATCACCGCTGCAAAGATGTGCGTTGCCGCTTACTGACTGCTTACTGATTGAGGAGCCAGGCGAAGATGAGCGGCGCCACGATCGTAGCGTCGGACTCGACGATGAACTTGGGCGTATCGATGCCCAGCTTGCCCCAGGTGATCTTCTCGTTCGGCACCGCACCCGAGTAGCTGCCGTAGCTCGTGGTCGAGTCACTGATCTGACAGAAATAGCCCCACAGCGGCACGCTGGTGCGCTGGAGATCCTGGTGCAGCATCGGCACCACGCAGATCGGAAAGTCGCCGGCGATGCCACCACCGATCTGGAAGAAACCGACTGAGCCCACGCCGTTCGCCCCTTTCTTCTTCTGGTTCGGCTCGAGCGCCTTGGCGTTGTCGGTGTACCAGTCGGCGAGGTTCATCATGTACTCGATGCCGGTGCGCACGGTGTGCACGTTCTTCACGTCACCCGTCATCACGTGGCCCGTGTACATGTTGCCGAGCGTCGCGTCTTCCCAGCCGGGGACCCACATCGGCAGGTTCTTCTCGGCGGCGGCCAGCATCCACGAGTTCTTCGGATCGATCTGGTACGACTTCTTCAGCACGCCCGAGCGGAGAATTTTGAACATGAACTCGTGCGGGAAGTAGCGCTCCTTCGCCTTGTCGGCCTTCACCCACTCGGCAAGCACGGCCTTCTCGATACGGCGCATCGCCTCCATCTCGGGGATGCAGGTATCCGTCACCCGGTTCATGTGACGAGCGAGGAGCTTCTGCTCGTCCTCTGCCGTGAGGTGCCTGTACCCCGGCACCCGCTCGTAGTGGTCGTGAGCGACGAGGTTGAAGATGTCTTCCTCGAGGTTCGCGCCGGTGCACACGATGGCGCCGATCTTGTCGCGACGGATCATCTCTGCCAGCGAGATGCCGAGCTCGGCCGTGGACATGGCGCCGGCGAGCGTCACCAACATCTTGCCGCCCTTGTCGAGGTGGGTCTGATAGCCCTTCGCCGCATCCATCAAAGCGGCCGCGTTGAAGTGGCGGTAGTTGTGCTCTATGAAGCGGGAAACGGGGCCGCGCTTCGTGCTGGTCGACGACTTGGACTTGCTGGTCTTTTTCATGGAGGGTCTCTACCGAACTTGAAATAGGCTGCCGGCTGGGCGCGCTTCTTAGCGCATCCATCGTCCTCTCTACAACACGCACTTATCGGAGACCTCCTACATGCGCACGCTCATCCGCTCGCTCGTTCTCGCCGCCTTCGCCCTGCTCGCCGTTCCCGCGTTCGCTGGCGACGCCGCCAAGCCGGCTGCCGCTCCCGCCGCCGAAGCAAAGCTCGTGGACATCAACTCCGCATCGGAGGACGAGCTCAAGGCGCTTCCCGGCATCGGTGACGCGTACGCGAAGAAGATCGTCGAGGGACGCCCCTACGCGAACAAGGCGCAGCTCATGGGCAAGAAGGTCCTGCCGGCCGCGACCTACGCCAAGGTCCAGAAGCTCGTCATCGCCAAGCAGAAGTGAGGCGTCGCTTCACCCACGCGCTCGGGATCGCGGTCGCGCTCGTCGCGATCCCAGGCGCGGCTGCCCCGCTCGGCTATCCGTGGCTCGCCGCGGGTACGCCCGCATCGGAGACGCTGTCGCAGCGTATTGCGCCACCGCCCGGCTTCCAGCGCATCCCCCTCGCGAGAGACCACTTCGGCGCGTGGTTGCGTGAGCTCCCGCTCATGCCGAGTGGCGCCAAGGTGCATCTCTTCACCGGTGCCGAGAAGCCCGACCAACGCGCGCAGTACGCGGTGGTTCGCCTCGACGTCGGTGCCCGCGATCTGCAGCAGTGCGCAGATGCCGTGATGCGATTGCGCGCCGAGTACCTCCTCGCCCGCGGCGCGCCGATCGCGTTTCATCCCGACGGCAAGCACACGCTCGCCTTCGATCCACGTGCCGCGGATCCCGAACGCAAGCGCTTCACGCGCTACCTCAGCCAGGTGTTCTCCGACGCTGGCACGGCGTCGCTCGCGGCCGAGCTGCCGAAGGTGACGGGTCCCGTGCTGCCGGGCGACGTGTTGATCCAAGGCGGACATCCAGGGCACGCGGTGCTGGTGCTCGACGTCGTCGCCGACGACCACGGCAAGCGCCGCGTGATGGTGGGCCAGAGCTACATGCCCGCGCAGGAGTTCCACGTGCTGCGCAACCTGGCCGATCCGCAGCAGGGTCCCTGGTACGACGAAGCGGCGATCGATGGTCTATTCGGGCTCATGACGCCCGAGTGGCCTCGCGGCTTCAAACGCACCGACGTGCGCCGCTTTCCGTAGCCCGCATCAATCGAGGATCTTGAGGCCCACCGTCGGTCGGGCCGAGAAGCCGATGGAGCCCGCGGGCACCGGGTCGCCCGGCTTCGCCACGGTGACTGCATGTGCGATCACCTGGAAGGGCGTCTTGTAGTTCTTCACGAAGTCCCCGAGCGCGTTCTTGCCCGCGTCGAACATGGGGGCCGAGCATACGGAAACGCCTTGCGGAGCCCTCGTGTCGCCCTTGTCGTAGACGGGATCGGCGCAGTTGTACGAGCCCATGGGCACCGATGACAGCTTGGCGAGCAGCGCGGCCTTGGGATCGGTTTCGTTCTTGGCCGCCACCGGCGCCACGTAGATGTCGATGCTCGGGGTCGCGTGGTTCAGCGTGTTCTTCTCGATCCAGTACGTGACGCGCTTCACCTCGACGAGCTGCACGCCGAACTCGATCGCTTGCGCGGGGAAAGAGCTCTCCATCTGCTTTGCGATGTCCACGGTCTCCGACACACGAATCACGCCGCGACCGACACACTTCTTCAGCGTGGCGTCGCAGACCGCCGTGAGGTTGGCGAGCGGGACGAGGGCTGTATCGGCCTGGCAGGTATCTGCGGCCGGATCACAGGGGATGTCTGGGAAGGTCGCCGGAAGCTTCGGGTCGCCGAATTCCGGAGACACGTACTTCAGCGCGTCGAACGAATAATCGGTCTGGAGACCGGTCGCCGCGATGAGACCGCAGCCGGCCACGGGTAACAAGAACGCCACGGCTTTGTACCAGGCCACTGCTCTGTAAAATCGACGCGACATGGAACACCTGCCAAGCAAAGGGTAAGACGAAGTACCCATCATAGCAGGCAATGGTCCGTCAGTTGCGCACTGCCTCCAGCAGCAAACGTGAAATCACGAGTCGTTGCACCTCGTTGGTCCCTTCGCCAATCTCGCACAGCTTGCAGTCGCGCATCGCACGCTCGACCGGAAATTCGCGGGTATAGCCGTAGCCACCATGAATCTGCACGGCGCGATCGCAGGCTCGCATGGCCGCCTGCGCGCTCCACAGCTTCGCCATGGACGACTCGAGCGTGGAGCGGCAACCCGCATCCTGCATGGCGGCCGCGCGACGGGTGAGCAGGTACCCAACTTCGAGCTCGGTGGCCGAATCGGCGAGCATGAACTGGATCGCCTGGTTGGCCGCCAGCGGCTTGCCGAACTGCACCCGGTCCTTCGCGTAACGAACGGCCGCATCGTGCGCGCCCTTGCCGAGCCCGAGCGCCATGGCCGCGATCGAGATGCGGCCCTTGTCGAGGATCTGTAGTGTGTCGACGAACCCGTTGTTCAGCTCGCCGAGCTGGTTCTCTTCCGGCACCTCCACGTCGATGAATGAGAGCTCCGAGGTGTCCGACGCGTGCAGGCCCATCTTCTCGATATGGCGCGAAACGGTGAAGCCCGGCATGCCGCGCTCGAGGATGAACGCCGTGATGCCGCGCTGCGCCTTCGCCGGATCCGTCACGGCGAGGATGACGTACGTCTCGCCGACCGAGCCCTGCGTGATGAACGTCTTTTGCCCGTTCAGGATGAAGCGGTCGCCCTTCTTCACCGCGCGCGTCTTTGCCCCTGCAGCGTCGGAGCCGGAGCTCGGCTCGGTGAGCCCCCAGGCCCCCAGCTTCTTGCCGGTCGCGAGATCCGGCAGGTACTTCTGCTTCTGCTTCTCGTTGCCGGCGAGGAGGATGTGCCCGACGCACAAGCCGTTGTGCGACGCCACGGTGATGCCGACCGAGCCGTCCACGCGCGAGAGCTCGTCGATGACGATGGCCACTTCCTGGGTGGTCATCGCCGAGCCGCCGTACACCTCCGGCACGCGCAACCCGAGGAGGCCGAGCTCCGCGAGCTTCGGCACGAGCTCGCTCGGGAAGCGCTCTTCCTCGTCCCAGCGACGGGCGTGCGGTGCCACTTCCTTCCTCGCGAAGTCGCGCACCGTCTGCCGCAGGATCTTTTCCGATTCGGTCTCGTCGAAGGAAATCATTCGTGGCCTCTATTTCTTGTGCTGCTGCTTGAAGCGCTGCTCGGGACCATTCGGCGCGTAGACCTGGATGCCGCACATGTCCTGATCCACGCGTAGAGCGTGTGGCGTGCCACGCGGGATCACCACCGTCTGACCCGCGCGCTGATCGGTCTGGGAGTCACCGAGCGTCGTGTGAGTCCGGCCATTCAAGATGTAAACGAGCTCGTCCGACTCGTG
>JAYUBF010000348.1:0-9463 GCA_043741435.1 Myxococcales bacterium
TTCAACAGCGAGCGGGCCGACGCTCAGCTCGCCGCCGGCGTGTTTGCGGTCGGCAGGGTGAACCAGAAGATGCTCCCCTCGCGATCCAGAAGACCTCGCCCGAGGACAGGGGGCGGGATCCGTCGCGCAGAATGCTGCCGGACACGAGCGTGCCGTTGCGATTCCCGAGGTCCACCAGCGTGAGCTTGCCCTCGCGGTAGGTGACGCGAGCGTGCTCGCGGGACGCACTCTTGTCGTCGATCGGGACCTCGGCGTCGCCGCTGCGGCGGATAGTCACCGCGTCGCCGTCGTACAGATCGATGACGTGCGATTGCTCTCCGTCGCGCACCACCAGGTACGCAGCAGCGAGCACGCCGGGAGCGGCACCGGAATCCAGAGTCGTTTGGTTCGACACGCGCGCGTGGACTAGCACGGCGGCGCGAGGCTACGCGGTGTGTTGTCCAACGCGCACCCTCCACCCTCACAAGCACGTGACGGGACTCGTGCGGTTCGGTGGAACCTTCCTTGCTCAACGAAGGTTGCATGAAAACGATGATCCCCATCCTCGCGCTCGGCGCGCTGCTGTTCGGCGCCGCTTACGGTGACGACGAGCTCGAGCTCGACGGCTCGGGGCCGGCGAGCGACGCGTCCGCGGTGCGGGACGCCGCAGTGGATCAGGCGCACAACGGCGACGTCGACGCCGGCACCGCCGCACTGGCGAACATCCCGAACCTCGTCTTCTGCCAGCCCGCCGCCAACCCGTGAGTATACCAGTCCGAGATGTCGCGCACGCTCACGCGACTCCAGCGCCCACGCCATCGACGCGTTCAACGATTGCGATAGCTTCAAGACCGACGCCGCGTGGCAGCTGCTGAAGACATGCTCCGGGCGGTAGCCAGCGCAGCCCCCCACGCTCAGCCGCAGACGTTCGCTGTCTCGGCGCCGCAGGTCGTGCCGCTCGAGCAGGTGCCGCACGTCAGCGTCTGACCACAACCATCCGAGATGAGGCCACAGTTCTTTCCGGCGGCAGCGCAGGTGGTCGGGGTGCAGGCATCTTTGCCGCAGATGTTGGGTCCGCCGCCTCCACAAACCCTGTTGCCGTTGCAGGCGCCGCCGCAGCTCACCGTTCCACCGCATCTGTTGGGCACCGTCCCGCAGTTGGCGCCTACCGGGCATGCGACCGGGGTGCAGCCGCAGCGGCCGACCATGCCGCCCCCTCCACAACTGGCGGGCGCAGCGCAGCCGCCGCAGGCGAGGGTGCCGCCACAGCCATCGGCCAGCGCGCCGCAGCTCACGCCGGCCGACGCGCAGGTGATAGGGGTGCAGCCACACACGTTGGCGACGCCGGCGCCGCCACACTGCTCGGGCGCGGTGCAGGTGCCACAGGGCAGCGTCGAGCCACACCCGTCGGAGATGATGCCGCAGTTCGCGTTCTTGGCCGCGCAGGTGGTCTTCACGCAAGAGCCCGCACCGCACAGGTTCGGGACCCCACCTCCACCACAGGTCTGGCTGCCCGTGCAGGTGCCGGGACAGACCAGCGTGCCGCCGCAGCCGTCGGGGATCATGCCGCAGGTCTTGCCGGCGAGCGCGCAGGTGGTCGGCGTGCAGCCGCAGACGTTGGCCGGCCCGCCCCCACCGCACGTGTTGGGGTCGGCGCACGAGCCGCAGCTGACCGTGGCGCCGCAGCCGTCGGCGACGGCCCCGCAGTTCTTGCCGAGCTGGGCACAGCTCTTCGGGACACAGCCGCAGATGTGCGGGAAACCGGCCGCGCCGCACGATTGGAGCCCGGAACACGTGCCGCAATCCAAGACTCCACCGCAGCCGTCATCGATGGTGCCGCAATTCGCGTTTTGTTCCGCGCAGGTGATGGAGACGCACACGACCGACTGGTCTGCGCCTGCGAGATCCGCGTTGGCGAGGTCCGCGACCCCGAGGTCGGTGGTGGTGATGCTCCCGGCGCGCGCGCAGCGCCCGTCGCTGCGACACGTGAGCCCCGTCGGACATGCACCGTTGGCGCCGCAGCGCAACGCGCCGTCACCCACGTCGGGCGAGAAAATGCATCCGCTCGCCGCGAGCAGGACGAGGATCAAAAGACGCATAGAGCACCTCCGCTTCCGGCGCTCGACGGCCACACCGCGACGGCGGGCGCCCGGTGGGGCCGACGCTTCACCGCTCCGATGACCGCGACGATCGCGCCTGCGCCCAGGGCCAGCCCGCCGACGGCAAACAGCGCGGTCGCGATCTTCGCGTCGCGCTGGCCGTCGTCGTAGACCTTTTGCCACGACTCGGTCCATGGGCCACCGGCAGCGGTGAGGTCGGAGATCTGGGCCGAGCTCGAGCGTGCGCTCACGCCGAAGTAGATGCCGGTTGCCAGCAGCACCGCGCCTGCCCCGGCGGTGGCCCCCCCCGCGATGAGCAGGCGCCGGCTCTCCGAACGCGCGATGGGAGCGTGCGTGAGATCGGTGCGCGCCAGCGTCTTCGTCCCGGCATCCCCTGGGGTCGCTGCTCGATCCACGGGCACCGGGACTTGCTCGACCCGGCTCGGCTCGACGGACGTCGGCTCCTGCTCGACGGGCGGGCTGGCGACGCGCAAGCGCTTCTCGATCTCCTCGATGAACTTGTCGGCGTCTGCGCGATTGCCCGCGTTCGGCAGCGCGCGGAGGTAGGCCCGATAGAAGTGCAGCGCCGCATCGTATTTCTTTGCCAGTCGGCTCGCTTGCGCGAGGTTGAAGAGCAGCGCTGGCGCCCGCGTGAGCTCGAAGGCGAGCTTGAACTCCTCGATGGCGATGTCGAAGTCGGCGATCGCGTAGTGCGCCATGCCGCGGTCGTAGTGCACCCGCCCCTCGCGCGCGTCGGATGCAGGGGTGGCCAGCGCCAGGGCGGGCATCAGGGTCAGGAGGATCAACGCGGTCGCAGCGCGCTTCATCGTTTCGAGCCTCGGAAAGGATCGACCAGGTAGTCGCGATCGCGGCTCGGCCGAGGTTTGGATCCGCGCGACTGCTGCACGCGAACCGTCGCATCGTGCGGTTGCCGAGGGTGCTCAGGAGGAGGAGAGGAATTCAAGGTAGGTGGGATGCGCTCGATCGCCGGAGGGTGTCCGTTGGTGAGCGTGGAAGGCGAGATCGCCGGTTCCGTGGCGGTGGATACGACGGGTGGCGGCTCGAGTCCGGGACGGCGCCACAGCATGAGGCCAACCGCCGTCCCGACCGCGCAGACCGCCAGCCCGGCCAGGAGCCACCCCAGGGCGGCCCGTGTTCGTTTTGGCGCCCACCGCCCGGTGGCGCTCACGTTCAACTCGGAGCTGGAGGGCGGAGAACCACCTGCTCGCACCTGCTCGAGCACCTCGCGGATCTGGGCGGGCCTCGGCCGCGCAGCTGGGTCCTTGTGCAGCAACCCGAGGATCAGCTTCGACAGCGCGGCCGGGATCCGCGGCCATCGCAGCGCGGGGTCGGGCGGCAGATCGGTGATGTGCCGGCCCACCAGCTCGGCGGGGCTGTTCGCCACGAACGGGACCTGCCCCAGCACCAGCTCGTAGAGCATGATCCCGAGCGCGTACAGGTCACTGCGACCATCGACATCCGTGCCGAGGGCTTGCTCCGGCGAGATGTACTCCGGCGTACCGACGACCTGACCTCGCAGCGTGTTCACGCCCACCGTACCGTGGCTCGCGTCCTGGTGCAGTAGCTTGGCGACGCCGAAGTCGAGGAGCTTCGGGGTGGGGTGCTGGCCGCGCACCGGGACCAGGAAGACGTTGGCCGGCTTGAGGTCGCGATGCACGATGCCCTTGTCATGCGCGGCCTCGAGGGCCTCGCAGATGAGGTGCACGATGTGCAGCGCCTCGTCGAGGGGGACACGACCACCCGACATCCGATGGTACAGCGTCTCGCCCTGCAACCACTCCATCATGAAGTAGCTGCGACCGTCGGGAAGCTCGCCGAATGCGAACACGTCGACGATGTTCGGGTGGCCAATGGCGTTTGCGGCTCGGGCCTCCTGGAGGAAGCGCCGCACGTGGGTGGCGTTCGAAGACATCGATGGCGACATCACCTTCACCGCCGCCTTCTTGCCGATGACCCGGTGGACGGCGCCGTATACGGTCGCCATCCCGCCCTCGTCGAGCTTCTGCTCGATGACGTAGTCGCCTATCTCGGTGCCGACCGCCAGATCGACGGCCAGAGGAACCGGGACATAGCAATCGGAGTTAGGAACTTTCATGGTCCGACCGCCGTTCCAGATACAGCATCTGGCGCCGCCGCCGTCAACCGTCGGCTCACCTCATTGCGAGGGGAGCCGCCGGCCTGGTGTGCACCTGCGCTCGTTCGCGGACCCAGAAGCAGAGCGTGTCGGCCGTCTGCAGTTAGCCGTGCTGATGGGTCGTGCTCGTCGATACCGACCGGACGAACATGCAGACGACGCATGGAGTGGTCTATCCGCACAGCCGGTCAAGAAGCGAAGCTGACGCCCTGTCACGAGACCTCCGTCGCTGCGCAGTTTTTTGGACCGGGATCGTCGTTTCATTCTCGACACGGGATCACCCGTCACGGTGATCAATAACCGCCGTCATCGATGTGCTCGGCGACATGCCCGCCACATCTGAGACAATCCACCCCAGCGACTCGACTGACCAGACCAGCGCCGTAGCCAGCGCAACAGCGAGCAAGTCAGCGGAACGACTCATCCTCGAGTTGGTGCCCACCTTGCTTTGATCGGCTGATGTGGTTTCGACATGAATGACCTCCGCGTTCATCTCGCGCCCGTCGACTGGGCCGTCATCGGAATCTATTTCGCCTTCGTGCTCGGCATCGGGTACGCGCTGAAGCGCTACATGAAGTCCTCCGAGGACTTCCTCCTGTCCGGCCGATCCTTGCCGTCCTGGGTGACCGGGCTCGCGTTCTTGTCGGCCAACCTCGGCGCGCTCGAGGTGATGGGCATGGCCGGCAACGGTTACAAGTATGGGCTGCTCACCGCGCACTTCTACTGGGTGGGTGCCATCCCCGCGATGATCTTCGTAGGTCTCTTCATGATGCCGTTCTACTACGGCTCTCGCGCGCGCTCGGTCCCCGAGTACCTGAAGCTGCGCTTCGACGAGAAGACCCGCGGGCTCAACGCTTTCTCCTTCGCGCTGCTCACCGTCCTCATGTCGGGCATCAACATGTACGCCATGGCCCTGGTGTTCAAGGTCATGCTCGGGTGGAGCTTCGAGGTCTCCGTCGTGGTCTCGGCCGCCGTGGTGCTCGTGTACACCTATCTCGGCGGGCTCACCTCCTCGATCTACAACGAGGTGCTGCAGTTCTTCCTGATCGTCTTCGGCTTCGCGCCGCTCTCCATCGTCGGCGTGATGAAGGCCGGCGGCTGGAGCGGCATCCAAGAGCGGCTCGCCGGCACGCCGGGCATGATGAACATCTGGTCTTCGGTCCTCCACGCGTCGGACAACCCGATGGGCGTCGAGATCTTCGGGCTCGTGGCCGGGCTCGGCTTCGTCTTGAGCTTCGGCTACTGGTGCACCGACTTCCTCGTCGTGCAGCGCGCGCTGGCGTCGGAGAACCTGGCGGCCGCGCAGCGCACGCCCCTCATTGCGGCGGTCCCGAAGGCGTTGTTCCCGTTCCTCGTCATCGTGCCCGGCCTCGTCGCAGCCGCGCTCGCCATCAAGCTTCCCGACGGCAACTACGACTACACGCTGCCAATCCTGCTGAAGATGTATTACCCGAGCGGGATGCTCGGCCTCGGCCTCGCCGCGCTGCTCGCTTCGTTCATGAGCGGCATGGCGGGCAACGTGACCGCGTTCAACACGGTCTGGACCTTCGACATCTACCAGGCCTACCTCAACAAGAACGCTGACGACGCGAAGCTGCTCTCCATCGGCAAGCAGGCCACCTTCTTCGGCGTGCTGGTGTCCATCGGCGCGGCGTACCTGTGCCGGCGCTTCGATTCGCTCATGGACTACATGCAGCTCCTGTTCGGGTTCTTCAACGCGCCCATCTTCGCCACGTTCTTGCTGGGCATGTTCTGGAAGCGAGCGACGGGCCATGGTGCTTTCGTCGGCCTCCTGGCGGGAATCACCGCTGGCGTCGGACATCACCTCGTTCGGATCGCCGGCGTGATCCACTACCCGAGCGACATGGCCGCGGCCTTCTACGGCGCCATTCTCTCGTTCAGTGTCTGCTTCGTGGTGTCGGTCGTGCTGTCGCTCTTCACGCGGCCCCGTGCGGAGAAGGATCTCGTGGGCCTCGTGTACTCGCTCACGCCGCGGCCGCTCACCACGGGCCCCTGGTACCTGCGACCGTCGACGGCGGCGATCGTCGTCGCCGTCGTGGTCGTCCTCATCAACCTGAAGTTCTTCTAGGACCGCATGGACCTCGATATCCGCATCCCCATCGGCCTCATGTTCCTGGTGCTCGGCCCTATCCTCGTCGCGTGCGGCGTGTGGGACCACGCCGCGATCAGCCTCTACACCGGCTCGTCGATGATCGCGTTCGGCCTCCCGATGCTGGTGTTCGGGCTGCGCGGCGTGCGGCGCGTGCGTTCCGCGCGGTGAGGAGGCGATGCTGACGGTCTGCAACCGATCCGCTCGGGCGCCGTCCAAGCTCGCGGAGGCTTTCTCATGCGTTCTCGTCTCGACTAGTTCGACTTTTGCTGGGCCTGGAGCAGGCTGTGCCGCCGCCCGTAGCCGAAGTACACCGCGAAGCCGATCGCCAACCAGATGAACAAGCGCAGCCAGGTGTCCGGCGGCAGGCCGATCATCACGTAGACGCAGGCCAACGCGCCGGTGATGCCGACGAACCACGGCGCTTTCACCTTGAACGGACGCGCCTGGCCCGGATTCGTGCGACGGAGCAGCGGGACGCCGAGGCACACCAGCACGAACGCGAGCAACGTGCCGATGGAGACCAGCTCACCGACGAGGTGCATGGGCATCGTGGATCCGGCGATGCAGACGAACACGCCCGTCACCACGGTGGCGGCGTGCGGCGTGGCGAAGCGCGGGTGCGTGTGGTGGAACCATGGCAAGAGGCCGTCCTTGGCCATCGCGTAGAACACGCGCGTCTGGCCCAGCATCATGACGAGGATGACGCTCGTGAGACCTGCGAGCGCGCCGAGCTTGACGACGAACGTGAACGTGTTGGCGGC
Source organism: Myxococcales bacterium (assembly GCA_043741435.1). Taxonomy (GTDB): domain Bacteria; phylum Myxococcota_A; class Polyangia; order Palsa-1104; family Palsa-1104; genus JBDTCO01. The sequence goes on from JAYUBF010000348.1 coordinate 7,108, forward strand.
AGCGGGCGTCCAGTTGCGTAGCTCTACGATCCGGTTGATGCCGACGGCGATGGGCGCCGGCACGCCGAGCTCGTGGTAGTCGACGATGCCCGTGAGCGTGACCGCGACGAGGATGTAGAGCACCGTGCAGATGAACAGCGACGAGAGAATGCCGATCGGCAGGTCGCGTTGCGGGTTCTTGGCCTCTTGCGCCGTGGTGGAGACCGCGTCGAAGCCGATGTAGGCGAAGAACACCACGCCGGCGCCCGTGAGCACACCACCCATGCCCCAGCCGTAGCGCATGGGTTGGCGTCCGAAGGCCCAGTGCAGCAAACGATCGATGGGTGTCCAGTCGGCGAGCGGCAGCATGACGGGCGCGGGCACCAGCGCGGCGAAGCCGGTCGCGTGCGGATTCACCATCAGGTGCTCGTGCGAGACGAGGCTGATGCCGAGCAAGATGAAGACGATGACGATCGTAACCTTCACCACGACGATGAGGTTGTTCACCCACGCGCTCTCGCTGATCCCGCGATAGAGGATCGCCGCGCAGGTGAGCGCGATGATGCCGGCCGGCAGGTTGAGGTAGCCGGTGGTCATCGCCCCCGACGCGAGCTTCACCAGCTCGAACGGACCCTTGGTGAACAGAAGCGCGCTGTCGGACAGATGAAAGATGCCGCCAGGAAAGATGTGGTCGAGGGACGCGATGACCTGCACGAGGTAGCCGGACCAGGCGATGGAAACGACGACGGCGCCGAATGCGTACTCGAGGATGAGATCCCAGCCGATGATCCACGCGACCAGCTCGCCCATCGTGGTGTAGGCGTAGGTGTAGGCCGAACCAGCGACGGGAATCATCGAGGCGAGCTCGGCGTAGCAAAGGCCGGCGAACGTGCAGAGGACGCCGCCGATGACGAACGAGTACGCGATGCCCGGGCCTGCGTAGCCGGCAGCAGCAGCGCCGGTCAGCGAGAAGATACCGGCGCCGATGATCGCGCCGATGCCGAGCATCGTCAGATGGAACGCGCCGAGCGAACGTCGCAAGCCCTGATGACCCTCCGCGATATGGGGATCGGTCGCCTCTTTGACGACGGTGGCCAGGTCCTTCTTCAGAAAGAGCTTCATCGGAGCGCGATAAGACCCCGCTCGTGAGCGAAAGTAAACGCCCGGCGGGTGAGGTACGGTGCCGAGCATGGTGCGTCGTGCATACGGCGCAGCGGGGCAAGCTCATCGTCACGCTGTATCTCGCCGCGGCGCTGCAGGTGTTCGACGCGAAGACGTTTCGCTACGTGCGCGAGATCGTCGGTGAGCGAGATGCCGCGCTAGAGTTTGCGCTCGAGCTCGACGGCATCTCGATCGAGGGCCTGGACCTGACCAAATGGAACGACGCAGGCCAGATAGTGGAGTTCAAGGTGATGCTGCGCCCGCTGAAGGCCTTGCAGAAGATCCAGGAGAAGATGGGCGCCCTGATGGCGCAGATGTCCGAGGCGACCCGTCGACCTACGGGCTGACGATCCCGACGGCGGGCAGCGCGAGCGTGCCGTGCCAGCTCGGGTGCGCGGCCTTCTTCTTGTCCTCTGGCACGACGAGGTCCGCGCGCAGCTGAAGCTTCACGCCCGCGCTCGGTAGAAACCAACCTTGGAACGCGAATGGCCGGAGCAGCACGCGCTCGAGCGCCACGTACTCGTACGCGCCCTTCGAGAGCGGGATGCGAATGGACTTCTTCGGCGCCACCGACTTTCTCGGCGGTGGGCCAACGATGCTGTTGCCGCCTGGGTGCGCGGGTGGCACGGGCGCACCTTTTTCGTCGGCGAGATCGAACTTCACGAGCTCGCCCGGGTCACCCCAGACGAGGTCGATGGGCGCATCGCTCGTGTTCTCGAGGTCGAGCGCCAGGCCCAGCTGTGTACGACCCTTCGCTCCCGTGTAGGGCGAGGCGACCAGCCGACCGCGCAGACCATCGACGGCGGGCGACCACGGCCCGAGCTGGCCGACGACGCGCAGCTCGAGCTTCGGTCTCTTGGCGTCTGCCATCGTCGGCAGCATCAGCGTCACGAGCAGCGCCGCACGAGCGAGCCTCACGCGAGCGTCGCCATGTCGATCACGAAGCGATAGCGCACGTCGCTCTTGAGCAGACGCGCATAGGCATCGTTGATCTGCGACATCGCGATCTTCTCGATGTCGCAGGTGATGCCGTGCTCGCCGCAGAAGTCGAGCATCTCCTGCGTCTCTTCGATGCCGCCGATGCCGGAGCCCGAGAAGCTGCGGCGATTCGTGAGGAGCGCGAAGGCCGGCACGCTGACGGGCTTCTCGGGCGCGCCCACCAGCGTCAGGTTGCCGTCGAGCTTGAGCTGCGCGAGCAACGCGCTCACGTCGTGCT
>JAYUBF010000349.1:0-9455 GCA_043741435.1 Myxococcales bacterium
TTTCCTTCGTACCCGAGACGATTGCTCGTTGAGCGATCTGATTTCACGACGTTATGCCGTCTGATCTTTGCCGCGTTGCCACATGTGACTAATGGCGAGACGTGCGCGAGGGGATACGGCTCCTTCCCCGCCCGATTCCACTGCCCGCCTCGTGGCGGGTTAGCGTCCATGGGGCTTCGCCTGTGGAAATGCCTGGAGCTGCGATTGCAGACCTACTCGTCGGCCTCAGGGTTAAGGCTAGCGAGCAGGCGATGGCCTTCGAGCACCGTCAGCACCACGATACCCTCCGGCACAACGCGGTAGACGATGCGGTACGAGCGCACGAAGGTCTCCCGCACGTCGTCGCGCTCGAGCTCGGGCACGACTCGGCCAGCGCGCGGAGTTTCTGCGGCGACGACGGCGCGCGCTCGTAGGCGTTCGACCCAGGCGCGAGCAGCCGCCGGTTTGTCCGCTGCGATGTAGTCGCCAATCGCCAAGAGGTCGGCGACAGCGCGCTCGGTCCAGCGAATCATGCTCATTTCGGCTCGGTCAGGGCTCCAAACCGGGCATCGAGCCTATGCCCCAGCTCCTCATGGCTGATCACCCGCCCAGCTTCGAGGTCATCGAACCCTTCTTGCATTGCCGCTATGAACCGTGCCTGGTTCGTCAGACGGTCGAACTCCTCGGGAGCCAGGAGCACCGCGGCGGCTTTGCCATTCTGCGTGACGACCAACGGCCTGCCGCACCCGCGAAGATCTCGGATTCTCTCGGAAAGATGAGCCTTTAGCTCTCCGATAGGGACGATATCCTCAGCAACCTGCAGCGCGGAGTTGGGACCGTTATTGGACCTGTTCATAGGTCTTAATTTAGACCTTTCTCCTCCGATTGGCAAGAGACCATCCAACGGCAGCACGCGTCCGTCGGCGCCGCTACTAACCGTTGGCGGCCGCGTTGAACTTCGCGGCCATCGAACGCGCGCACCACAGATCCAGAAGTCGCGCGATGCCTCTCGCCGAACAGCGTCCGGCCGTCGAGGGTCACGTGCTGGTGGTCCTGGAACGCGAGCCATGCAGCAGCGCACCCAGAGGCGCCGCCACGCGAGATCACCGGCGAGGTGCTGCGACGCATGATGGAGCTCCCGTGGCCAGGGAACATCCGCGAGCTCAAGAACGCGGTGGAACGCATGCTCGTGCTCGGCAGAGGCAAGCGCCTCGACGTGCGCGACCTGGCGCTCGCTGTGCCTGAGCCCTCACCCGAATCGATGGCAGGCCTCGCCGCCGACATCGTCCCCTGCGCGTGATGACCCGACGCTACGTCGAATGGTTCTCAATCAGACCAGCGGGAACAAGGTTCGACCGCGCAGCTGCGCGAGATCGATGCCTCGACCATCTATCGCATGCTCGCGCGCGAGGACGAGTGACCTGATTCGCAAAACACAGCATGTCATCGAGACCGCTGGCGCCGCGCACATACCCTAGTCATCTCAGCAGACTAGCCTGCGATTTGGTAACTTCTCAAAAAGTGCCGGCAGCCAAGGCAGCCACATCGTCAAATCGCCCAATACTGCACGAATTCAGCGACTCGATTGAGAGCCGCCGGCACTTTTTGAGAAGTTACAACGGATGCCCATGGACCCGGGCACTCCGGCGCGGTGCTCGGGAATGAACCTCGACGAGCCTGCAGGCCCACCTCCGGCGATGATGACATCTTATCTCATGGGCTTGTGCGATCCGATTCGCAGCTCGGTACCTTCTTGGCGGTTGGGCTGCGGTAGAACTTTCGTAGCGCACTCGGAACGAGGAAGTCCAAGGGCAGCACCTGCTCGCGCCGCTGCTCTTCTTCGATGTGCCGCAGCTTCGCCTTGAGTGTATGTCCCAGGCCGATGATGCCGAGGATCCGTTTGGGATCTTCGCGTGCAACCACAGGCAGGCGCGTTCTCCCGGTCTCGGCCATCCGTTGGACCACTGCGCTCAGCGATTCGTCAGGATACGCAGTCACCGGGGTCACCGTCGCTATGTCCGTCACTGTGGCGCCCGCCGCCGCGCTCGCCGGCTCGGCTATCCAGGCCTGCAGGCGTCCTCGAGTCACGACTCCAGCCAGGCGATCGGCGCTATCGACGACCGGGTACAGGGGCTCGAGCGAACCAAGCTTGGTCTCTAGGAGCGCGGCGACTGCAACGCGCGAGGACCTAGCGGGCAGGCCGACCACGCTGGTGTGCATGACGTCGCGAACGAAGAGCACCTCGAGCGCGTCGATGGCGTACTCGCGGCTCACATGAAAGCCGCGACGAGCCACCTTCTCGGTCAGGATCGAGCGACGCATGAGCAGCACCGTGAACCCATGAGCCACCGACGAAGCGATGAGGAGCGGGAGTAGCCACCGATGATCGCCCGTCAGCTCGATGGCAAAGATAACGCTCGTGAGCGGCGACCGCATGGTCCCGCCCAAGGTCGCGCCCATCGCGACCACCGGCCAGAACCCGACGCCCTGGTCAGGGAGCGCCATCCCGGCGAGGCCGCCCAGCGCGCTCCCGATCATGAGCAGAGGCGCAAGCACGCCTCCCGAGGTGCCCGAGCCCAGCGAGATGCACCAGATCGCCCACTTCACCGCGATCAGGATCAGGATCTCTCGTACAGGAAGCGCACCATGCAGCAGCGCATCAATGCTGTCGTATCCGACGCCGAGCGCGCGAGGGCATAGAACGCCACCGACGCCGATTGCGAGGCCGCCGATGGCGGGCCACCACATCCAGTGGATCGGGAGCTTCTTGAAGAGGTCTTCGGCTACGTAGACGGACTGCGTCATCATCCAGGCCAGCCCACCGGCGAGGAGCCCGATCGCGATGCACGCCCCCAGCGCCGCGGGGCTCACGGCGCTCACCTGTACGTGTAAGGAGAAAAGAGGTCCCGGGCCAAGTAGAGAGCGACGCACTACCATCGCGACAGCGCTTGCGAGCGCTACGGGGATGAAGCTGCGGGGCTTCAGCTCGAAGAGCAGCAACTCCACGGCCAAGAGCACGGACGCGAGCGGCGCCGCAAACGTCGCCGACATGCCAGCGGCTGCCCCCGCTACGAGCAGGGTCTTTCTTTCCGCGCTGGTGAGGTGGAAGAGCTGTGCGATCATCGACCCGAACGCGCCGCCCGTCATGATGATGGGCCCCTCAGCACCGAAGGGCCCGCCGGAGCCGATGGAGATGGCCGATGAGATGGGCTTAAGCAGCGCAACCCGTGGCTCGATCCTGCTGCCGCGAATGAGGATGGCTTCGAGCGCCTCGGGGATTCCGTGGCCACGGATGCGCTCCGATCCATAGCGCGCCATGAAGCCGATGATGAGCCCCCCGGCGACAGGGACGAGGACGACGTAGTAGCCGAGCGCGTGGGCAGCCGGCGACGTGAACGCGTCGCTCCACCGATGGAAGAAGAAGAGGTTGGTGAAAAGGCCGATGAGCCTGAGCAGGGCTTGCGCGACGAACGCGGCGAGCGCTCCGATGACGACGGCGAGCAGCGTGATGGGGATGGTGCGGGCGGTCGCGGTGAAGTCACCCAGATCGGCTGACAGCTCGCCCGCACGGGTCTCAGCCGCTCGTCCCGTCACCTCGCACGCCTCCGGCGCGCGGGTGCCTTCGCAGGCTTCGTCAGCAGCGCTGCGAGCGCTCGCTGGAGGGAGCGACCGGCGCTGCGCAGCTCGGCACGGTGCACCCGCGAGAGCAACCGCAGCAGCCGCTCGCCGCTCCCTGTGATCACGATGAGGACCTCACGGGCATCGACCTCGCTGCGTCGCCGGACGACGAGCTCACTCGCCACGAGTCGATCGATTAGCTCGACGGCGCTGTGATGACGGATCTGGAGGCGCTCCGCGAGAAACCGGATGGTCGGTCGCTTCCCTTCCGGCAGACCCTTCACCGCGAGAAGCAGCTGATGTTGCTGCGGCTCGATCCCGGCGGCGCGCGCCGCCTGTTCGCTAAACGCGAGAAACCGTCTCAGCTGGTGTCGAAACTCCGCGAGCGCGCGGACATCGGAGATTGTCTCCATATCGTGTCACGATATATATCTTCAAGCGAATGTGCGCGTCAAGCTCGCTCGTCAGCGCGCGCCGCCGATCAGCCTCTTTGCCGCAGCGCGCAGCACGAGAGAGATCGGGGAGCCGCGGCTGAACGCGGCGGCGATCGCCCACAGCGCGCTCGGAGGGAACCGTGGTGCGTCGGCGATCGCAACGATCTCTTCCCAGACGTCGGGTTCGAACTTGGCCTTGAACTGGTCGATCCCGCCGAAGTTGTAGAAACGCCCGCAGTGGGCGCGCGTCAGGTGGAGCGTTGCTCGCAGCCAAGAGGGCATTCGGCGTCGATCGAAGCTCGAGTGCCGCGACAGTGGTGAGAGCCCGAGCGTGACATGCCTGGCTCCGCGGGTGGCGATCGTGCGCATGGCCGCGTCGATGAGCAGCTCGGTCGTTCCATTCACCACCCCTGAACCCCGGATGATCTGCTCGATCAGCCATCCGTTCCGCGCGGGGATGGGTGACCCGATGAGAAAGCCGATCACCACATCGTCAACCTCGGCGACCAAGACAAGACGGTCCGTCAGATTAGCAAGCGTGTCCGACTCGATGAGGAAGTGGAGCGGCGGAAGGGGACGTTGCGAGAGCCAACCTGCGAGGCAGCGACGCAGGTCGGTGCTCGCCTCCGCGCGCGTCGCGTCCCACACCCGCACGCGTACTCCCTTGTTCCGAGCACGGTGGAGCTGCCCGCGTAGCGAGGCGCGCCGGGCCACGATGGCGGGCCATCCGCTGGGGTCCCATGCGGGCTGTGCACCGAGGCTCGCCACGCTCCAATCGGGCATCGGGGCGAGCAGGCCCTCGAGGCGTTCGCCCGCGCCGAAGAAGCAGACCCGCTGTCGGTGGCGGCGCGCGTCTACGACGAACGCTTCCACCGCTGCATGGAGTCGCGAAGGTGAGCACACCGGAGCGCCAGCAACGACCCGTGTCCCAGATGCGACCACATATCCAACCAGGACGTCGCCATCCGGAGAGAACCAATGCGCGATGCCGGGATTGAGAAGCTGATACGCGGTCGCGTTCCAGCCATGCCGGAGCACGATCGCACGCGCGTCGTCGTGACTCCTGTCTCGCGGGTTATCTACGAGAGCACCCACGCAGCGATTGAACATGTTGGAGTCCGACTAATACGAACCGCGGCGCACCGCAAGGTCACCACGCTCCACGGGCCCCCATTCGGTTTCACCAAGAGTAGGGGATGATCTGGCGATCGATCACTCACCCAAATGGCTTTTCCCGGTGCCCGCCGAAACCGGCTCGCATGGCCGACAGGATCTTGTCTGAATAGTCGGCCTCGCCGCGGGACGAGAAGCGCTGCGCGAGTGCAGCCATGAGTACCGGCGCTGGCACCGATTCATCGATCGCGGCCTTGGCGGTCCAGCGCCCCTCTCCGGAGTCCGAGACCCGCCCGGCGAACGCGGCCAGGTCTGCCTGCTCAAGCAGCGCCCCGGCCGTGAGGTCGAGGAGCCAGGAGGAGATGACGCTGCCGCGACGCCACACCTCGGCGATCTCGCCAACATCGAGGTCGTATTGATAGTTCTCGGGATCGCGCAGCGGCGCCGTCTCGGCGTCTTGCGCACGTCCGGCCCTCCCCACATCGGCGTGGCGGAGGATGCTCAACCCTTCTGCGTACGCGGCCATGAGGCCGTACTCGATGCCGTTGTGCACCATCTTCACGAAATGCCCGGCGCCCACAGGACCGCAGTGCAGATACCCGCGCTCGGCGGTGCCACCCTTCTTGTCACGCCCGGGCGTGCGCGGAACCGACTCCATTGTTGGTGCAAGCGCGGCGAAGATTGGGTCGAACCGCTGCACCGGCGCCGTCTCACCACCGATCATCTGGCAGTAGCCCCGCTCGAGGCCAAAGACGCCTCCGCTCGTGCCGACATCGATGTAATGTAGCCCGCGCGCCGCGAGCTCCTTCGCGCGCCTGATATCGTCGACGTAATACGAGTTACCGCCGTCGATCACGGTGTCGTCACGGACGAGGTGGTCCGCCAGCTCACCAATGGTCGTATCCACGACGGCGGCCGGGACCATAAGCCAGACCGCGCGAGACGCCGTGAGCTTCTCCGAGAGATCTGCAAGCGAGATGGCGCCGACCGCTCCCTCCTTCACCAGCGCCTCGACTGCCTGTGCCGAGCGGTCATGGACCACGCACTGATGTCCGCCTCGGGTGAGCCGCCGCACCATGTTGGCGCCCATCCGTCCAAGCCCGACCATGCCGATCTGCATCACTTGACTCCTCTAATTCCGACGGCGTCCGCTTGCTTCCACATCCGAAACCCACCCGCGAACGCGTTTGCGTTCTCACAAAGCCGAACCCCTTCGGGGAGTCGGTGGAGCCTCCTGGCGTTCCCGCCACCGATGACGACGTGGTCCGGCTCGAGGGCGGTACGAAACAGCTCGATGACCGCGAGCGCGTGCTTGCGCCACTTCTTCGGGCCGAGCCGCTCGAGCCCGCTCACCCCGACATAGTCTTCGTAGGTGCGCCCCTTCTTGTAGGGCAGATGGCCGAGCTCCATCGGGATGAGCGTGCCATCGACGATTAGTGCCGTGCCGAGCCCTGTCCCGAATCCGAGAAAGAGCATGCGTCCACCCGTGTAGTCACCGAGCGCCTGCATGGCCGCGTCGTTCACGATCTTCACGGGAGCGTCGAAGGCCGCCTGGAAGTTGAACGACACCCAGCCACGATCGAGGTTCTTCGGCTCGGCAACGATCTTGTCGTGCGCGACGATGCCTGGATAGCCCATCGAGATCACGTCGTACGACCAGTCCTTGGTGAGCTGCTTCACGTGCTCCACCATCCGCGACGGCGTCATCGAGCGACCCGACGTGAACTCTCGTGGCTCGCGCTCGTTCGATGCGAGCACTTTCACGTGCGTGCCGCCGACATCGATCGCCAGGATCCTCACGCGGTATAGCTCGGGATCGCCCAGCCGCCGACCTCTGCGAGCAAGCGCTCGGCCTCGGCCGGGCCCCAGCTCCCCTTGCCGTAAGCGTGCACGGGCGCCTGCTTGCCGAGTATCGGATTCACGACGGCCCACGCCGCCTCGACGGCATCCTGTCGCGCGAACAAGGTCGCGTCGCCGGCGAGGGCGTCGGCGAGGAGCCGCTCGTAGGCGCTCATCTCGCCCTCCGGGTGATGAACGACGGATAGCTCGGTGGGCTCGCTGATCATCGCTTCGCCGGGCTTCTTCACCCGCGCGCCGAGCGCGATCTTCACGTCGGGGCTGAGGCGCAGGCGCAGATAATTTCCCTTCCCTGGCGCGAGCCTCGTGACCGGCGGACGCTTAAGCTCGACGATGACCTCCGTCGTGGTCGTAGGCAGACACTTGCCCGCACGGATGAAGAAGGGCACGCCGTCCCAGCGCCAGGAGTCGATCTCGAGGCGCAGGGCAGCAAACGTCTCGACCTGTGAATCCGCCGCGACCCCAACCTCCTGCTTGTAGCCCTCGAACTGGCCGCGCACGAGATCGTCGGGACTGAGCGGCTTCATCTGCCTGAACACCTTCACCAGTTCGTCGCGGATCGACTCGTTGTAGGTGGTCGCGGGCGGCTCCATCGCGAGGAAGCCCATCACCTGCATCATGTGGTTCTGCACAACATCGCGGATCGCCCCCGCCTCCTCGTAGAAGCTGCCTCGCCCCTCGACGCCAAACTGCTCGGCCATGGTGATCTGCACGCTCTCCACATAGTTCCGGTTCCAGATCGGTTCGAGGAAGGTGTTGGCGAAGCGGAATACGATGAGGTTCTGGACCGCCTCCTTGCCGAGTAGTGGTCTATGCGAAAGACTGCCTCCTCTGCGAACACCGTGCGCAGGGTCCGATTGAGGGCCTCGGCCGACGCGAGATCGCGACCGAACGGCTTCTCGAAGATCACCCTGCCTCCATCCGCGCACCCCGAGGCGCCGAGGTGCTCGACCACAACGGGAAACATGCTCGGGGGAATGGCGAGGTAGTGGGTTGGGCACGCGGCCCCACGTAGCTCCGTATGCAACTGCGCGAAGGTGGCCGCGTCCTTGTAATCGCCGTCGACATAGCGCAGCAGCTCGACGAGCTTCTTCCACGCCCCCTCGTCGACACCGCCGCCGTGCTCGGTCAGGCTGGCGCGAGCGCGCGCTCTCAGGCGATCGAGATCCCAGTCTGCCTTGGCGACGCCGATGATCGGTACGGCGAGATGTCCGCTGCGGATCATCGCCTGGAGCGCCGGGAAGATCTTCTTGTAGGCGAGGTCTCCGGTCGCACCGAAGAACACGAAGGCGTCGGAGCGTTGCAGACTCATATGCCAGCTTCCGATCCGTAGAACTGCACATCCTCTCGGTAGCCCCCCTGACCGTCGCCGACCCTGCGGTAGTCCTCAACCAGCTCGATCGAGCGCAGGTACTTCACCATCTTGAAGCCGAGCTGCGTTTCGACGCGCAGGCGGCAAGGTGCACCATGTGGGATTGGAAGCGACACTCCATTCATTGCATAGGCCAGTATGCTCTGAGGGTGTCGCGCCAGTTCCAGATCGATTGATTCATAGTAGACGTGCCCATCCTTGGGCTCGTCAAATCCACGAAACAGAAGATAGCGTGCCTTCGGAAGTGGCCTCGCGCGATCTAGAATCTCGGCGACCGTCACGCCGGTCCATTCGCCGACCGCAGACCAGCCCTGAATGCAGTGGTGCTTCGTAATCTGGGTAGAAACGGGCATACCTCGAAGGTCGGAAAGAGACAGTTCTAGCGGCGCCTCGACGAGGCCATGAACGGAGAGCCGCCAGTCGACAAAATCACATTTCTTCAATTCGTCGTATTCGGAAGAGACAGGTGGATGGCCGTTTACACGGAAGAATGGAGACACGTCTTTCTTTGAGTAGCGCTGCCTCGAAATCACATGATGTAGGAGCATCATTCGCACGGGCTCGATGACGACGCCAAGGACACGCTGAATGCGCCTCGGATTCCGCAGCGAGATCTTGGTCGCCAGAACGTGCGAGACAACAACGGCGACGAGACCAGCCATACCGATGACCACCGCTGCGCGACCGCTTTCGTAGTTGCCACCAATGATCCAAGACATGTTGCGAGGAAAGTCTTCAATGGCCACAAGAGCGATGTGGCCCATGGTGAACGCGATGACCGCGATGAGCGAGATGAAGTGGACGCTGCGCGCGGCTTGTCGGCCCCCAAAGATGCGCAGATACCAGGGAAACCGAGCAGCAATCGCTGGAGACATCGCGGCGCCAGTCAACATGAGCAACGGCGCCAGCAGAAAGACGACTCCAGCGTAGCTCAGCTGCTGCAGCGCATTATAGGGGTGGCCAGGTGGAGGAAGGTGAAAGCTCAGCCCACCTTATTCACGCCAGTGTCGGAGAGGGCGTCGAGAAATCGAAAAATCGGCAGATGTATGGTCAAGGGGTGGTCTGCAGCGGTTGATGATGAG
>JAYUBF010000350.1:0-26847 GCA_043741435.1 Myxococcales bacterium
GGGCGACCACGGTTTGCTCCATTCTCAGCTCACGTGCTACCGCTGATTACCGCGGAGTCTGCCGCGCGTCGATCCCGATCCTGGGGCAGAGCACCACCAAAGTGTGAGCCGACACCGAATTCTTCCGTCATGAAGCGTCTGGCGATCCTCGTCATGGCGCTCGCCTCCGCCTCCGCCTCCGCGTCCGCGTCACCGACGGACGGCCTCGAGGCGGCCGCGACGAAGGTCACCGCGAGCGTCGTGCGCCTCGCCGACTATGTGAGCGGCGAAGAGGTCGGTCATGGCAGCGGCTTCTTCGTCGCCGACGGCGTGGTCGTCACCAACCACCACGTCATCGAACATGTGCGCGGCAGCATGGTGGCCATCTTCGCCGACGGGAAGAAAGCGAAGGTGCTCGGCATGCTCGCCGACGACGAAACGCACGACCTTGCGCTCCTCAGGATCGATGGCAGCGCGCCGCCGTTGGTCCTCGCACCGGGCGCCGAGCTTCACGTCGGCCAACGCGCGATCGCGATCGGCAGCCCACTCGGGTTCGATCAGACCGTCTCCGCGGGGATCGTCTCGGCGGTACGCGACGGCTTCCCCCCGAACTCGTGAAGCGCGATCCCGACCTGGGCAAGATCAAGGGACTGCTCGTCCAACATACAGCGTCGATCGCGCCGGGCTCGAGCGGCGGCCCTCTCGTCGACGACGCGGGCCGCGTGATCGGCGCGAACCACTCGCACTACCAAGGCACCGAAATCAACCTCGCGGCTCACGTCGACGTGCTTCGCGAACTAATCGTGAAGACCGACCTAGGCAGCACGCCGTCGTCAATCGGCTCCGACGTTCGCCAGAATCTTCTCACCTCCGCCGCGCTGTTCATCGCGATTGCGTTGGCGTGGATGCTCACTGCCTACGTCGAGCGGCGTCGGCGAAATAAATAGGATCGCGGGGACGTAGACCCAAGTCCGGGATTCCAGCTCGACGTAGATGTTCGGCGACGATCGCGGCGAGCTTTTCACGGGTCGTCTTTGGGGTGATGGGGACCACTGATCCTCAAAAAACGGCGCCGACGCTACGCAGCACGATCGCGACGATCAACGCCGCGAGGAGGCACAACAGCGCGGCGACGGCCTTGACCTTGCGGACCCGAGCCGCTTGCTGGCGCTCGCTCGCGGAGTGCGTGGCCCACAGCGTGAGCGCGCCGCCACAGCGAGGGCACAGAGCCGAGCGCTTGGGAAAGCGTTCGCGGCAGCTCGCGCAGTAGCGGTCGCCAGCGTTGGTGCCGCGAAATTCAGCGTCAATGATCTTGCCCACAGCCTGCTCTTTACTCGCCTAAGGATCGATTATACCGTCCAGGCCGCTCGTTGCTAGCGGCCTCTGCCGATGGAAAAACGCCATGTCCTTCACCAGTAGTCGCGATGGTTTACCTCTGGTCTGCACGCTGGGCTTGTTCGCCCTTGGCTTTGGTTTCCCTCTCTCCGGCTGCGAGGCCACGCCGCCTGCCGATCTCGGTCGTTCGTCAGGCCCCGCGGGCGACACGGCGTCGCCTGCCGATTCGCCCATGAAGTACACGGTGCTCGCCGATACCATCGATGCCAAGAACAACGCCGTCGACTTCCACGTCCTCGTGGCCGATTCACCCAAGCACGACGACGTCGAGAAGCTCCTCAAGTACCTCTACCGCCACCTGATGACGCGTCGTGAGCCGCAACCGATCGTGCTCAGTGCTTCGGTGTACTCGAACGAGGCGCAGTACAAGACGCCGCCACGTTCGCCCGTGGCGATGGTGATGCAGCGCTCTGGCGAGCTCGCGCCGCTCTTCGAGAACAAGGTGCCGTTCGAGTTCTGGCAGCAAGTCGAGATCGGGCTCTTCGGCGACGAGGAGAAGGAGCGTCAGAAGCGGCTCGACGCGAACAAGACGGCGAAGCTCCCCATCACGATCGAGCGCAACGACGCGCAGAAGTCCTTGTCCGTCACCGTGCCGTACACGGAAAGCGGCAAGGACGAGTGGGCCGCGGCGCTCTCCTTCAACCAAGCGATGAACATCTTCACCGACCTCGCCCAGCCCGTCTTCGAGAAGGTGCCCGAGCTGGCGCAGCTGACGTACATCGGCACGTGGTCGAGCTGCAAAGATCACGCACCAACGTGCCCCGCGGAGAACGTGGTCAAGATCACGCTCGATCGTGAGACGTATCGTTCGCTCAAGCTCGGCGAGCTGGAGGACCGCGTCGGACAGATGCACGGTCGCGCCTACCTCGAGATGTCCTTGGGCAAGGGCTCCGATGCTTCGATCACGAAGGCGAACCAGGCCCGTATGGCGGGCATCTATCGCTCGATGCTCGGCCAGCTCAAGGGCCACGCCTGGGTCTCGCCCAAGCTCAGGTGATCCGTAAAACGATCCTCTTGCTCGCGCTCCTGGCGACGAGCACGGCGTCTGCTCAGACGTCGGACACGCCGTCGCAAGCGCCGACCCAGCCAGCGAATCCTGCGCCCCCGCCCGTGGGGCTGGGCTTCGACTTCGGCTCCTACGGTCCGGGTGGGGCTGGGCTCCAATCTGCGCGGCCACGAGGGCTACGGCTCCGACGTGGTGTCGCACGGCACGCGCCTCGAGCTCGCGCCGTACATCGAGCTCAACTTCTATTACACCGACAAAATCAACGACGAGCCGAGCCGTCGCTGGCGCATCGTGCTGGTGCCGGCGTTCGCCGGTGGCAACCTGTTCCACTACTCGGGCGACCTCGTGAACCACATCACCGTGCGCAACGCGTACGCCGAAGTGGAGAACCTGGGCGCGAAGGGCCTCACATTCTGGAACGAGTTCATCTTGGCTGCGACGCTGATGAACGAGCCGACGTCCTTCACGCTACCGGTGCAATGGCAGCGCTACGTCGGTGACTTCTCCACCGAGTGGGGGCGCTTCGCCGCAGGCGCAATCTTGGTGTCCCTCCCCGTGCTGGCATTGTTCCTCTCGCTCGAGCGCCACGTCACAGGTGGGCTCACGCAAGGTGGAGTCAAAGAATGATGGTCTCGCAGCCGAGCACGATGGAGATCTTGCCGCCCGAGGCGCGGTAGTCGTCGCAGGCGGTGCCGTTGAGGTGGATGATCTTCGGGTCGGTCGGATTGTCGTAGCTCCAGCCGGAGGTCGCGCTCTGACCGATGGTGTGGACGGTGTTCTTCGTGTCGGTGTAGGAGATGTTGAGCTTCGACGGGTTGAGCTGTTGGCCTTCCGGCGCGGCGCCGAGCTCGAACTCGCAGGCCAATGCTTGGCGACGGATGTCGTCGAGCTGGGCCTGGAACTCGTCGCTGAGCTGGGCGGCCGGCTTCATCGTGCTCGGCGTGACCTGGTAGTAGCAAACGTTGTTGACCGAGGTGTTTTCCACGGGGTCACACGTCGACGTGCGGCGGGTGCCACCGGCGACGGCGAGGCGGCCGAGGAACGTGGGGTCGTACTCGACGAGGTCGAAGGCTGGAAAGGAACCGATGCCGACGGCGAACGTGGAGATCGGGTCCGCGTCCTTCGTTGCGGCCTCGGCTGCGGCGAGGGAATTGGTGACCTGCTCTTCGGACGGGATCGACGAGAACGGAAACCCGTCCGTCATGAACACGACGAGCTTTCGGCCACCGGTCTTGATCTTCCCCGACGGCTGGTACGCGTGGAGCGCCTCGTACGCGCCGGTGAGCGACTCCTGGATCGGCGTGAGGCCCTTCGGCATGCCGGAGAGCCGCGCGGTGAACGGAGCCGCGCTATCGACGAAGCCGATGGGTACGTCGAGGCCGGCCTGCGGATACGGTCCGTAGATGCCCATGTTGGTTCCGGTCGGATCGAGCGTGTCGGCGAATACGATGAGGCCTGCAGCGAGCGTCGGGTCGGCCTTCTGCGCGAAGCTCGCGAACAAGGACTTCATCGCCGGCTGCACGACGGTCCATTTGTTGTCGTCCATCATGCTTCCGGAGCCGTCGAGCACGAACATCACGTAGGCGGGCTTGAGCGCCGCCGCGCTGGTGCCGGTCGAGCAGCTCTCGAAGCGCGGGTCGAGCATCGTGGAGCCACCATCCTGGCTCGCGGGGTCGCCGCGTCCGTCGCCACAACAGGCAGCGCTCATCAGCAGGAGGCCCGCGAAGCAGAGTCCGAGATTTCTCATGGCGGACATCATCACCCAGAGCTGGCATCCGTGGCCAGCGCGAGCACGCTAGCCGTCCAAGCTCGGCAGTTCGACCGAAGTCCCTGGATCGAACCTGGTGATTCTGCGGTAGCTGTCATCCAAAAACGACGAGAACGGGGGCATCTCGAACATCTTCCATAGTGACAGTTTGTACGTACAATAAGTCATGCGGATCCTCGGTTTCGACTGGGACGAGACCAACCAGCAGGAAGCTGGAGTCGCATGACCTCGCACTGGCGGACGTCGAAGATCTGTTCGAGGCGGGCAACCCGTTCATCTTCCGGCATCCATTGGATCGCCGACGACACATCGCGCTCGGCTTCGTGCCGGACGGCCGCTTCGTCCTGGTGGTGTTTGAGCATGATGAACAGACCCGCTGGATCAGGGTGGTGACCAGCTATGAGCCGACCAATCCTGGATGGTGGAAGAGGTACGCACGTGCCAAAGACATCGACGAGTAGGGCGAAGGGCAGGCGCCCGGAAGATCGGGATCCTGACGCCGTCGAGTTCGAGGACATCGACTGGCGCCGTGTCACGCCCGAAGAGCTAGAACTCGACCCGGCACTGGTGGAGCGCATCCGTGCTCGGCGACAGTTGCAACCACTCACTCTCCGCGTTGGTGCCGATCAGATTGCAGAGGCTCGCCAGGTTGCCGTGCGAACCGGCATGAAGTACCAGGCGGTGCTCCGGCAGTGGCTCGCCGAAGGTGCGAGCCGAGCACGTACAGCGCGCCAGCCCGCCAAGAAGCGCCGCGCCCCGTAGGCTGAGTCGATTCTGGGGCTGACCACTGGCGGGTCGATCTTCAACCGGGAGATCACCGTGCCACCTGCTGCTCGCGCTATGTGCCGCGTAGCGGGCCTTGTCAGTCACAGCCGCGCTCAAAGGATCGCCGATGGGTAGCGCGAACGACCGCGTCGCCGTTAGCCCCTCAAGGCCGTGCGCAGCGACCCCAGCTCTGCGGCCATCGGCTCGGCAACAGAAGGCCGCTGTAGCAGCGCCGCCAACGCGGGCGGCGGAGCGACTTCGCGGCCGATGATCGGCTCGACGATCGTCTCGAACTTCGCCGCGTGCGCGGTGGCGGCGACCACCCAGGTGCCGGTGGCTCCGTTGGCGCGCAGCCGACGCAGCACCTCCACGCCGCACGCGGTGTGCGGACAGATCGCGAGCTGGCCCGCTTCGTAGGTGCGCGCGATCGTCGCGCGGATAGCTTCGTCGCTGACGGTGTCGGCGGAGATGCTCTCGCGCGCCTTCGCATCCGGCAAGAGCGCCATGAGGCGCTCCACGTTGCTCGGCGCCCCCACGTCCATCGCGTTGGCGAGCGTGCTTTGCGACGTTGCTTGGGCGTAGCGATCGTTCGCGAGCAAGTCGACCAACACGCGGTTCGCGTTGGTCGCGAGCACCACCTTGCCGATGGGCAGGCCCATTGCGCGCGCATACAGGCACGCCACCGCATTGCCGAGGTTGCCCGTCGGGACGACGAAGCAGGTCGGACCATGACCCCGGTCGGCGATCGCGAGGCTGGCGTACGCGTAGTACGCGATCTGCGGGAGCAAGCGTCCGAGGCTGATGCTGTTGGCCGAGCGCAGGTGCAAGGGCCGCAGCGCTTCGTCGGCGAACGCTTGCTTCACGATGGCCTGACAGTCGTCGAAGCTGCCGGCCACCTTCAGCGCGCGCACGTTGCCACCGAAGGCGCCGAGCTGGTGCGCTTGCCGCGGCGACACGCGGCCATCGGGATACAGCACCACGACGCGAAAGCCCTCGCGGCCAGAGAATGCACCCGCCACGGCAGCGCCGGTGTCGCCCGACGTCGCCACGAGGATGGTGCGCGTCACTGTCGTTGGGTGTCCGACCTCGCGCGCCAGCAGCTCCGCCAGAAACCGCGCGCCATAGTCCTTGAACGCGGCGGTCGGTCCGTGAAACAGCTCGAGCAGGTGATCGTTCGCCGTCGGAAGCTGCGTGAGCGGCGCGTCGAAGCTGAACGCCGCGCGACAAAGGTCGGGCAACCGATCGGCCGCCGGCTCGCCCTCGAACAGCGGCTTCAGCACCTCCGCAGCCACCTCGGCCAACGCGCGCGCGCGGATGGTGACCTTCGGCAAGGTAGACGGTACATAGAGGCCGCCGTCGGGCGCGAGGCCCTGAGCGATGGCTTCGGTGAGTGGGACGCGGAGCGCCTGGCGGGTGCTGACTACGAGCACGATTCGACCCGCGCGGCGGGGCCGGAGGCTGGAGACACGAACAAGTCCGCGCCGAGGCCCACGCCACCGAAGGCTGCGGCCATCGCGGTGGCGGCCTCCGCGGCCGAGTCGCGATCGGGCATCCAGGCGAACACGCTGGGACCGGCACCGGAGATGCTGGCCCCGAGCGCGCCGTGGTGCAGCGCAGCGTGCTTCACGGCCGCGAACCCGGGAATGAGCGACGCGCGTCGTGGCTCGATGAGTCGGTCTTGCAGCCCGCGCGCGATGAGCGACAAGTCGTTGGTGTAACAACCGGCGAGCACCAGCGCGAGGCTCTCGCTTTGCGCGACGAAGTCGGAGAGCTCGTAGGTGCCGACCAATGCGGCGCGCGCCTGTCGCGTGGGCAACACCATGTGCGGGTGCACCACAGCCAGCCAAAGCGACGGCGGGACGGGGACGCGCACGGGCTCACCGCGCGACGAGGCGATGACGAGCCCACCGAACAGCGAAGGCGCCACGTTGTCACCGTGCTGGCTGCCACTCGCGACCTCCTCCCCGAGCAGCGCGAGCTGATACAGCTCCGTCAGCGTGAGCGGATCCACGAGCAGCGCGTTTGCAGCAACGAGCGCAGCGACGGCGGAGGCAGCCGATCCGCCCATGCCCGAGCCGAGCGCGATGCCCTTCTCCAGCTCGAGCTCGAAGCCCACGCCGGGGCGAGCCTCGCACAACGCGAGCAGCGCACGACCCGCGGTGTTGCGCTCGGGCGCCAGAGGAAGATCCTCGACGACTCCACGCACGGCCTTCACGCGGACCGTGGCGTCATCGATGCGGCGCACGATCGCGCGGTCGCCCGGACCCTCGATGCTCTGGCCGAGAAGATCGAAGCCCACGGCCACGTTCCCGACGGACGCAGGCGCAAAGGCGGTGGCGATGCGCTTCATAGCCGCGCTCCGAGCGAGCCCGCGACCCGCAGCAGATCGGCGAACACGCCGGCCGCGGTGACCTCGGGTCCTGCGCCTGCGCCTTGCACGATGAGCGGATTCTCGCGGTATCGGTTGGTCGTCATTTGCACCACGTTGTCGGTCAGGCGGATGTGCGCGAAGGGATGCGCGGAAGGGAGCTCGACGAGACCGACGCGCGCGGTGCCGCCCACCTCGAGCTTCGCCACGTAGCGCAGCACGGAGCCGTTCTTCTTGGCGGCCGCAAGTCGCTCCGCCATCGGCGCGTCGAGCTCGGTCATGCGCTGGAGAAAAGCGTCGGTCGTTCCGTCGCACAACGTCGGTGGCACGAGGCCTTGCAAATCGATGTCGGGAAGTGACAGAGCGATGCCGGCTTCACGCGCCAGGATGGTCAGCTTGCGGGCGACGTCGCGACCGGACAGGTCGTCGCGCGGATCGAGCTCCGTGTAGCCGCGCTCCCGGGCGTCACGCACCAGGCTCGAGAACGGACGATCGCCGTCGTAGAGATTGAAGATGTAGGCGAGCGTGCCGGAGAAGATGCCCTCGACCGCGATGAGGACGTCGCCGGTGTCGACGAGATCGCGTAGCGTCTGAATGATGGGCAGCCCTGCACCGACGGTGGCTTCGTAGCGGAAGCGCGCGGCGCCGCGGCTCGCGGCGAGCTGGATCGCTTGATAGCGCTCGAGCGGGCCGGCACCCGCCAGCTTGTTCGCGGTGATGACGTGCACGCCGCGACCGATCCAGTCTGCATAGCAATCGGAGACGAGCTCGACCGCGGTGCAGTCGATGATGACGGCATGGGGCAGGTGGTCCGCGTGCACGTGATCCACGAAGCGGGCGAGGTCCACCGGCTGGGCGTCACCGCCACGCAACGCCGCGACGACCCGCGTGGGATTTTCGGACACCCGTTGCTCGCTGAGCAGCATGGTTTTGCTGTTCGCCACGCCGCGCACGCGAAGGTCGATGCCGCGCTCCGCAAGGAGCCGCGGGCGCACCCGCTCGATCTGACGCAGCAAGGCCGCACCCACGTTACCGGGCCCGAGGAGCCCGATGGAGAGCGTCTGCGCCGACAGGTAAAAGCCTGCGTGTACCGCGCGCAAGGCCTTGGGCGCGTCCAGCGACGAGATCGCGACGGAGATGTTGCGCTCCGACGCGCCCTGCGCGATGGCGCGAACATTGACGCCCGCGCGGGCGAGCGCCGTGAACAAGCGCGCGGCGACACCGGGGGACCCCGCCATGCCGTCGCCTACCACCGCAAGCACCGAGATGTCGCCGGTCGAAGACACATCGACCAATTGGCCAGCCGCCACTTCCCGCGCGAAGGCGCCGAGCAAGTGCGCACGCGCATCCCCGGCGCTGCCGGCATCGACCACGCAGCAGATGGAGTGTTCGGAGCTCCCCTGCGAGATCATGACGACGGAGATCCCCGCGTCGCGCAACGCTCCGAAGGCGCGCTCCGCGGTGCCGGGCACGCCTATCATGCCGGCGCCTTCCACGTTGATGAGCGCGAGCCCGGAGAACGTGGTGACGCCCTTGATCGGATGTTGCGAGTCTCCGTCGGTGGTGATGCGCGTGCCCGGCTTTTCCGGCGCGAACGTGTTGCGGATGACGATGGGGATGGCGCGCAGGATGGCGGGGGCCATCGTTTGCGGGTGGATGACCTTCGCGCCGAAGTACGCCAGCTCGCAGGCCTCGGAGTACGACATGCATCGCAGCAGCACGGCCTCCGGCACATGACGGGGATCGGCGGACAGGACACCGTCGACGTCGGTCCAGATGTGGATCTCCGACGCTTCGCAGAGCGCGCCGAAGATGGCGCCCGAGTAGTCGCTGCCGTTGCGACCGAGGGTGGTGATGCGGCCCTCGCGATCACGCGCGACGAAGCCCGGGACGACGATCCGGGGCGGCTTCTTGCCGTCGAGCGCACGCGACAATGCGGCCTGCGAGCGCGACCAATCCACGTGGGCACCGAGCGAATCCTTGTCCACCACCACGACCTCGCGCGCGTCGAGCCAGTGGCTGGCGACACCCCGATCGCGGAAGTGCGCGTCGAGCAATCGCGAAGACCAGACCTCGCCGAGGCCGGAGATGAGCTCCAGGAGGTCGTCGGAGATGGCGCCGATCTCGGACTGCGCGTACAGGAGCGAGCGCAGTGACTCGAACGCGCGATCGAGCTCGGTCAGCACTGCGCTCAGGCTCGTCGAGCACAACGCCTGGCCCGCAATGCGATGCCGCTCGTGCAGCGTCTTCAGATCCTCGCGCCAGGCGACATCGCGCGCCGCCGCCTTCTTCGTCAGAGAGATGAGCGCGTCGGTCACCCCCTTCATCGCCGACACCACCACCACCTGATGCTCGTCCTTGCGAGCAAGGAGTACGTCGGCGACATGCCGAATGCGACCCGCGTCGAGGACGCTGGTCCCGCCGAACTTGTGAGCGATGGTGATCATTCAGGTCGGCTTAGCCTTCGAGCAATGCGCGGGAGGAGCTGAGGCGGCTCACGTCGTAGTGACGACCGACGTCGACGAGGCGCAGCTCTCGGGTCGCGTCCTCGAGCGGAACGAGCTCGATCTTGCATGCGGGCGCGATGCCGTTCGCCGACACCATCTTGCCCCACGCGCCGCGGACGCAGGCCTCGACGGCTGCGCAACCGAACAGCCAGCCCATGATCTTGTCGGTGGCCGAAGGAGGACCACCGCGCTGCGGGTGCCCGAGCGCGACGGCACGCGTGTCGCAGCCGTTACGCTTGCGCACCTCGTCGGCGAGCCAGGCGCCGATGCCGCCGAGGCGCGCGTGGCCGAATGCATCGAGCTTATCCTCGACGGTGACCTCGCGCCCCCCTGACGGCAACGCGCCCTCGGCAACGACGACGACGGCGTACCGCGGATAGCGGCGGTCCGTCTTGCCTCGCTCGAGGCGCTCGTTGAGGAGGGAGACCACCCGATCGACCTCGAACTTGTGCTCGGGGATGAGCGTGATGAATGCGCCACCCGCGAGCCCCGACCAGAGCGCGAGGTGGCCGGCGTGGCGGCCCATGACCTCGACGAATTGCACCCAGTGGTGCGAGCCGGCCGGCGTGCGGGATCGGTCGATGATGTCCGCGCAGGTTCGCATCGAGGTGTCGAAGCCGAGGGTGTAGTCGGTGGCGCCGAGGTCCTTGTCGATGGTCTTCGGGATGCCGACCACGTGGACGCCGAGCTTGCCGAGCTTGGTGGCCACGCCCAGCGTGTCCTCACCACCGATGGGGATGAGCGCGTCGATGCCGAGGCGCTCGAGGTTGCGGATCACCTCACTGCTCCTGTCACTTTGCCCTGGCTTCTCGCCCGAGCTCTTGAACGGGTTGGTACGCGACGAGCCGAGGTGCGTCCCGCCGTCACCGTCCCAGAAGCGCGTGAGCTCCACGTCGAGCGGCCACACCTCGTCCGAGGTGCCGTCGAGGAGCCCGCGCCAGCCGTCGTAGATGCCGACCACCTCGATGCCGAGGTCCGCTGCTTTCCAGGTCACGGCTTTGATGGCCGAGTTGAGCCCAGGCGCGTCGCCGCCGCCGGTGAGCACGCCGATTCGTTGCAAAGCCATGTGCCTACCCTCCGATGTAACCGCGATGAACCAGGTACTCGGCGCACAAGAGCGCGCCCTTGGCGGCACCCATCTTCGTGTTGTGCGAAACGAGCACGTACTTGATGCCACCCAGGACCGGTTCTTCGCGCAGGCGGCCGACGGTCGTGGTCATGCCGCCATCGCGATCGCGATCGAAACGCGGTTGCGGACGGAAGGGATCCTCTTCGATGGTGATGAGCGCCTGGGGCGCCGACGGCAGCTTCAGCGCGAGGAACGACTCGCCGAACGAGCGCATGGCGGCCTTCACCTCGTCGAGGGAGGCCTTCTTGTGCAGCCCCACGAAGACCGCCTCCGTGTGCCCTTCGAGCACCGGCACGCGGGTGCAGGTGCAGGAGACCATCACTTCGGCGTCGACGATGGCGCCATTCTCGAAGCGCCCGAGCAGCTTGCGTGTCTCGCGCTCGACCTTTTCCTCTTCCTTCGGAATGTACGGAACGATGTTGTCGGTGATGTCGAGCGCCAGCACGCCGGGCGAGCGTCCTGCGCCCGACACCGACTGCATCGAGGTCATCATGACGCGTGACAGCCCGAAGTGATCGCGCAACGGCGCCAGCGTGATCGCCATACCGACGGTGGTGCAGTTCGGTCCGGGGGTGATGAAGCCCTTCCAGCCGCGACGCTTGCGCTGCGTATCGAGGAGCGCGGTGTGCTCGAGGTTGACGGCGGGAAGGAACATCGGCACGTCGGGCTCGTAGCGGAACGCGGCTGCGGTGGAGATCACCGGCAACTTCTCGGCGAGGCGCGGCTCGATCTCCTTGGCCGCGTCC
Organism: Myxococcales bacterium; assembly: GCA_043741435.1. GTDB lineage: Bacteria > Myxococcota_A > Polyangia > Palsa-1104 > Palsa-1104 > JBDTCO01. Next base: position 11,664 of record JAYUBF010000350.1, read on the forward strand.
GATTCCACCGCGGTGAACACCACGTCTAGACCCTCTGCGCTCATCGTGGAGCCGTCTTCGACCATCAGCTCGCCGAACGCAGCGGGGAGGGGCTCCGTGATATGCCACGCCGAGCGACCATCCGCATCTGTGATCGCAGCCTTGTATTTCTTGCCGGCGGAGCGTGCCGAGGCAGCCAGGCGCACCAGCTCGAACTGCGGATGGTTGGTCAGTGCTGCGAGAAATTGTTGTCCGGCGATGCCGGTCGCACCGACGACGGCGGCGCGTAGCTTACCCTTGCTCATGCGTGACGCGTCTCCAGTCTTCGGCGACGCGCATGATACGCTTCGGAGATGAGTGAGTCGAGCCACGCAGCGGTGGGGGAAGCGCTGGCGTGGCTAGGCGACGCGCGCCAGGCGGACATGGAGCGCGATCTGCGATCGCTGGTCGATCTCTCGTCGCATACACCCAATCGCGATGGGGTGACGGCCGTTGCACGACGCCTCGCCGCCCTGCTCCGCATGCATTGTCCCGATGCGTCGCTCGCGATCGACCACCATCCGAGCGAGCGCTTCGGCGAGCACGTGATCGCGCAGACGCCCGCCAAGGGCCCTCGCGTGCTCCTCATCGGTCACCACGACACGGTGTTCCCCGTAGCCATCTTCAGTGGCTACGTGGAAGACGGCCCCTTGCTGCGAGGGCCCGGCGTCCTCGACATGAAGGGCGGCCTCATCGTCATGGCCTATGCGCTGGCCGCGCTCGAACACGCGGGTCTGCTGCGCGAGATGCCCATCGCGTTCGTGTCGGTGTCCGACGAGGAGGTCGGCTCGCCCGAGGGGCGCGACATCTTGCTGGCGTTGTGCGACGGCGCCCGCGCTGCGCTCGTGTTCGAGTCGGGCCGACAGAACGACCTCATCATCACGCAGCGCAAAGGAACCGGTGCGGTGAACGTGGTGGCGACGGGGAAGGCAGCGCACGCGGGCAACCTGCACCACGAGGGCGTGAACGCGATCTGGGCGCTGAGCCGCTTCGTCGACAAGGCGCAACGCCTCACCGACTACGGTCGTGGCGTCACCATCAACGTCGGGCGCGTGGAGGGCGGCATCGGAAAGAACACCGTCCCCGACCGCGCTCTCGCCGAGCTCGATCTACGCTTCGTGAAGACCTCCGACGGGGAAGCGCTCCTGCGTGGGCTCGATGCCGCGTGTCGCGAGTCGTCGGCAGAGGTACCGGGGAGCGCGCTCTCGTTCACGGGTGGCCTCGGCCGGCGCCCGCTCGAGCGCACCGAAGCATCAGCGCACCTGTGCACGACCTACGGGGCCTGCGCGAAAGCAGAAGGGCTCGGCCATGCGGAAGCCCCCATTCTGGGGGGCGGCTCCGACGCGAACACCGTCGCCGAACGCGATGTGCCCGCGATCGATGGGCTCGGCCCGCGTGGCAAAGGCTTCCATACACTCGACGAGCAGATCGAGCGCGCCACGCTGTTGCCGAAGACGCGTGCATTGGTTCGTGCGCTCGCGGTGTTGTGCGGGCCCTCGCCTTCGATCTGATCTTGCCGGAGTAGCGCTCAGCCCTCGCTGGCGCGCGCCTTGGCTTCGACTGCAACCGTCGCCGTCGCCACAGTGGATGGGCCCTTGCGGGCTCGTTCACCGAGGGCGGCCTTCCAATACTTCGACGGCAGGTCGTGACCGACGAGCGTAGAGACGAACGTGGAGCAATCGACCAGCGCGTCGAGATCGATGCCGGTCGACACGCCCATGCCCTCGAGCATGTACACGAGGTCCTCGGTGGCGAGGTTGCCCGACGCGCCCGGTGCGTAGGGACAGCCTCCGAGCCCACCGAGCGCGCTGTCGATGGTGGTGATCCCGAGCTCGAGACCGACGAGCACGTTGGCGAGCGCGGTGCCACGGGTGTCGTGCAGGTGGATGGCCAGACGGTCGCTCGCGAGGTGCTTCATCACCCGGGTGAGCACGTCGTCGACTTGCACCGGCGTGCCGACACCGATGGTGTCGCCGAGAGAGACTTGATAGACGCCGCGCTGATCGAGCTCGCGGCACAAACGCACCACGGCCTCGGGATCCACGCGACCCTCGTACGGGCAGCCGAACACCGTCGACACGTAGGCCCGCACTCGCGCCCCGGCAGCGAGCGCGGGCGGAATGACGTCGTCGAAGGCGGCGAGGGTCTCGGCGACGGTCTTGTTCACGTTCTTCTTGTTGTGCGTCTCCGAGGCTGATAGGAATACCGCCACCTCGGTCATCCCGGCTGCCAGCGCGCTGTCGAGCCCGCGCCGGTTCGGCACGAGGCAGGAGTACGCGACGCCGGGCGCACGTCGGATGCCGCGTGCGACCTCGGTTCCGTCGGCCAGCTGCGGGATCCAGCGCGGGTTGACGAAGCTCCCCACCTCGATGTGGCGAAGGCCGGTGCCGGTCAGCTGGTCGATGAGCGAGATCTTGTCGGCCGTGGCGATCGCGCGCGACTCGTTCTGCAGCCCATCCCGTGGACCGACCTCGTAGACCTCGACGTGTTTGGGAAGGAACTTCATGGACGTCTACTTCCAACGTAGATCGTCGCGTGCAGCGAGCTAAGGCGGGCCAGGTCGACCTCGGCCAGCGAGTCCACCACCAGGTGGGCCGCGCTCTGGTCCTGATTAGCAAAATTTCCGGCGCGGACCGCGACAACCGTCATGCCCGCGGCGATGCCCGCGGCGATACCCGCGGCCGAGTCCTCGATCGCCAAGCACTGCGACGGTGATACGCCCAGGAGCCGGGCACCGAGCAGATAGCCCTCGGGCGAAGGCTTTCCGGTTTGCACGTCCTCCGCGCCCACGTAGAGGGGAATGACGTGCGCGACGCCGAGGTGTCGGAGGCACGCGGCAATTTCTCCGCGGCTCGATCCGGAGACGACCGTGGTGGGCAGGATCGCCGCGGCGGCGCGCAGAAGCTCGACGGCGCCGGGCAGCACGACGAGCCCCTGCTCGAGCACGAGCTGTTCTCGCTGCACGGCGGCAGCTGCGATGAGGTCCGAGCGTGACAGCGTCACGCCGCCGCCGGCGACGAGATGCGCGTAGATGTCGCCCCAGCCACGACCGATGACGAAGTCGCGCTCCTCGTCGGTGACCACCCGCCCGACCACTGCCAACGCGCGCGCAATCGACTCCGCGCACTGACGCTCGGTGTCGGCGAGGGTTCCATCCAGATCGAAGAGGACAGCCTTCATGGATGATGGTCCTTCGGTCACGGTAGCACAGGGGTCAGAAGCCCAGGGAGGTGGACCGCCTACGGCCTGCCAACTACGGTACAATCGCCAACCGTGCGTGCCCGATGGCTCACCTTGCTCCTCTGGTTGCTCGCGGTCGCTGCGAGCTCGTGTAAATCCCCAGGCCAGATCGTGCTGGGCTTCGTCACCGATCTTTCGGCGCCCACGGCGCTCGATCACATCACGATGCGTGTGTACGACGACGCCAACACCACGCTCACCAGCGGCGAGTGGAAATTACCCGGTGAGATCGCGCAGGACTTCCGCTTACCCGGATCGTTCGCGCTGACCCAGGGCGACGGCGTCGCGCTGGTTCATGTCGAGCTCGTCGGGACAAAGCTCGTCGGAACGACCCTCGATCCCGACACGATGAGGCCGGAAACGGTGGTGACGCGCACCGCCGGGGTGGCGTTTGCCGACGACTCCACGCTGTTCTTCCGGATGGCGTTGGTCCAGAGCTGCCAGGGCATGTCGTGCGGTGCCGGACAGAGCTGCATCGAGGGCAAGTGCCGACCCGCGCTCACCAACGCCGTCTCGATCTTGCCGTATCGCGCAGGACTCGAGGCTGGCGTCGCGTGCGACTCGGGATCCACCTTCATCGACACGGCGACCAACCAGCCACTGGCCACCGAGGGGACGGGCTGCAAGAAAAACCAGTGGTGCGGCGAGGGCACCTGCTACGGCGACCAGGGGCAAGGCCTGCTGTGGTGCACGATGCCGGACCACACGTGCACTGGCATCGACGGGTGGGAGACCTGTGTCATCGGGCAGTGCGGCCCGGAGCTGGCCTCGTGTTACGGGCCGTCGTGGCGGGAAGGGAAGTTTGCAGGTCCGTGCGAGTCGTACGCGCGCTGCAAGACCGCATGCGGTTGCGAGACCGCGTGCATCGAGGCGTGCGCGATGAATCAACCGACCGTGTGCACGAGCTGCCTCGGCAACGTCGAGGCCTGCCAGCTGAACTCGACCACGACATGCACGCCGCCGACCTGCGACTCGCCCGCCACCTAGGACTGGCGCCTACGGGCGTCTACTGGCGCCTACGGGCGTTAGGCTGCCTCCTCCGCGCTGCGATTCAACCCGCTGATTTAATTGTAATCTCGGCACTTGTTTCGTCGGCCCCGTTCTTGCAAATTTCGTTCGCGTGGCCTTCCGATCTCGCGCGGCATGCGTCGGCGTTATGCTCTGTGTAACCCTCTCCTTGGACGTCGAGCCGGCCCAGGGCGGGTCGATGACCCTCGTCACGACAGCCGCGAAGCGACAGTTGCGCGAGGTCCGAACGAACCTGAGCTCGAAGGCGCGGGTGACCCGCATGCTCGTCTCGGCCGGCCTCGGCGCCGCTGCCGGCCTCACGGCGCAGCACTGCGGCACGCCCTACCCGCACGCGGTGTTCGTTTCGTACGCCGTGAGCGAGGTCGTCGACAAGACCCTGCAGGTCACCATCCCTCGGACGCGTTCGCTCACGCCGGACCCCCGCGGGCCGTGGGCTTTCGCTGCCGAGACGCTCACCGTGTCGGCGGTCGCAGGTCTGAGCGCGGCCGCGTTGCAGTATCAGATGGAGCCGTTCACCCACACCCTGCTGGGTCGCGCCACGCCGGGTGTGATCGGCATCGGCGCCGGCGCGATGTTCCCGCGCATTTTGATTCGCGGCACGGTCTCGCTCGGCGTGAGCGTGGTCACGCGTGGCGTGCGATCCGGGATCGACGCCGTGCGCCGGGTCCGGCGTGCGGCACACAGCATGTTCACCGACGACAAAGAAGGTATCACGAGGCCACGATGAAGACCGTCATGCTGTGGTGCGGGTTCGTGGCGATGGTCTGCCTGGGCGGGATCGCGCGTGGCGACACGCCGACGATGGCGATCATGCCGCTACAGAACCTCACCGGTGGCCGCAACACCGTCGGTGCGGCATTTCGTGAAACGCTCACCGTGGACCTCCGCTCCACTGCGGGCGTGCGCGTGGTGGAGCGCGCACAGATCGACAAAATCTTGAAGGAGCAAGCCTTCGACGGCACCCGCAACATGGAGGGCGTCGCCTGGGTTCGCGTGGGCACGCTGCTCGGTGCATCGCACCTCGTGACCGGCGCATACCAGCGCCAAGGCAAATTGCTTCGCGTTACCGTGCGCCTCATCTCCGTCGAGACGGGGCAGATCGTGGGTGCGACCAAGGTGGACGGCGAGCTTGAGCGCTTGCTCGAGCTACAAGACAAAGTGAGCGCGTCGCTCCTCGCCTCTGCCGGGTGGAAGCCGGCCGCCGGGGCGCCGCCCGTTCAGCCCCGCCGGCGGCCGCGGATCGCGACGCACGCCATCGAGCGCTTCGGCGATGCCGAGCTCGAGCCCGATCCCGTGAAGAAGAAGGCGATCTTGAAAGAGGTGGTCGCGCAGAGCCCGCAGTTCGACTACGCCGTCAACGCGCTCGCGGCCCTCGAGAGCCGCATGGCCGGCTACGAAGCGAAGTCCGCGGCGAAGTACACCGAGCGCGAGCAAGAGCTGCTCGCCGCCGGAAAGACGCGCACGGTGCTCCCCATCATGCGCAATGCGCGTCGTTATCACGCGCTCCTCGCGGCGTGCGACTCGCTCGGCAACGCCGCGAAGGACGACAAGGAGCTCGTGATGTTCCACCGCTTCCTCGCGCTCGAGGGGCTGAAGCGCAGCGACGCGGCGCTCGCAGCCGGCGAGGAGCTCCTCGCCAAGATGCCCGACAGCCCGCACTTCGCCGACGTCGAGACCCACATGCGCGCGATCGTCGAGAAGAAGCGCGCCGTGGTGAAGCGCCGTCCGGAGCACGACGCCGACTTGAAGGAGCGCTACGACGACCTCGGCGGCAAGCGGCCGAGCGATCCGTACAAGCGCATGTCCTGGGACTGGGCCGCTTGCACCACGCCCCGACAGACCGGGCAATACAACCAGCTCATGCTCGACGGCTGCCGCCTCTTCTTGAAGAACTACTCGGCCACCAGGGACAAGGAAGAGCTGGAGCGCGTCCAGTGGGCTCGCCTGTTCATCATCCTCGCGCTCGGCGAGGTGGGGAAGTTCACCGAGGCCAGGCAGGAGATCGTGGAGTTCAAGAAGCTCTATCCTCTCGGCGACGACGAGATCGACAAGAAGCTCGCCGAGTGGCCGACGGACTGATCCGTGATCCGATTCCGTGATCCTCAGTGCGGCAGCTGCGACGACGCGATCTTCGCCAGCACGAACATCACCACGTACGACGCAACCATCCCGGCCGCGAGCGTCCGCGTCATGTTCGGAGCCGCTGCTGCGGTCGCGCGACTTGCGTGCGCGGCGCGAGCGCGATACGCGCGTTCCTCGGCGAGCAACAACGAGGTGGACTCGGCGGCGGTGTGGGCACTGACGAGGTTGTGGGTGCTGCAGTACTGACAGCGCACGAGCGGCCCACGTTCGTCGGGGAGGTCGGCACCGCAGCCACGGCAGCGCTGTGGCTGGCCGGGCACGCGCGGGGGGCGGCCCTGCAGCAACGGCCGGACGTTGCGCCGATACAAGAGGCGGCCGAGCGAGAGGGCAATGACGAAGGACAACGCGATGCCGCTGAGCCAGAGCGTCCCCATCGCGGCGTAGAGCGCGAAACCGAGGCGATACGCGGCGGGAGAGCGCGCGATGATCGGCCAGGCGTTGACCAGCTGGTAGACGGTAACGAACGCGCCCACCGCCAGCCAAGGCGTCGTCAGCCGAAAGAATGCGGCGCGATCCTCGAAGATGTGCGCGAGGGCGGCCTGCACGCCGTCCAGCTGCGCCACGCTGCCAGCGGCGAGGCGAACGCGTTCGCGAAGGTCCAGCGCGCGGCTCAGCTCGTCCGCGGGAAGTTGATCGTCACGACCGCAGTATGAACAGTGGAGGCTCAGGTCCGGTCGCGGATCGACGGCCCCGCCGCAGCCGCGACAAAGGACCGGGAGCTGCCCGATCAGGCGCTGGCCTTCTGCGCGATGACGAGGAGCTCGGAGATGCGATCATGCACCGGCAACGTGAGCTCGTAGTACTTCCCGGGGTCGTTGCCGATGGCCATCATGCCCATCGTGCCGCCGACGCCGGCCAGCAGGTTCTTCTGGAACGGGTCGGAGAAGCTCACCTCATCCTCCATGACGTAGAGGCTCGGCTCTTCGAGCGCGAGCAACGCCGCCTTCAGCTGCGGATTGGCGAGCACGCGCTGCACCTCCGCTGCACTCTCTCCGTAGAAGTTTAGCTTGGCGTCGAGCTCTCGATCGCCACTCTCGACCTTCGTCGGGAATTGCGGAGACCACGAGATGTTTCGGTTGCTGAACGCTTCCTTGATGGCCTTGCCGGCACCCGTGAGGCTCTTCGCCGCGGCCTGCCAGCGAACGCGCGGCGTCGTCGGGCGGATCGCCCAGTTGGCCCGGAACACGCGACCGCCCGTCTCGGGATTGGATTCCGCCGACTGGTAGTGCTTCACCGGCACGCCGTGAAAGTCCCGGATGAGGTTCAGCTCGAACGGAGTGTCCGCACCGGTGAACATCGGCTTGATGCGCTCTTCCATCATCTGGGTCTGCTGCTCGATCGGCGCGGTCGGCTGCAACGCGTCGCGATAGCCGCTGCGCTCGAGGAACGTGCGAATGCCAGCGCCGAGGTTGGCTGGTGCCGTCCCGCGCTTCGACATCATGCGGAACGCGAAGTAGGCAAAACCGCCGAACAGGACCAGAGAGATGATCTGAGGGGACATGAGAGCTCCTAGTGCGGGAGATGAAGATGATCAGCGAAGGATGAGCGGGTACGTTACAACGACGGGCTTGCCCTCGAACTTGGGAAAGCTCACTTGCTTCATGGCTGTGGCCAGGCACTTGCTGGTCGGGCTCTTCGGGTTCTTGCCGCCGTCGAGACCTTCATCCACGTCCTTCCACAGCTCGGCGTCTTCCTTGCGAGTCGGCGCGCGCATCGGCTCGACGTCGCACGTGCCCGCTGGCGAGATCGTGATCTGCAGGACGTAGATGCCGGGGTCCTTGAACTTCTTCAGGCAGCTGTCGACGCGCTTCTTCGCCGTGTCGATCGCGCCGATGACCTGCTCCTTGGAAAGTGGCGTCTTCTCGTCACCGCCCTTTTCGCCGCCCTTCCCGCCCTTTTCGTCAGCCTTTTCGCCGCCGTCTTCCTCGGCGGCCGCCTTCTTCTTGCGGCCCTCTCCGCGCAGCGATGCGAAGCCTTGAAAGTCGTCGGTGGCAGGCTTGGCCGGCGGCGTTTCCGGCGCGGTGGCACAGGCGCCCAACAGGAAAGTCGCGACCAGACCTGCCAATAGCGAACCGCGTACCGACATCGTGCCGCCCTCTTTCTGCTTCGAGCCCATGGGGATCAACCTTCGTACGAGAGCAGCGCGTCCACCGGCAAGTCGCCCAGCTTTTCGCGCCCCGCCAAGAAACGGAGCTCGATCACGAACGCCACGCCGACCACTTCGGCACCGAGGCGTCGACAGAGCTTGATCGCAGCGCCGGCTGTGCCACCTGTGGCCAGCAAGTCATCGACGACCACGACGCGACGACCCTGCACCGCGTCCTCGTGCATCTCGATCGAGTCTTCGCCATATTCGAGCTGGTAGCGCTCGGCCACCTTTTTGTACGGCAGCTTGCCAGGCTTGCGCGCAGGCACGAAGCCGATCCCGAGGCGCTCGGCGACCGGCGCGCCGAAGATGAAGCCCCGCGATTCGATGCCGACGATCAACTGCGGCGCGTGTTGCAGCACGCGCGCGGCGAGGAGCTCCACGGTGGCCCGCAATGCTGGGCCGTCGGCGAGCAGCGGGGTGACGTCTTTGAACAGGATGCCCGGCTTCGGAAAATCGGGCACGTCCCGGATCTTCGACTGGATCATGCTGAGTTGCTGGGTGTCGGGGTTGGTCACTCGGGCCTCTGCAGACGCGCTCGGGCGGGGAGCATACGCGATCGCCTCTCTAACCGGCTCAGCGGATCGATCGGATTGCCGCGATCGCGAACCTCGAAGTGGACGTGGGGTCCACTGGCCCGGCCCGTTTGTCCCGACTCCGCGATGACCTGGCCGGCGTGAATCAGGCTTCCCGGCTGCACCAGCAGGGAGCGATTGTGGGCGTACACCGTCGACAATCCGTTCAGGTGCTCGAGCACGACCATGCGTCCGTAGCCGCGCAACTGGTCGCTGGCGTACGCCACCACACCGTCACACGCGGCGCGCACGGGCGTGCCCTCCGGCACCGAGAGGTCGATGCCTTGGTGCGGCCTCGCATCGCGCCGACCGAAGCCGGACGACAACGGCGCATCCACGGGCCAGCCCAGCGTGACGCAGCCGCGCGCATCGAGCACTCGCAGCGTGGAGGCTCGCTGCTGCGGCTCTGCCGTCGCTGCGCAGCCGCCCAGCAGCAAAGCCAAGTAGAGCCCGCGCTTCATTGACCGAGGTCGCGCTTCACGACGGACTCGAACCCCGCCAGCTTCCAGCCCGGGAGGTGCGACAACAGATCGTCGTGCGTAAGGTCGAGGCCGAGTGGCGAAACCGAGACGTGGCCGCGGGTGACGGCGGCGCCGTCGGAACCGGGCTCGTTATCGCTGGGCAGCGGCGGGCCGCCGATCCAGTAATAGCGGCGCCCGCGGAGATCGTCGCGCTCGTCGACGTGATCGCGATACACGCGGCGGCCGAGGCGCGTCCATTCGTAGCCGGTCGGAGCCCCGCTCGCGGGCACGTTGACGTTCAGCATCGTCCCGGTCGGCAAGCCCCGCTCGAGGACCGCGCGGGCCAACGCGTGCGCGAAGCGTGCGGCGGGAGCGAAGCGCTCGGGTTGGCGCGAACGTCCAGGCCGATGCTCGAGGGATACGGCGATGGCCGGGATCTGGCGCAGGGCCGCTTCCACGGCACCCGCGACGGTGCCCGAGTAGAAGACGTCGGACCCGAGGTTGAAGCCATGGTTGATCCCGGAAACAACGAGGTCGGGTTTCTCGCCGATCAGCTTGTGGAGCCCCAGGTAGACGCAGTCGGCCGGCGTGCCATCGACCGAGAACCAGCGCTCCTCGACCTCTTCGACACGCAACGGATGGTTGAGCGTGAATGCATGCCCCGTTGCCGAGCGCTCGCGATCGGGAGCGACCACGTACACCTCGCCGAGGTCCGAGAGCGCTTCGGCGAGCGCGCGGATGCCGACAGCTTCAATGCCGTCGTCGTTCGATACGAGGATCCGTCGTGGGCTGGGGGCGGTCGCGAACATGGCGGCCGATCGTATGCCGGGGCCGACCGCGTCGCCAGATCCAGGCCGGTTCGGTGGTACGGTATCGCCCCATGCGAAACGCCCTGCTCCTCGCGGTGGTCCTCGGTCCTCAGCTCGCGCTCGCGGTCCCCCCAGCGTCTCCAGCGATGCCCGTGCTGCGCACCGGCGAGCGCAAGCTTACCGACCACCCTGAGTTACAGAAGGCCGAGGTCGTCGCTCACGGCGCGGATGCCATGGCCGAGTACTTCTCCGTGCGGCTGCCACCCATACAGATGGCGCGCGACGGTCCCGATCGCGCAGCGTACGAGGCTCACAGCGACGGTGGTGGAAGCGCTTTCACGTTCGGAGTCGGCAACACCGTCTGGATCAAGCGGCCGATCAAGGACGCGACACGTCCGCTGCATGGCTCCTACTACCTGGCAGACGCGGCCACCGCTGGACCCACGCATCGCTTCTCGTTCAGCGTCGAGCTCACGCAAGCCAAGAGCGATCCGAAGGTGGGGAAGGCGTTCGCGACCGCGCTCTCCAGCTGGTTCGCCAGCCGTGGCAATGCGCCGTTCTTCGCCTTCGCCGCGCAGAAGCTCGACGACCGCGCGGGCCGCGACCGCCAGAACCCAGGTCGTCGAAGCCGCAACGAGCTCGAGCGTCTGATGGAGACGAGCACCGGAATGGCGTCGATCCAGGAGACCATCCAAGCGGATCGGCCCCTATGGCTCGCGGCCGGCAAGGAGAAGGCGTCCATCGCCATCGCGTCGGTGAAAGCGCCTCCGTTGGCGGCGCATCCCTTCGTGCCGATGTTGGCGGCCCTGAGGCGGCCTATTCCCGACGAGAAGCTCGCGGCGGCCACGCCTGCCGAGTTCTACTACCTGCGCGCCAACGACATGAGCGTGTTGTGGAAGGTCATCGATCAGCTCGACGCCTGGGCCACCCCCGCGCTCAACGTGCTCGAGAGCCGCGGCGAGGATCACGCGCTCACCCAGCGTACGCTCACGCAGCTCGGGCTCGAGCGGGGTCCGCTCGCGCGTTCCCTCGGCACGCAGGTGGTGGCCGACCTCGCCCTGGTCGGCTCCGACCCCTACGTGCGCGAAGGGTCCGACACCACGCTGCTGTTCCGCGTGAAGCAGAAGCCTCTGTTCGACCTCGCCGTGAACGGCGCGGTGAGCAAACACCTGCAAGCGCACGGGGGTGGAAGCGACACGAACGTGGACGTCGGCGGCGTCGCGGTGCACGTGCAAACATCGGCCGACGGCGCCGTGCGCCAGCACCGCGCCAGCGTCGGTGATCTCGAAGTCGTCTCGAACAGCCTCGGAGCCACGAAGCGCGTGCTCGCGGCGATCGCCGGCAAGAGCGCCCGCCTCAGCGACGAGCCCGACCTGCGCTATATGCTCGCGCGTGGCGGGAAGACCCCGTCGGATGCCTTCATCTTCTTCGGCGATCGCTTCGTCGCCGAGGTCATCAGCCCGCGCCAGAAGATCCTCGAAGCCCGTCGCGTGCTGGCCAGTGCGGAGCTCCTGGTGCCCGGCTATGCGGCACTGTTGTTCGGCTGGCTCGAGGGCCGCGTGCCCGCCTCCACCGTCGAGCTCATCGCTTCGGGCTTGCTCAAGAAGGACGAGCTCAAGCACGTGGGCGGAAACGCGGTCATCGACTTCCAGCCCGGCCGGGGGGCGCGCTCCGTATGGGGCACGCCGAGCGCGCTGACGCCACTCATCGACCTGCCACCGCCCACGACGGTGACCGAGAGCGAAAAGGCCGCCTACGCCCGCTTCGCCGAGTCGTACCAGCACGCGTGGCGCCAGTACATCGATCCAATCGCCGTGCGCATCAACGTCGAGGCCGGCGACAAGGGCGAGACCCGGCTCGTCGCCGATCTGCGCGTGCTGCCGCTCATCAATGGCACCGATTATCGACAGCTCAACGAGATGGTGGGGCGTGCGCGCATCGGTGTGCCTCAACTGGTGAGCGGACTGCGTTCCACACTGGGCATCGGCGCCGAGGCACGGCTGCGCCGCGAGCTCACCGAGCTGGTTGGGCGCTCGCCCTTCGGTGGGCAGCTCACGCTCGATTGGCTGGGTGACTGGCTGTTCTTCGGCGTCGACGATCGCCCCGAGGTCGCAGCCGCGGTGATCGCCGCAGATCCGCGCGCCATTCCGCAAGCGCCCGACACCATCGACGAGCAAGAGCGACGCTCGTTCTCGGGCCAGCTCGACGCAGCGCTGCGGGCCCCGCTCTATCTCTCCATCGGCGTCCGCAACGTCCTCGGGGCCACCGTGGCGCTGACCGCGATCCGCAAGTTCGTCACCGACGCTGCGCCGGGCGTCGTGCAGTGGGGCGAAGGCAGCCCTTACAAAGGCACGCGCATCGTGCGCATCTCCATCGCGGAGAAGGCGATGACCACGCGCTCACCCGGCGTCTCGGTTTTTTACACGATCGTCGACGGTGCGTTCATGGTGTCCTTCTCGGAGCGCACGTTGCAGAGCCTCATCGACGAGCGCGGCGGCAAGCGCTCCACCGACGCTGCCGATGCAACGCAGGGCGACGCCCCCCAGTTCGTCCTGCAATGGGCCAGCGCGAAGGGCGCCCCGCTCAATCAGGTCCTCGGTTGGTTGCTGGAGTCGACGGGAATCCGGCGCCAAAGCGAGTCGCGCGCGCGGGCCGAGGCCCTCTTGCGTGGTGCGCCCGGCGCCGACCTTCGCGCCATCTCGCTGGCCTACGAAGGCTCCGAGCCGTTACCGCCCGACGGGGGCCAATACAGCCTCGGTCCCGACGGCGTGCGCGATCCCGCGCGTGGCTCGGCCGTCCTCGAGAAGTGGCCCAAGCTGCCGGTCCCGGCATCGCCCGTCGAGCGACTCCTGTCCGCGCTCGCAGGATTTCGCGGCGAGGTCTCCTTCGACGACGAGCCCGCGGTCCCCGGCTCGGAGCCGATGCACAGCCTGCACGCTAGAGTGCAACTCACCCTCCACTGAGCCTCCGAGCGCCCTCAGCGAGCATCCAAGCAGAGCGATGAGCACGACCCAGCAAGCCCTGACTATCTTCGACGCGCTCATGGAGCGACGCGTCTCCGACTTCTTCGACGAGGAGCTCCTGGGCCAAGCCGTCGACGCGATGGCCGTGCCCGGGCGCGGCGCCGAGCTCTCCACGCGCTTCGTGGGGCCCATCCGTCAAGGCGTGCTGCGTCGGCTCGCTGCGCAGGAGAACCGCCTGCAGGAGGCGGTGCCCGCCGGCGTGCTGGAGCTCGTCATCGCGCTACTCCCGTCGCTGCCACCGCCGCCCCGTGACCTCGTGGAAAAGCTCGTCGCCTCGACCGAGGTGCGCGCCGAAGTGGGTCGGCTCCTCGAAGACACGATGACCGAGCTGTTCAACAAGGTGAGTGGCGTGGCACCGAAAGGTACGGCCGCGGCCGCGCTCGGTGTCTTCAGCTGGGGCGCGCGTGCAGCGAGCGCGGCGGGTCGCGGCTTCGTCAGTGCGCTGGGCGGCGATGTCGACGCGCGCATCCGCGAGGCCGTGGAGCTGGGCGTGGGACTCGCGCAGAAGCGCTTCGTGGACCTCGTCGCCTCGCCGGAGAACGCGAGGCGCATGGGCAAGGAGATCGCGAGGCTCATGCCGCGCCTGCTCGAGATGCGTGAATCCGAGCTTGCGAGGTACGCGGAGCGAGTGCCGTTCGCACTTCTCGATGGTCTATTTGCGTCGCTGTTCACGCACAATTCGGGACGGCAACACGTGCGCAGCATCGTGGTTGCTGAAGCCCATGCGTTCGTGGAGCGCGCGTCGGACACCACGCTCGGCGAGCTCCTCGATCGGCTGGGCTTGCGCGCGCCCCTGCGTGCCGCGACGGAGCGAATGGGCGGCAAGGTGGTGGAGGCCGTCGTCACGCGCCTGCGATCGACCACGCCGTGAGCGCCTCCGCGTACATCGACGTCATCATCCCTGCTTTCGACCACGAGGCGGTGATCGCCGCTTTGATCGCGGCCGTCCCACGTCCACTGGTGCGCGACATCCTCGTCGTCGACAACGGATCACGCGACGCCACCGCACGCTTCGCCAAGCAGTCGGGCGCGCGCGTGATCCACGAGACCCGCCTGGGCTATGGCTACGCCTGCCTCGCCGGCATGGCGAACCTGCCGGCCGACTGTGACATCGTCGTCTTCCTGCCCGTCTTCGGTTGCGACCCCGCCGACATCACCGCGCTGGTGAAGCCCATCGTCGAGGATCGCGCCGATCTCGTCGTCGCCGCGCGGACCGCTGAGCCGCGCGCGGTGCCGGCGTCACAAAAGCTGGCCAACGCGATCGCATCTCGTTGGCTGCGCACCCGCTTCAACCTGCCCGCCACCGATCTCGGCCCACTGCGCGCGATCCGTCGCGGCGCGCTCGATCAGTTGCACATGGAGGACACGCAGCACGGCTGGAACCTCGAGATGCAGATCAAGGCAGCGCAACACCACCTGCGCTATGCCGAGGTGCCCGCCACGTTCCATCCACGCCACACGCCCGCGCGCACCTCCGTGCGAGGCGCGATCCGCGACGGCGCGAAGCTCCTGGGGCAGCTCGCTCGCCACGAGCGCAAGAAGCCGCCCCGTCGCTGATGGGGCCTGTTACGCCGTCGGCGCTGGGGTCTGTTGACTCCAAGATTCAAGACATCGCACGCGATTTCTGATGGTTACGGCCTGACCCCGTAACTTCTCAAAAAGTGACGGCAGCCAAGGCAGCCACATCGTCAAATCGCCCAATACTGCACGAATTCAGCGACTCGATTGAGAGCCGCCGGCA
>JAYUBF010000351.1:0-9403 GCA_043741435.1 Myxococcales bacterium
TGTCAAATATTAGAGACAACAGAATATATCACTCATCAACCACATATTAAATACGTTTTTGATCGAAAACTGAACGAATCAAAGGAAGGTCCGTCTGAACAACCGGTTCGTCGCAGCGGCGACGTACCATGAACGCGGAATCCGCGCCCTCCGCCGCGCGGCGGGCCGGATCGAACAGCAAACGATCGCGAAGCCCGAGCTCGCGGAGCTGTACCAAGCGCTCTCCAGGGTCCACAAAACAGGCCTGACCGCTGCGACCCGCGGACTCGCCATCGCCACACACACTCGCGGCATCGCGGCGCACGAAGATGCGCACGCAGAGGCCGCGGCCCGCATGGCCGACGCGATGCGCGAGTGGGGCGTGGTCCACGACGCGACAGGCCGGGTGAAGACGATCGGCCAAGAGATCAACGCGAAGCGCTGAGCTCAGTCCATCTTGGCGTCGGCTTGCTTCGACGCGGCCTGGCGATCTCGCGTGAAGATCGCGCGCACAGCTTCGAGGTCGTCGGCTTGATCCGGCGTCTTGTCCGAGCGGTAGCGCACCACGCGCGCGAAGCGCAGCGCCACGCCACCGGGATATTGCGTGCTCTTCTGCACGCCATCGAACGCGATCTCCACCACCAGCTCCGGCCGCACGCGCACGCAGCGCTCGTCACGCGACGTCTCGCGCTCGAGGAAGACCTCTGTTTGCCAGCGCAAGAGCTCGTCGGTGAGGCCCTTGAAGGTCTTGCCCAGCATCACGAAGCCGGCCTGGCCATCACGCGCGCCGAGGTGCAGGTTCGACAGCCAGCCACGCCGACGACCACTACCCCACTCTGCTGCCAGCACCACCAGATCGAGCGTGTGGACGCGCTTCACCTTCTGCCACGCTCGGCCGCGCGCACCGGCGTGGTACGGCGCGCTCAGTGACTTCGCCATCACGCCTTCGTGGCCCCGGGCGATCGCATCGTCGAGGAAGGTGCACGCCACCTCGGGCTCGGCCGTCTCGAGACTGGGGATGCGCTGCGACGCCGGTACGAGCTGCGCGAGCGAATTGCGGCGCTCGGCGAGCGGCTGATCGAGCAGGATGCGATCGTCGTGCAGCAAGAGATCGAAGAAGAACACCGAGAGCGGCACCTCGACTCGCGCCTTCTCGACCTCGCGACGCGTGGCGAAGCGCGACTGCGTCTCCTGGAACGGGCGCGGCCCACCATTCGGGTTGAGCGCGATCACCTCCCCGTCGAGGATCAGGCGGCGCGCCGGCAAGGCGAGCGTCGCTGCCACGACCTCGGGCACGGAGGCCGTGACGTCTTGCATGGCGCGCGTGTACACGCGCACGTCGTCGCCGTCGCGGTGTACTTGCACCCGTGCACCGTCGAGCTTCCATTCGATGAGCGCGGGGGTCTTCGTCTCGCCGCACAGCTCGGCAAGAGACTCCTCGAGCCCGTCGCTGGGCGACGCCAGCATCGGCTGCACCGCGGCAAAAACGGTGAGGCCGACCCGGTCCAGCGACTCCACGCCTTCGCTCAGCGCGAGCGCCGCGACCTTCGGTAGGTCACCCGCCAGCATCGCCGCACGTCGCAGGCGATCGGACGGAATGCCGGCGGCCTGCGCGACCGCCTCGATCATGACGCCCTCGAGCCCACCCTGCCGGAGCTCGCCGAGCATCAAGCGACGCAAGAAGTCCTGCTCGCCGACCGTCGCTCGCATGAACAACGCGATGAGCAGCTGGCGCCTCTGCACCGACGACCCGCGGCCCGCGGTTGCCGCGATCTCGGAGAGCGCGTGCTCCACCTCCGCGACCGTCAGCTTCTCCACTTCCGCCGGCATGACGTCGAGGCGCCCGAGCTCGGCCCAGCCGACGCCGAGCTTGCCACCGACAAGCTCACCCGAGAGCCACGCGACGACGGCGCGTTGCTCCTCGGAGCCCGCGCCCTTCAGCAGCACGGACAACAGGTCGCGCTTCTTGTTGCGCGCACGGTTCGCTGCGACGGCGGCCGAAGCTGCCGCGAGCTCAGCGAGTCGCATGGAGGCTCATGTAGGTTGGATGCACGGAGATCGGGCCGAGTCGGCCTCGGCGTGTACCGCGAGTCGGTCGCTATCTTCAAGTGGCGTGCCTTGATCCGTTGGTGTGGACCCGGCTACGCTACCCGGCTCGAGGTGCATCTTGTTCAAGCCCGCTCCAGCCTGCCGTCCCGCGCTCGCCAAGTTGGCGGTCGATACCATCAAGTTCCTGTCCATCGACGCGATCGAGAAGGCGAACTCCGGACATCCCGGCCTGCCGATGGGCGCCGCCGACTATGCGTTCGTCCTCTGGTCGCGTTTCCTCAAGTTCGATCCGAAAGATCCGCGCTGGGCCGACCGCGATCGCTTCGTGCTGTCCGCCGGCCATGGCTCGATGCTGCTGTACTCGCTCCTGCACCTCTCCGGCTACGACCTGCCCCTGTCGGAGCTGCAACACTTCCGTCAGTGGAACTCGAAGACGCCAGGCCATCCCGAGGTGCACCTCACGCCGGGCGTGGAGGTGACCACCGGTCCGCTGGGTCAGGGCTTCGCAAACGGCGTGGGCATGGCGCTCGCCGCGAAGATGGCGTCCGCACGCTTCCCCGGTCTGTACGATCACCGCATCTGGGCGCTCGTCTCCGACGGTGATTTGATGGAGGGCGTGGCCGCCGAGGCGGCTTCGATCGTAGGCCACCTGCGCCTGTCGAACCTCACCTACCTCTACGACGCGAACAACATCACGCTCGACGGCAAGCTCGACGAGACGATGGACGAGAATGTCGCGGAGCGCTTCCTCGCCTACAAGTGGAAGGTGGTCACGATCGACGGCCACGACCACGAGGCGATCGCCGCGGCCCTCACCGAGGCGCGCGCCGAGACGGAGCAGCCCCGCCTCATCATCTGCAAGACGCACATCGGCAACGGCGCGCCCAACAAGCACGACACGCACAAGGTGCACGGCGAGCCGCTGGGTAAGGAAGAGACCGAGGCCACCAAGAAGCTGCAGGGCTGGCCCCTCGACAAGCCCTTCTACATTCCCGACGAGGTGCACGCGCTCTGGAAGCAGCGCGCGGAAGAGCTCGGCGCCGAGCATCGAGTGTGGAAGGACCACGAAACGAGCTGGCTCGCGTCGAACGCGGACAAGGCCGATCTCTACCAGTCACACCAGGAGTGTCGGGTGCCGGCGAACCTCCTCGAGGAGCTGGTGAAGGTCGCGCCGGAGAAGACCGACGCCACGCGCTCGCTGGCCGGGTCGATCATGCAGCGCGCGGCGCAGCTGGTGCCAGCGCTGGTCGGTGGCGATGCCGACCTCGGTGGCTCCACCAAGACACCGATCAAGGATGCCGGGAAGATCGCGGCTGGCGAGTTCGCCGGACGCAACATTCGCTTCGGTATTCGAGAGCACGCGATGGGAGCGCTCGCGAACGGCATGGCGCTGTACGGGTCGTTCATCCCGTTCACCGCTACGTTCCTCACGTTCTCCGACTACATGCGGCCACCGATTCGGCTCGCGGCGCTGTCACACATCCGCGCGATCCACGTGTTCACGCACGACTCGATCTTCCTCGGTGAGGACGGCCCGACCCATCAATCGGTGGAGCACACCGCTGCGCTGCGGCTCATCCCGCACGTCGACGTGTGGCGGCCCGCCAACGGCGTCGAGTGCGCCGCCGCCTGGGCCACCGCCATCTCGCGCAAGGACGGTCCGAGCGAGATCATCTTGTCGCGGCAGAAGGTCGACGATCCGCCGAGCACCGTCTCGGGCAAGGACGCGGCGATGGGTGGCTACGTCGTCATCAGGGAACAAGGCGGCACACCGGACCTGGTGATCCTCGCGACGGGCTCGGAGCTCGGCGTGGCCGTGACCGTGGCCAAGACGCTCGCCGGTGAAGGCCGCAAGGTGCGCGTGGTGTCGATGCCGTGCGTCGAGGTCTTCGCTCGGCAGAGCGACGCCTATCGCGAGTCGATCTTGCCGAAGGGCTCGCGTCGCGTCTCGATCGAAGCCGGTCGCACCGACGGCTGGTGGAAGTGGATCGGCGAGACCGGTCTCGCCATCGGCGTCGACACGTTCGGCGCATCCGCCCCGGCCGCGACGCTGGCCGAGAAGTACGGCCTCACCGCGCCGCAGATCGCCGACAAGATTCGCTCCTGGGCGGCGGGATAGGCCGTCCCGCGATGACCCCGCCTAGCCAACTCGATCGGCCACCCTGAGCGTTCCAGGCCTGTGAATTTCCTTGCTCGAGCTGTGGCACTCGCCTTGCTTAGACCACGCACATGGTGACGAACGCGATGAGACAATCCTGCATGGGGTTAGTGCTTGCTCTGGTGGCGTGTGCGCCAGCGAGCGACGCAACCGATCCGGGCACGAGCGCAGCCGCTACGTCCGAGACCACAGTGTATGGGACGATCGAGCTCGTCGATGCGGGGAGCTACCACATCTCGAAGGCGGCCAACGAGCCGATCGAGCTGCGGGTCGCGAGCGTGGTGCTCAACGCGCAGGGTGAGCCGGTCGCCTACGCCGGCGGAGTACCCTTTGTCAGCTGCGCCGACGCCGAAGCAACGAGCCGTGCGACCACGGACGCAAATGGACGCTACGAGTTCTCCATCGCCGCTCCGGGCACGTACTGCATCTGGGCGCGCGGACACGAGCTCGATTTTCGCATCACCGGCGAAGCGCCCACGCACGCCATCGATGCTTTCGTTATCGATCTCAACGCGTATGCTGGAATGTGCGTGCTCGATGCTGTCGACGCAGCGGGCAAGCCAGTGAGCTGCTACACACGGCGCGACATCGTCGGCAGTTTGTGCCATTGCCAGGTCTCGATGAACGTATACGGCGCAGGTAAGATCGTCGCGGACCAGTAAAGAAGGGCGCCATCCTCGGCTGGAGGACGGCGCCTTTGAACCTGCGACCCGCTCGAAGCGACGAAAGTCGTTCCGCGTCCTTTGTTCGCTCGATGGCGCGTTGCCCGCGTAGCGTGAGCACGTCCTTCTCGATCTGGATGTCGAGAGCCTTCTCGGCGAGGCCGGGGATGTCGGCGGCAGGCATCCAAACGACCCGCTCGGAGCCCGCGCCTCGGATTCGGCCAACGGGAGCATCGATTTGAGGGTGTCAAGCCGGTACTATCTGCGCGCCATTGGAGGCCTCCATGTCCGAGATCGTTGAGCTCCGTGCCCGTGAAATCCTCGACTCCCGCGGCAACCCCACCGTCGAGGTAGACGTCATCTGCGCATCCGGCGCTCGCGGCACCGCTGCCGTGCCCTCCGGCGCATCGACCGGTGAGCACGAGGCCCACGAGCTGCGGGACGGCGGCAAGCGGTACCTCGGCAAGGGCGTGCAGAAGGCGGTCGACAACGTGCTCGGCGAGATCGCGGAGACGTTGGTCGGCGCCGACGCGAGCGACCAAGCTTCGATCGATGCCGCGCTCATCGCGCTCGACGGCACACCCACCAAGTCACGCCTCGGCGCCAACGCGATGCTCGGCGTCTCGCTCGCGTGCGCGCGCGCTGGCGCCGAAGAATCGGGGCTCCCGCTCTATCGCTACCTCGGCGGCGTGAGCGCGACGCGGCTGCCAGTTCCGATGTTCAACATCGTGAACGGTGGACGCCACGCCGACTCCAACGTCGACTTCCAAGAATTCATGGCCGTGCCGATCGGAGCGCCTACTTTCCGTGAATCGCTGCGCTGGGGCGTCGAGATCTATCACGCGCTCAAGGCCATCCTGCACAAGAAGGGGTACGCCACTGCCGTTGGTGACGAAGGTGGGTTCGCGCCTTCGCTCAAGAGCAACGAGGAAGCCGTGGAGCTGATCCTCGCCGCCATCGAGCAGGCCGGGCTCGAGGCCGGCAAGGACGTCTCGATCGCGCTCGACCCGGCGACGAGCGAGCTGTGGAAAGATGGCGCCTACGTCTTCGAGAAGAGCAACGGTGGCAAGAAGACGTCCGAGCAAATGGTCGAGCACTGGCAGGGCTGGGCGAGCAAGTACCCGATCGTGTCGCTCGAAGACGGCCTTGCCGAGAACGACTGGGCCGGCTGGAAGCTGTTGCAGCAGCGCATCGGCGACAAGGTGCAGATCGTCGGTGACGACTTGTTCGTCACGAATCCCGCCTTCGTGAAGCGCGGCATCGAGGAGCAGGCGGCGAACGCGGTCCTCGTCAAGGTGAACCAGATCGGTACGCTCACCGAGACGCTCTCGGCCATGGCGATGGCCGGCCGCGCGGGCTGGCGCTGCGTGATGTCGCATCGCTCGGGCGAGACCGAGGACACGTTCATCGCCGATCTCGCCGTCGCCACCGGCTGCGGTCAGATCAAGACCGGCGCGCCCGCCCGTTCGGAGCGCGTCGCCAAGTACAACCGCCTGCTCCGCATCGAAGAGGAGCTCGGCGAGTCCGCGCAGTTCGGTTGGACCGGCCGCGGCGGAATCCGCTAGCGCTTCGGCCTGCGCTTCGCCGTCTCGGTGGCTTTTAGGCTCGCGAGCGCTCGCATCCACAGATAGAGAGAGCGCAGCTCGCGATCCCTCTCCCCGCCACACATTCGCACCGACGACAGGTGCAACAGCGTGGGCCCGAGCGCGTCTCTGGCGGCACGCGACAGCCGCGCGCTCTTCACGCGCTGCGCGTGCGCGCGGTAGGGCGCCGGGAGGTCGGCGAGCAGGGCGAGCAAGGGCTTCTGCAGCGAGCGATAGCCGGGTGCCAGCTCGTCCCGCACGAGTTGCTCGTCGAGATCGTAAGCAGCCAGCGCCTCGGTAGCGAGCCGCACCCGATCGGCGTGCTGCAAGCCGAGCCCGAGCGAGAGCGCGTGATAGCTGCACACCAACGCACACTCGGGCGGCATCTCCTGCGGCGCTTGCAGCAGGTCCACGACGAGCTGCGAGTCCGAAGCGAAGATCTTCTCGACGGCCGGTAGCGCATCACGATAGCGCGCGTGCTCCGGTCGATACGCGCCGACCTCGACCGCGACGAGCCGTCCCTCGTCGATCGCGGCATTCAGATGCTTCACGAAGCGATTCACGATCGCATCCGTCGTCCCGTCCGTCTTGCTGCACAAGCGCACGCGCAGGTGATCGCCGAGCGCATCGGCGTACGGCAGGAAGAACCACGTCGTGATGCCCTTCTGCTTACGCACGAAGGGAACCACCACCTCCGCGAGGATCGCCTCGTGGCTCGCCGACGGTGCGTAGATCTTGATCGTTCGCCATCCGCTGGCACGGGCACCTTCGGCCGGCGGCTCGGCGATGGCGAGCGAGGCCAACCGCTGGTTGCGACGGTGCCACGCATCGGTATCGTTCACGACCGCAGCGATGATCTCGACCCGGCGGCCACTGGCATCGAGTTCGCGCCCGAGCGGCGGCCAGATCTCGTAGACGCGCTCGTTGGCGGGCAGCTCGCGCAGGGTCGCGCGATCCGAGGCATCGTCGAGATCGAGTGGAAGCAGCACGTCCTCGGCGCCGACCTGCACCCAGCGCGGCACGCGTTGATCTGCGCGCCACCGTTGCAGTGCGTCGTCGTCGGAGCGCTCCGGGGGCGCCCAGCTCTGGGGCGCGACCACGAAGCCGTGCAGGCGCACGCGAGGGAGCCACGGGGCTCGTCGCAGTGGTCCCCAGCCAAACGCCCACGTCGCGTGTTGGCGCAGCAGTGTGTCGGCGAGGAGGCCCTCGTACACCGACGGGGCAGCCGTGGTGGAGCGAACGCGGTGCAGCGGCGAGACCACGATCGCGTGTCCCGCTGCGGCGACGCCGAGATGCGCAGGTCCTGCCGGCTCGTTGGCGATCGCACAATCCGCCGGACGCACACCGTCACCTTCGGGCCACGAGGTGAAGGCGAGCGCGGCGTCGCGCAGGGCGGGGACCTGACACAGGTCGGCGAGCTCTCGCGAGGGCGCGTACGCGACGTCGAGCCGGAGAGCATCTCCGTCGAGCGCTCGCTCCGCCGCGCGCAACGAAGCGAGCGCCTCGTGCATGGGCGCGCCGAGCGCGTCGTGAAAACGCCCCCAGCTCGATCCCGCGGGACCGTGCAACCCGAGGAGCCAATCGTCCCCTTCGCGTCCGCCCGGTGGCGGCGTGCAGGGCTGCACATGGAGCTCGAACGTCGCCGGCGTGACGTGCGGCGGCAACCGACCGTGCAGATCCTCGTCGAGGATGAGCTCCTCTTGCGCCGAACGTGCGCACGCAATGACTGCCCCGCTCAGCCATTCCACGATCGTCGCGTTTGCGACCTTGGGATCCGCTGCAGCCGGCGCATCGACGCGCACGCCGTAGTGGCCGAAGTGCAACGCCGACATGGGGAGGAGGCCTTCGCCCACCAGCGCGCTTGCGGCCTCGCACGCTTGCGCGACGCCGCGCGAGAGCTCGGCTTCGGCCAACGGTGGATGCAGCGCATCGGCGAGCGCAAACAGCAAGGGCGCACACTGGGCCGCCCGCTCGAGTGGCGCGCGTGCGATGAGAGGCGTTGCGGCAGCGGTGTGGCGTAGCGTGGCCAACGCCACGCCGGTGTCGTCGGCACCGGGCAACACCCGCCACGCCGCCGCGAGGTGCTCGAGGTGCTCCGCCGCACCAACGCTGCCGATGAAGGGGTCAAGTGGCGTCGCCGGCGCGAGCGCACGAAGCCGCCGCTGGGCCCACGCGGCGGGAGGCGGTCCCACGAGGGGCGGCTCGAGGTCGTGGTGGAGCAGTCCATCGGCGACGAGCTCGAGCAGGATGCCGCGCGCGTCTTCGGCGTCTCCGACGATCGCAGCGAGCTGCTTGGCAAGACGAGGCGCAGCGACCCACACGGTTGCTCGTGCGAGCACCATCGCGATCACGGGTTCGACCTCCGCGTGCAAACAGCGTGCGTACGCGTCGTCGCCGAACGCGAGCCAGCTCACCTGCTGCCCGTGGCGCAGCAGCGATGGCGAGATGCGCAGCTTCGCGTCGCGCCAGCCGGCGCCCGTCCTTAGCAAAGCATTCCCGAGCGTGGAGATGCGCGCATAACGAATGGTGAGGTGCGCCTCGGGATTGCCGAGCGCGATCGCGGAGGCGCCATCGGTGCAGCGCGCCATGATCACACCCGCGAGCAGACCTTGCGGAGTGGCACGATACGCAGCGCGCTTCCCGTAGCGACGCCACGCGACTTCGGCGCGCTCGTCAGCGTGCTGCGCGAGCGCCGGGCTCGCGAGCCGAAGCGCGGCTCGCCCCAAGGCGGCATCGCGAAGCCCCGCGGCTGGATCGCGCAGCGCGGCGACCGGGAGCAACGGAGCGCGGAGCAGGATCTCGGGCAGGACACGCACGCGTGCACCGTACTACCGATGAAACGTCGGCTGCCAAAAAGCCCCAGAGGCCAAAAAGAAACAACGACCCGCTAAGACACCTGGATGGCCTGGCGGTAGCGGCGCTCCAGATCGTCCAAGAGTTGTGGTCGCTGCTTGCGAGAGCGGGCTCGACGC